>MERP01000067.1 GCA_001772055.1 Betaproteobacteria bacterium RIFCSPLOWO2_12_FULL_68_19
CGTCGAGCATCTTGACGTAGCCGCCGAACGGGACGGCGGCGATCATCCATTCCGTGCGGTCCGCGCCCAGCCGCCAGGTCGCGAGCGGCCGGCCGAACCCGACGGAAAAGCGCAGCACCTTCACGCGGCACAGGCGCGCGGCCAGGTAGTGGCCGTATTCGTGCACCACGATCAGCACGCCGAGGGCGACGATGAACGCCGCGATGGTGTGGAGCAGGCTCATAGGATGAGAGTCAGGCCGCTCGCGCCAGCACTTGCGCGCGGGCCGCGCGGCGCGCCGCCGCGTCGGCGGCAAGGATCGCGTCGAGCGTTTCCGCCGCTCCCGCGGGCACGCGCTCCATGGTGTCGCCGATGACCCGCGCGATGCCGGTGAAGGGCAGCCGGCGGCCGAGAAAGGCCTCGACCGCGACCTCGTTGGCGGCGTTCAGCAGCGCGGGCGCGGTGCCGCCGGCGCGCAGCGCGGCGTAGGCGAGCGGCAGGCAGGGGAAGCGCGCCGCATCGGGCTTTTCGAAAGAAAGGGTCTTTATGGAAATCAAATCCAGGGTCTGCGCGCCGGAGTCGATGCGCTCGGGATAGCCCAGGGCGTACGCGATCGGCACGCGCATGTCCGGGTTGGAAAGCTGCGCGATCACCGAGCCGTCGACGTACTCGACCAGCGAATGCACGATGCTCTGCGCGTGGATCAGCACCTCGATGCGCTCCGCGCTCAGGTCGAACAGCCAGCGCGCCTCGATCACTTCCAGCCCCTTGTTCATCATGGTGGCGGAATCGACCGAGATCTTGCGTCCCATCACCCAGTTGGGGTGCGCGCAGGCCTGCTCGGGCGTCGCGGCCTCGAGGCTCTCGAGCGGCACGGCGCGGAACGGGCCGCCCGAGGCGGTCAGCAGGATTTTCCTGACGGATTTCTTTTCGGAGAAGCATTGGAATACGGCGTTGTGCTCGCTGTCGACCGGCAGCAGCTGCGCGCCCGCCGCGCGCGCGACGCGCATCACCAGCGGCCCGGCCATGACCAGCGCTTCCTTGTTGGCGAGCAGCACGCGCTTGCCGGCGCGAGCCGCGGCGAGGGTCGAGGAAAGCCCGGCGGCGCCGACGATGCCGGCCATCACCGCATGGCAGTCCGGATGCGCCACGACCTGGTCAAGCGCGGCGTGACCGACGAGCAGCTCGGTTCCCAGCCTGGAAAATTCGTCCTTCGAGACCGAAGCGGGCCCGGACAGCACCGCGTAGCGCGGGCGGTGGACGCGGCAAAGCGCGAGCAGCGCCTCGGCCGAGGCGTGCGCGGTGAGCGCGAACACCCGGTAGCGGCCGGGGTGGCGCCGGATCACGTCCAGGGTGCTGGCGCCGATCGATCCGGTGGCGCCGAGCACGCTTACATTCGTGCAGCTCATCGTCCTACGATCCAGGGCGCGACCGCGGCTGCCAGCGGCAGGGTCGAGGTCGCGCTATCGATGCGGTCGAGAATGCCGCCATGGCCGGGCAGGAGCGCGCCGCTGTCCTTCACCCCGGCCTGTCGCTTGGCCGCGGATTCGAACAGGTCGCCGACGATGCTCAGCACCGCCAGCAGCGCCGCGGCCGCCAAGAACGGCACCCAGGCGATTCCCTTGAAAAGCGATGCGCAGATGATAGCGTAGGCGAGCGCGCCGGCCACGCCGCCGGCGGCGCCCTCCCAGGTCTTGCCCGGGCTGATCGAGGGCGCCATGCGGTGGCGCCCGTAGCGCGTCCCGGCGAAGTAGGCGGCGCTGTCCGCCACCCAGGTGAGGCCGAGCACCGCCAGCACCCGGCCGGGCGAGAGCTCGACCATGGCCAGCCCTGCCGGCACCAGCACCGCCACGCCGGCGAGGGCGAGCAGCCGCGCCTGCGCCGGCTGCACGCCGCGCCACAGCCACAGCGGCGCGACGAGCAGCCAGAACACGGCGGCCGCTGCGAGCCAGGGCTGCGCGGCGCCGCTCCAGGCCGAAAGGGCGAAGATGACGCCGGTGAGGGCGGCGTAAAGCATGGCGTCGACCCGGCACAGCCGTCCCCATTCGAACGCCGCCAGCGCTACCAGCGCGGTGATCAGCGCCTTCAGCCAGGCGGGCGGAAGGAGGAACAGCGCGCCAAGCAGCGCCGCGATCAGCACCGCGGCGGTCGCCACGCGCGCGGCCAGCACGCGCTTCAGGCGACCTCGGCTCGCTTCGCGTCCTGGAGCTGCTCGCTGGTGCGGCCGAAGCGCCGCTCGCGGCGGCGATAGGAGGCGATCGCGTCATCGAGCGCCGCAGCGCCGAAGTCCGGCCACAGCGTCTCGGTGAAGTAGAGCTCGCTGTAGGCGAGCTGCCACAGCAGGAAGTTGCTCACGCGCTGCTCGCCGCCGGTGCGGATGAACAGGTCCGGCTCGGGCGCGTAGCTCATGGCGAGATACGGGGAGAGCATCTCTTCGCGAATCTCGTCCAGGGCAGGCTGTTCCTTCAAGAGCCGCGACAGCGCCTGCAGGATGTCCCAGCGTCCGCCGTAGTTGGCGGCGACGCTCAGCGTCAGCCGCCGGTTCTCGGCCGTGAGGCGCTCGCCCTCCTCGATCAGGCGGCGGATCTTCGGGGCGAAGCGCCGGGTGTCGCCGACCACCTTGAGCCGCACGCCGCTGCGATGCAGCTTCTCGACCTCGTTCGAGAGCGCAGCCTGGAACAGCTGCATCAGCAGCGCCACCTCCTCCGCCGGGCGGCGCCAGTTCTCGGAGCTGAAAGCGAACAGCGTGAGGTACTCCACGCCGCGCTCGGCGCAGGCGCGCACCGTGGCGCGCACCGCCTCGACGCCGCGCCGGTGGCCGGCGATGCGCGGCAGCCGCCGGTTCCTCGCCCAGCGCCCGTTTCCGTCCATGATGATCGCGATGTGGCGCGGCACATCGCCGTGCTCGGGGACCTGCCGCGTCGAGCTCTGCTGGCTCATACCGCCATCAGCTCCGCTTCTTTCTGCTGCAGCAGCTTGTCGAGCTCCGCGATATGGCGGTCGGTCATCTTCTGCACCTCGTCCTGGGCGCGCCGCTCGTCGTTCTCCGACACCTCCTTCTTCTTCAGCGCCTCCTTGAGATGATGGATCGCGTCGCGGCGCAGGTTGCGCACCGCCACGCGCGCGTTCTCGGCCTCGTGCTTGACCACCTTGATCAGCTCCTTGCGCCGCTCCTCGGTGAGCGCCGGCATCGGCACCCGCACCGTCTCGCCCGAGGTGGCCGGGTTCAAGCCGAGGTCGGAGTCGCGGATCGCCCTCTCCACCGTCTGGATCATCTTCTTCTCGAAGGGCGTGACGCCGATGGTGCGCGCGTCGATCAGGACCACCTTCGCCACCTGCGCGAGCGGCGTCTGCGTGCCGTAGTAGTCGACCGTGATGTGATCGAGCAGGCCGGTGTGCGCCCGGCCGGTGCGCACCTTGGCCAGGTCGGCCTTGAAGGCCTGGACGCTCTTGTCCATCCTCTGCTCGGTGTTCTTCTTCAGTTCCGCGATCACCATGGCGGCCTCCGTGCAATCATACGTGAACCAGCGTGCCCTCGTCCTCGCCCAGCACCACGCGGCGCAGCGCGTCCTTCTTGAAGATGTTGAACACGCTGATCGGCAGCTTCTGGTCGCGGCACAGGGTGAGCGCGGTCGCGTCCATGACCTTGAGCTTGCGCTGGATCGCCTCGTCGAAGCTGATGTGCCCGAAGCGCTCGGCCTTGGGGTCGCGGCGCGGGTCGGCGGTGTACACGCCGTCGACCTTGGTCGCCTTGATCACGATCTCGGCGCCCATCTCGCTGCCGCGCAGCGCCGCCGCGGTATCGGTGGTGAAGAAGGGGTTGCCGGTGCCGGCGGCGAAGATCACCACCTTGCCTTCCTCGAGGTAGCGGATCGCCTTGCCGCGGATGTAGGGCTCGACCACCTGCTCGATGTTGAGCGCGGACTGCACCCGGCTCGCGAGCCCGGCGCGGCGCATCGCGTCCTGCAGCGCGAGCGCGTTCATCACCGTCGCCAGCATGCCCATGTAGTCGGCGGTGGCCCGATCCATGCCGGCGGCGCCCGGCGCCACGCCGCGGAAGATGTTGCCGCCGCCGATCACCACCCCGATCTCCACGCCCAGGCGCGCCACCTGCGCGATCTCGGCCACGATCGCCTCGATGGTCTGGCGGTTGATGCCGAACGGATCCTCGCCCATCAGGGCCTCCCCCGACAGCTTGAGCAGAATCCGCTTGTATTTAGGAGTCACTGCGAGGCGTCAGCCAGCCTTCTCCCTAGTGCAGCTTCTTCTCGATGCCTTCTCCAACGACCAGGAAGGCGAATGCGTTGACCTTTCCCTTCCTCGCCGCCAGCATCTTCTCGACCGATTGCTTGTCGTCGCGCACGAACGGCTGGCCGAGCAGCGTGATCTCGCCGAGGAACTTGTTCACCGCGCCCTCGACCATCTTCGCGGCGATCTCGGCGCTCTTGCCCGACTCCTTCGCCCGCGCGCTCTGGATGTCGCGCTCGCGCTGCACGACCTCGGCGGGCACCTCGGCCTTCGTCAGGTGGGCCGGCCTGGCGAAGGCGATGTGCATCGCCAGGTCCTTGCCGACCTCCTCGGGCCCTTCGTAGTCGACCAGCACGCCGATCTTGCTGCCGTGCAGGTACAGCGCGAGCCCGCCCTTGGCCTGCAGGCGCTTGAAGCGCCGGATGGTGATGTTCTCGCCGATCTTCTGCACCAGCGCCTGGCGCTTCTCCTCTTCCGCGCTGCCCGGGTCGCGGCTCGCGACGGTCTGCGCGAGCGCCTTGGCGAACGCGATGAAGTCCTCGTTCTTCGCCACGAAGTCGGTCTCGCAGTTGACCTCGACGAGCGAGCCGAGTCTTGCGTCGGCCGACAGCCACGCGCCGACCACGCCTTCGGCGGCGGTGCGCCCCGCCGCCTTGCTCGCTTTCGCGCTGCCCTTGATGCGCAGCAGCTCCTCGGCCTTGTCGAGATCGCCGCTCGCCTCCGAAAGCGCCTTCTTGCACTCCATCATCGGCAGCCCGGTTCGCTCGCGCAGCTCCTTCACCAGGCCCGCACTGATTTCCGCCATCACTTACGCTCCATGAGGTTGAAAAAAAGGGGCGCTCGGCCCCTTTTTTGAAGTTCGCCAAGACAATCTAGTGCCCCGTCGCATCCTCTTCCACCTCGACGAACTCGTCGCGCGAGGCGGCGACCACCTCCTCGAGCGACTGGCTGCGGCCCTCGAGCACCGCGTCGGCGATGCCGCGCGCGTAGAGCCGGATCGCCCGGCTCGAGTCGTCGTTGCCGGGAACGACGTAGTCGATCCCCTCGGGCGAGTGGTTGGTGTCGACCACTCCGACCACCGGCACGCCCAGCTTCACCGCCTCGGCCACCGCGCCCTTCTGGTATCCGACGTCGATCACGAACAGCGCGTCGGGCAGGGCCGAGAGCTCCTTGATGCCGCCCAGGGAGCGCTGCAGCTTCTGCAGCTCGCGCTGCAGGCCGAGCGCTTCCTTCTTGGAGATGCGCTCCAAGCTGCCGTCCTGCGCCATCTGCTCCATCTCCTTCAGGCGCTTGATGGACTGCTTGACGGTCTTGAAGTTCGTCAGCATGCCGCCGAGCCATCGGTAGTCGACGTAGGGCATGCTGCAGCGCTGCGCCTCCTCGCGGATGATGTCGCGCGCCTGTCGCTTGGTGCCGACGAACAGCAGCATGCCGCGGTTGGCGGCCAGCTGGCGCACGAACTTGAGCGCCTCCTGGTACAGCGCCAGCGTCCTCTCCAGGTTGATGATGTGGATCTTGTTGCGGTGGCCGAAGATGTACGGCGCCATCTTCGGGTTCCAGTACCGGGTCTGGTGTCCGAAGTGGACCCCGGCTTCGAGCATCTGACGCATCGTGGCTGACACGAACTCTCCTTAGGGTTGTCGCTGCCGCGCGGCCCTGGCTTCGTCGGAAGCACCCTATTCGGCCGCGCGGGAGATTTGACTCGCGATCCTGAAATCCCGGCAATCGCAAGTCAGCTCGAAATTCTAGCATAATCAGTCCCATGGCCGTAGTCTTGAAGGGCTCGGAGGAAATCGAGCGCATGCGCGTCGCCGGCAGGCTCGCTTCCGAGGTGCTCGACTTCATCGCCCCGCACGTCAAGCCGGGGGTGAGCACCGGCAAGCTGAACGACCTGTGCCACGAGTACATGGTGGCGGTGCAGGGCACGGTGCCCGCGCCGCTCCACTATGCGCCGCCCGGCTACAAGCCGTTTCCGAAGTCGATCTGCACTTCGGTGAATCACCAGGTCTGCCACGGCGTGCCGGGCGAGCGGGTGCTCAAGCCGGGCGACATCCTCAATATCGACATCACCGTGATCAAGGACGGCTTCCATGGCGACTGCAGCCGCATGTTCTTCGTCGGCGAGCCCAGCATCCAGGCGCGCCGGCTGGTGGAGGTGACCTTCGAGTGCATGTGGCTCGGCATCCGCCAGGTCCGTCCCGGCGCCCGCCTGGGCGACATCGGCGCCGCGATCCAGGGCCACGCCGAGAAGCACGGCTTCTCGGTGGTGCGCGAGTTCTGCGGCCACGGCATCGGGCGCAGGTTCCACGAGGAGCCGCAGGTCCTGCACTACGGCAAGCCCGCCACCGGCCTGATGCTCGAGCCGGGCATGACCTTCACGGTCGAGCCGATGATCAACGCCGGCAAGCCCGGCATCCGCGAGCTGGCCGACGGCTGGACCATCGTGACCAAGGACCACAGCCTGTCGGCGCAATGGGAGCATACGGTTGCCGTGACCGAGGCGGGCTGCGAGGTGCTGACGCAGTCCTCGGGCAGCCAGCCCGCCCCTGCCCTTGCGCAATAGCCTGCGCAGCGAGGTCGCCGCCGCCCGGCAGGGGCTGCGCGCGGCCTACTTCGAGCGGCCCAATCCGGCGCAGCTGCTGCGCCGGCACGCACGCCTCGTCGACCGAACGGTCAGGTCGGTGTGGCGGCAGGCGGGGCTTCCGGCCGCGGCGGCCCTGGTCGCGACCGGCGGCTATGGCCGCGGCGAGCTCTATCCCAGCTCGGATATCGACCTGCTCGTGCTGCTCGCGGCCGAGCCCGACGAGGCGGCGCGCGCCTCCCTCGAGCGCCTGATCGGCACCTTCTGGGACATCGGCCTGGAGATCGGGCACAGCGTGCGCACGCTCGAGGCCTGCCTCGAGGTGGCGGCGCACGACATCACGGTGCGCACCGCGCTGCTCGAGGCTCGCTACCTTGCGGGTAGCCGTAGTCTCTACAAGAAGTTGACCACTCGATTACAGGACATTGCCGACCCGCGCTCGTTCTTCGAGGCGAAGAAGCTGGAGCAGGAGCAGCGCCACGCCAAGCACCAGGATTCGCCCTATTCGCTCGAGCCGAACCTGAAAGAGGCGCCCGGCGGCTTGCGCGACCTGCACGTGATCCAGTGGATCGCGCGCGCCTGCGCCATCGGGCGGCGCTGGAGCGACCTCGTGGCCCACGGCCTCATCGAGCGCGACGAGGCGCGCCAGCTCGCGCGCCACGAGGCGCTGCTGCAGGACCTGAGGATCCGGCTGCACTACCTCGCCGGCCGGCGCGAGGACCGCATCGTGTTCGACTTCCAGGGCGCGCTCGCCGCCCAGCTCGGCTACGCCGAAACCGCGGAGCGCCGCGCGAGCGAAGCGATGATGCAGCGCTACTACCGCACCGCAAAGGCGGTAACGCAGCTCAACACCATCGTGCTGCAGAACCTGGAGGCGCGCCTGCTGCCCCAGTCGGAAGCGGCTTCGATCTCCTTGAACGAGCGCTTCCGGGTGCGCGGCGAGCTGCTCGAGGTGGCCGACGAGCGGCTCTTCGAGAGCGCGCCCACCGCCATCCTGGAGAGCTTCCTGCTGCTGATGCAGCATCAGGAGCTGCGCGGCATGACCGCGCCCACGCTGCGGGCGCTTTACCGGTCCAGATTCCTGATCGACTCGAGATTCAGGAAAGACCCCCTGGCGCGGCTGCTTTTCGTGCACATCCTGCAGCAGCAGCGCGGCATCGTGCACGAGTTCCGCCGCATGAACCAGTACGGGATCCTGGGGCGCTACCTGCCCGAGTTCGGGCGCATCGTGGGGCAGATGCAGCACGATCTGTTTCACGTCTACACCGTCGACCAGCACATCCTGATGGTGGTGCGCAACCTGCGGCGCTTCACCATGCCCGAGTTCGCGCACGAGTTCCCGCTGTGCAGCGAGCTGATGAGCGGCTTCGAGCGCCGCTGGCTCCTGTACGTCGCCGCGCTGTACCACGACATCGCCAAGGGCCGCGGCGGCGATCATTCCGCGCTCGGCGCGAGGGATGTGCGGAATTTCTCGAGAAGACACGGGCTCGCGAGCGAAGACCGCGAGTTGATCGACTTCCTGGTCGAGCAGCACCTGGCGATGTCGCAGGTGGCGCAGAAGCAGGACGTGCACGACCCGGAGGTGGTGCAGGCCTTCGCGCGGCGCGTCGGCTCCGAGCGGCGCCTGGTGGCGCTCTACCTGTTCAGCGTGGCCGACGTGCGCGGCACCAGCCCCAAGGTGTGGAACGCCTGGAAAGCGAAGCTGCTCGAGGACCTGTTCCGCGCCGCGCGGCGCGTGCTCACCGGCGAGCTGCTGGCGCGCGACGCGGCGCTCGCCGAGAAGCAGGCCGAGGCGAGACGGCTGCTGCGCCTGTATGCCCTGAGCGACGGCGTGGAGAGCCGCCTCTGGGAGCAGCTCGACACCGCGTACTTCCTGCGCCACGACGCGCAGGAGATCGCCTGGCAGACGCGCAACCTGCACTACCGCGTCGATGCCGGGCGCCCGGTGGTCAAGGCGCGCCTGGCGCCCTTCGGCGAGGGCCTGCAGGTGATGATCTACTGCCGCGACCGCGAGGCGCTGTTCGCGCGCATCTGCGGCTACTTCGAGCGCAGCGCGTTCAACATCGTGGAAGCGAAAGTCCACACCACGCGCAACGGCTACGCGCTCGATACCTTCCTCGTCATGGGCCAGGGCCGCGGCGCGCACTACCGCGACATGATCGGCATGATCGAGGCCGAGCTGGCCGAGGAGGTCGAGTCGCAGGCGCCGCTCGCGCCGCCGCGCGGCGGGCGCCTGTCGCGCCGGGTGCGCCACTTCCCGATCTCCCCCGCGGTCGACATCCGGCCCGACGAGCGCGGCGCCTACCACGTGCTTTCGATCGTCGCGAGCGACCGGCCCGGGCTGCTCTACGGCGTGGCGCGCATCCTGGCTCGTTACCGCATCAACCTGCAGACCGCGCGCATCAATACCCTGGGCGATCGCGCCGAAGACGTCTTTCTCATCGCTGGAAACGCCTTGGCCGATCCGAAGGCGGTCCTGCAGCTAGAGCAGGATCTGCTCAAGGAGCTCAGTCTTCAGGAGGCAGCTCCTGCCCTGGAAACAGCGCCTCGTTGAAGCCGAAGCGCGTGAAGTCGCGCATGCGCATCGGATACAGGATGCCGTCCAGGTGGTCGCACTCGTGCTGTACCACACGCGCGTGAAAGCCCTCCACGACGCGCTGGAACCGCTGGCCGCGCTCCTCATACCCTTGATATCTGATTTTCCTGAAGCGTGGCACCCAGCCGCGCAGGCCGGGCACGGAGAGGCAGCCCTCCCAGTCCTCCTCGAGCTCCTCCGACAGCGGCTCGATGCGCGGGTTGATGAGGACCGTGTCGGGCACGTCCTCGATGCCGGGATAGCGCGGATTGGACTTGACGCCGAAGATCACCACGCGCAGCCCCACCCCGATCTGCGGCGCCGCGAGCCCGGCGCCGTTGAGCTGCGCCATGGTCTCGCGCATGTCCTCGAGCAGGATGTTCAGGTCCTTGGAACGGAAATCAGTCACTGGAACAGATACTTGCCAGAGCCGAGGATCGCCCATGCGCAGCACCTCGCGGATCATGTCTCGCACAGCTTCTCGATGATGCGCCGCACGCGCCCCATGGCTTCTTCCAGTACCGCCCCGATGCGGTCCAGGGGCACTGCGTGCTCGCTCTCGCCGCGCCCGGCGGCATAGTTCGCGACCACCGCGAGCGCCGCGTACTCCAGGCTGATCTCGCGCGCGAGCACCGCCTCGGGCATCCCGGTCATGCCCACCAGGTCGGCGCCGTCGCGCTCGAGCCGGTCGATCTCCGCCGCGGTCTCCAGGCGCGGTCCCTGGGTCGCGGCATACACGCCCTTGTCGATCACCGTCTCGCTGGCCTCGCGCGCCGCCTTGAGGATCCTGCTTCTGAGCGGCGCCGAATAAGGCTCGGTGAAATCGACGTGGGTCACGGGCGCCCCCGGGCCCTCGAAGTAGGTGGAGCGCCGGCCCCAGGTGTAGTCGATGACCTGGTGCGGCAGGACCAGGGCCCCGGGAGCGATCGCGCCGCGGATGGCGCCGACCGAGGCCACCGAGATCACCGCGTCGGCGCCCGCGTCCTTGAGCGCCCAGAGGTTGGCGCGGTAATTGACCTCGTGCGGCGCGATGGTGTGGCCATAGCCGTGGCGCGCCAGGAACACCACCTCGGCCGCGCGGATGCGGCCGAAGGTGAGCGCGCCCGAGGGCTCGCCATAGGGCGTGCGCGCCACCCGGCGCTGCGTCACCTCCATGCTGCCCAGCTTGGTCAGCCCGCTGCCGCCGATGATCGCCAGCACGCCGCTCAGGCTCCCTTCATGGCGCGGATCTCGGGCAGGTTGCGCCAGTAGCCCTTGGCGTCCATGCCATAGCCGAACACGAAGCGGTCGGCGATGGACAGGCCGACGAAGTCCGGCGCGATCGGCTTCTCGCGCTGCAGGACCTTCTCGACCAGCACGGCGCAGTAGAACTCGCGCGCGCCGAGCGCGCGCATGCGCTCGCGGATCGCGGCCATGGTCTCGCCGCCGTCGAGGATGTCGTCGAGCACCAGCACGGTGCGGCCTTTCACGCTCTCGGGCGGCGTGACGCGCCACTCGACCCGCGCGCCGCGCGTCTCGGCGCCGTAGCGGGAGGCATGGATGTAGTCGAAGTCGAGCGGGAAGCGCAGCTGCGGCAGGATCTGCCCGGCGAACACCACCGCGCCGCCCATGACCGCGAGCACCAGCGGATAGGCGGCGGCGAGCCGGCTCTCGATCTGGGCGGCGACGCGCCGCACCGCGGCCTGCACCTCCTCGGCCGACGCGATGCGATCCGAATGCTCGAGAAAATCCCAGGCGCGCTGCACGTCCGGCATGGCGCCGAGTCTAGCGTGACTTCAGGTAGCGCGCGAAATCCTCGCCGGTCTCGGGATGGCGCAGCCCGTACTCGACCATCGCCTCGAGGTAGCCGAGCTTGGAGCCGCAGTCGAAGCGCCGCCCCGGCAGGCGCAACGCGAGCACGCGCTCGTGCGCGAGCAGCTGCGAGATCGCGTCGGTGAGCTGGATCTCGCCTCCGGCGCCCGGGGAAATCCCGGCCAGCAGCTCGAAGATCCTGGGCGTGAGCACGTAGCGCCCGATGACCGCGAGGTTCGACGGCGCCTCGGCCGGCCGGGGCTTCTCCACGATGCTGTGGATGCGGGCCAGGTCGCCGGCCATCTTGTCGATGGTGACGATGCCGTAGCTCTGCGTCTGGTCGCGCGGCACCTCCTCCACGCCGAGCAGCGACGAGCCCTCTTTTTCGAACACCTGCGCCATGCGCGCCATGGCGGGCGGCGCGGCGTCCATCAGGTCGTCGGCAAGCAGCACCGCGAAGGGATCGGCGCCGACCACCGACTGCGCGCAGAGCACGGCGTGGCCGAGGCCGAGCGGCTCGGCCTGGCGGATGTAGATGCAGCGCACCCCCTCGGGCAGCACCGAGCGCACCTGCTCGAGCAGCACGTCCTTGCCCTTGCGCTCGAGCTCGGTCTCGAGCTCGTAGGCCTTGTCGAAGTGATCCTCGATCGCCCGCTTGTTGCGCCCTGTCACGAAGATCATGTCCGTGATCCCCGCCGCGGCGGCCTCCTCGACCGCGTACTGGATGAGCGGCTTGTCGACGATCGGCAGCATCTCCTTGGGGCTCGCCTTGGTGACGGGCAGGAACCGGCTGCCGAAGCCGGCGACGGGGAACACCGCTTTCCTGAGCCTGGGCATGGCGGTCAGAGCTCCTTCAACAGTTCGAGAAGGCCTCGCTCGTCGAGCACCGGCACGCCGAGCCGGCGCGCCTCGTCGAGCTTGGATCCGGCGTCCTCGCCGGCGACCACGAAATGCGTCTGCTTCGACACCGAGCCGGCCACCTTGTGCCCCTTGGCCTCGATCGCCGCGCGCGCCTCGTCGCGGGTCATGTGCGCCAGGGTGCCGGTGAGCACGAAGGTTTTCGCCTGCGTGGCGGCGCGCCGCGGCGCCTTCGGCGCGGCGAGCGAGACGCCGTGCGCGGGGTCGACCAGGCTGGCGATGACCTTGCGATTGTGCGGCTCCCGAAGGAATTTCTCGATGCTGTCCATGAGTTCCGGTCCGATGCCCTCGAGCGCCACCTCGAGCAGCGGCTCGCCGCGCCTTTTCCGCTGTGCATTGTCCTTGCGAACCGCCTCCTTGTCTGCCGCCGCCCTGGCCCAGTCGGCCTCCAGGAGGGCCTCGAGCGAGCCGAAGTTGCGCGCCAGGATCTTCGCCACCTCCTCGCCCACGCCGGGGATGCCCAGGGCGAAGATGAAGCGGTGCAGCTGGGCGTGGCGCGACCGGCCGATGCTGCCGACCAGGTTCTGCGCCGATTTCTCCCCCATGCGCTCGAGGCCGGCGAGCGTCGCCGCATCGAGGCGGTAAAGGTCGGCCGGGCTGCGCACCAGCCCTTGCTCGACCAGCTGGTCGACCAGCTTCTCGCCCAGCCCTTCGATGTCCATCGCGCGGCGCGCGGCGAAATGCAGCAGGGTCTGCTTGCGCTGCGCCTTGCAGTAGAGCCCGCCCGTGCAGCGCGTCGCCGCCTCTCCCGGCACCCGCACCACGGGCGAGCCGCACTCGGGACAGCGCTGAGGCATCTCGAAGCGGTCCGACGGCCGCCGCGGCCCCTTCTTGCGCACGCCGACCACTTCGGGGATGACGTCGCCCGCGCGCCGCACCACGACGCTGTCTCCCACCCATACGTCCTTGCGGCGCAGCTCGTCCTCGTTGTGCAGCGTGGCGTTGGTGACGGTCACGCCGCCGACGAACACCGGACGCAGCCGCGCCACCGGCGTGAGGGTGCCGGTGCGGCCGACCTGGACGTCGATGCCGGTCACTTCAGTGAGCTCTTCCTGCGGCGGGTACTTGTGGGCGAGCGCCCAGCGCGGCTCGCGCGCGACGAAGCCCAGGCGCTCCTGCAGGGCGAGGCTGTTGACCTTGTAGACCACGCCGTCGATGTCGAACGGCAGCGCGTCCCGGCGCGCGCCGATCCTGGCGTGATACTCGATCAGCCCTTCGGCGCCGTGCACCACCGCGCGGCGCGCGTCGACCGGCAGGCCGAAGCTCTCCAGCCGCTCGAGCAGCTCGCTTTGCCGGCGCGGCGGCTGCCAGCCGCGCGTCGCGCCCACGCCGTACGCCGAGAACGAGAGCGGGCGCTTCGCCGTCACCTTCGGGTCGAGCTGCCGGACGCTGCCCGCGGCGGCGTTGCGCGGATTGACGAAGGTCTTATCTTCCGCGGCGCGCTGGCGCTCGTTCAGGCGGTTGAAGTCTTCGCGCGTCATGTAGATCTCGCCCCGCGCCTCGAGCAGCTCGGGCGCCTTGCCGCGCAGCTTGAGCGGGATGCCGCGCACGGTGCGCACATTGCGCGTCACGTCCTCGCCCACCTCGCCGTCCCCGCGCGTCGCGGCGAGCGCGAGCGAGCCGCGCTCGTAGCGCAGGCTGATGGCGAGCCCGTCGAACTTGAGCTCGGCGGCATACTCGAGCGGCGGGTCTTCGGCCGTCAGGCCGAGCTCGCGCCGGATACGCGCGTCGAACTTCGCCGCCGCCGAGTCTTCGGTGCCGGTCTCGCTGCGGATCGAGAGCATCGGCAGCGCGTGCCGCACCGGCGCGAGCTCCTTCGCCGGCGCGCCGCCGACCCGCTGGGTCGGCGATTCCTCCGACTGCAGCTCGGGATACTTTGCCTCGAGCGCCTGCAGCTCGCCGAACAGCCGGTCGTACTCCGCGTCGGTGATCTCGGGATTGTCCTCGAGGTAGTAGAGCCGGTTGTGCCGCTCGATTTCGGCGCGCAGGGTCCGCGCGCGCTTGCGCGCCTCCTGCGGGAGGCTCACGAGAAAAGCCGCAGCGCGAGCGGGCTCCCCGGCTCGATGCCGCGCCCGGCGAGCATCAGGCGCACCGCGTCGAGCTGCGCGCCGATCGCGGCGAGGGCGCGCTCGTCCAGCGAGGCGCCGTTGTCGTCGACCAGCCGGCCGCCGCGCGCTGCGGCGAGCTGCAGTCCGGCGCGCGCCATGGTCTCGTAGGCGCGTCCCGGCTCGGGCGTTCTCGCCACGTCGAGCGTGAAGGTCACCCCGTCCTCGCGCGGCTCTATCGCAAAGGGCTGCTCCGCCTGGGAGGGATCCTCCGAGAAGGCGATTCCCACCACGTGCAGCGCGACCTGGATGTCCGCCTCGGCGCAGGTGTGGTCCAGCTCGCGCGCCGCCTCGAGCGCCTGGCGCATCTCGGGGGCGGCGACGCCGGCGGCGATGCCGGCCGCGAGCGTCTCGACCGCGGAGCGGAACTCGAGCAGCTCGGGCTCGCTCACCACGCCGCCGCGGCTCACGAGCTGCAGCGCTGCCTTCACTTCGGTGCAGCTCGCCGCCGCGCCCGGCGCGATGCGCCGCCATCGGCTGCCGTCGAATCCCGCCAGCAGCACCCGCCGGGCGAAGCGCTGCTCGAGGGGCGCCCACAGCTCAAGCAGCAGCGGGCAGCCGACCCCGCCCGGCACCGAGAGCTCGATCACGTAGTCCACGCGCGGGTCGGGCATCGCCTCGCCCTGCATCCAGGCGGGGCGCGCCTGCGGCTCGAGCGTCGGCTCGCGCCTGCCCTGCGGCTCGCCGCCGAGCAGCACGTCGGAATGCCCGGAAGCGAAGGCGCGCTCGGCGCTGCGCCGCTGCCTGCGCTCCTGCAGGCGGTTGTAGACCAGGACCCCGGCGACGGCCAGGGCGCCGATGAGGGCGAGACCGAGCTGGAAGTCGGTCATGAACCGAGTCGGAGGTCGGTCATGAGACCTTAGGCGGCCAGCTCCTCCCGGATGCGCAGCGCTTCGTCGATGTCGACCGCCACCACGCGCGACACGCCCGACTCCGGCATGGTCACGCCGATCAGCTGCTCGCCCATCTCCATCGAGATCTTGTTGTGGCTGATGAACAGGAACTGCGTCTGCGCCGACATGCGCTTCACCAGCTCGCAGAAGCGCAGCGTGTTGGAATCGTCGAGCGGCGCGTCGACCTCGTCGAGCAGGCAGAAGGGCGCCGGGTTGAGCTGGAACAGCGAGAACACCAGCGCGATGGCGGTGAGCGCCTTCTCGCCGCCCGAGAGCAGCTGGATGCTGGTGTTGCGCTTGCCCGGCGGCTGCGCCATCACCTGCACCCCGGCGTCGAGGATCTCCTCCCCGGTCATGATCAGCTTCGCCTCGCCGCCGCCGAACAGCGTCGGGAAAAGCGCGCCGAAATGGCGGTTCACCGCCTCGAAGGTCTCGCGCAGCAGCTCGCGCGTCTCGCGGTCGATGCGCCGGATCGCGTCCTCGAGCGTGCGCACCGCCTCCTCGAGGTCGGCGGCCTGGGAATCGAGGTAGCTCTTGCGCTCGCGGCTCGAGCGCAGCTCCTCCAGCGCCGCGAGGTTCACCGCGCCGAGCTCGCCGATCGCCTGCGTGATGCGCGTCAGCTCGCCCTGCAGCGCGGACGGGCGCGGCGCGCGCTCGGCCTGCGCCTCGAGCCCCTGCTCGTCGGACCCGGCTTCCTGCAGCTGCGTGGCGAACTGCTCGAAGCTGATCTGCGCCGCCTGCTCCTTGAGGCGCAGCTCGCCCAGCCGCTCGCGCAGCGGGGCGATGCGCGCGTCGATCTGCAGCCTCGCCTCCTCGATCTCGCGCAGCGCCGCGGCCGCGCCTTCGACCGTGTTGCGGGCCTCGCTCAAGGCCTTTTCGCAGGCGAGCCTGTGCTCGACCGCCGCATCGAGGGCCTGGCGCACCGCCGGGATCGGGTCGGCGGCGAGCTCCCGGGTCAGGCCGGTGACCTCGAGGTCGGCGCGCTCGATCTGCTGGTCGATGACGCGCACCTGGTGGTCGATCTCGGCGATCTTGGAGGTGCACTCGCGCTCGCCGAACACCGCGTCCTGCGCCTCGCGCTCCGCCTGCTGCACCGAGCGGCGCTGCCCGGCGAGCGCGCTTTCGGCCGCCTCATGCCCGGCGCGCGCCTGCTCGAGCGCTTCGCCCGCGGCCTCGATCTCGCTCTGGGCGCGCGCCGCTGCCGCGGCCGAATCCGCCAGGCCCTGGCGGCTGCGCGCGGCCTCCTGCGCCACCTCTTCGAGCTCGGCGTGCACCTGGGCGCTGCGCTCGCGGAAGCGCTCCTGCGCCTGCGAGACCTTCAGCTGCTCGATCTGCGCGTCGTGGCGGGCTTTCTGGCGGCGCGCGATCTCCAGGCGCGCTTCCTCGAGCGCCTGAGCGCGCTCCGCTGCCTCGTTGTGCGCGCGCTCCTGCAGCGCGCGGGCCGCCTCGAGCCTCGTGCCGAGCTGCGCGCAGCGCTCCTCGGTCGCCTCGATCTCGGCCTGCCTCGCGAGCAGGCCGGCGTCGGCCTGGTCCGGGGCATGGAAGCTGACCGTGTGGCGCGTGTACCGGTGCCCGTCCCGATCGACCAGCGTGGCGCCCTCGGGAAGGGCTTCGCGCGCCGCGCGCCCGGGGGGCGCGCCGAGCGCGTAGACCCCGGCCAGCCAGTCGCCGAGCGCGCCGCAGACTGCGGCGTCGATGGCGTGGATCTTGGAGGACAGCGGCTCGAGACCCGCGGCGGCGCTCGCCGGGCGCGCCTGCGCCCGGTCGAAGATGCTCGCTTTTGCCGGCGGCCGATCCTCGAGCAGGGCGGCGAGCCGCCCCGCGTCGTCGAGCTCGAGCGCATGCAGGCGCTCGCGCAGCACCGCCTCGACCGCCGTCTCCCAGCCCGGGTCGATGCGCAGCTTCTGGAAAAGGCGCGGCGCCGCTCCCAGGCGGTGCCGCTCGAGCCATTCGCGCAGCGGCGCATTGTCCTGGGCGGTGGCCTGGATCTGGCGCAGCGTGGCGAGCTGCGCTTCGGCCCCCGCATGCTCGCGCTGCGCCTCGCCGAGGGCTTCGCCGGCGGCGGCGCTGCGCTCGTCGAGCTCGGCGCAGACCGCCTGCAGGCTCTCCAGCGCCTGCTGCGCCGCGCTCACCGCCCGCTCGAGCCCGGCGATCCCGGACTCCAGCGCCTGCAGGCTCGCCGCATCGGGCTCGACCAGCGTCTGCAGCTCGCTCTCCAGCCGCTCGCGCCGCTGCTCGAAGGCCTGCGCGGCGCGCTCCAGGTGCGCCCGGTTCGCCTGCTCGAGCTGCAGCCGGCTCTGCGCCTGCATCAGCTGGCCGCGCGCCTCGCCAAGGCGCTCCTGCGCGGCGCGAAATGCCTCCTCCGCCTGCGGCAGCGCGCCGCTTTGCGCCTCCAGCGCGCTGCGGGTCCGGGCAAGGCGCTCTCTCGCCGTGCCGGCGCGCGCCGCCCACATGTGCAGCGCCTGCGTGAGCTGCGCGCGCTGCTCGCGCCACGCGCCGAGCTGGGTGCGCCGCTCGGTATGCTGGCTCTCCAGCCGCTGGCGCGTCTCCTCGACGTGGCGCAGCTCCGATTCGTGCCTCGCCACCTCGGCGTTCGCAGCGTAAAGCGCGCCCTGCGCCGCATTCATCGCGTCCCCGGCCTGGTAGTGCTCGCCGCGCGCGCTCTCGAGGCGCGCATCGAGCTGGCGCAGGCGGGCGTTCTCGGCCTCGAGCTCGTTGCCGACCCGGGCGAGCTCCTGCGCGTGCCGGTCGCGCTCGGCGCCGGCGTCGCGCCGGCGCACGAACCACAGCAGCTGCTGCTTGAGCTGCAGGTCGGCCTGGTACTCCTGGTAGCGCTCCGCGATCCTCGCCTGCGCCTCGAGCTTCTCGAGCTGCGCGCCGAGCTCGAGGCGGATGTCGGTGATGCGCAACAGGTTCTCGCGGGTGTCCGCGAGCCGCGTCTCGGTTTCGCGGCGCCGTTCCTTGTACTTGGAGATCCCGGCCGCTTCCTCGAGGAACACGCGCAGCTCGTCGGGCTTGGCCTCGATGACGCGCGAGATCATGCCCTGCTCGATGATCGCGTAGGCGCGCGGGCCGAGCCCGGTGCCGAGGAACATGTCGGTGATGTCGCGCCGGCGCACGTGCACGCCGTTGATGTGGTAGCTCGACTCGCCGTCGCGCTGCAGCACCCGCTTCACCGAGATCTCCGCGTACTGCGACCACTGTCCCGCGGCGCGTCCCTGCGAGTTGTCGAACATCAGCTCGACCGCCGCGCGCGCCATCGGCTTGCGGTTGAGCGAGCCGTTGAAGATCACGTCCTGCATCGAGTCGCCGCGCAGCGCCGACGCGCGCGTTTCTCCCAGCACCCAGCGCACCGCGTCGATGACGTTCGATTTGCCGCAGCCGTTGGGGCCGACCACGCCGACCAGCTGGCCTGGAACGTGAATCGAGGTTGGATCGACGAAGGACTTGAATCCGGAAAGCTTTATTTGCGTAAGCCGCACGCGGAAAATGATACCATCTGCTCGCTCGATGCCCTCGCGCCCCGGCAAGCGGTTGCAGACGTTTTCCAATCCTGCTCCCGAGCGCGATTACCGCATCCGCATGGAGGTCCCGGAGTTCACCTGCGTGTGCCCGATCACCGGGCAGCCGGACTTCGCGACGCTGCTGCTCGACTACGTTCCCGACCGGCTGTGCGTGGAGCTCAAGTCGCTCAAGCTCTACGTCTGGTCCTATCGCGACGTCGGCGCCTTCCACGAAGCCGTCACCAACCGCATCCTCGACGACCTGGTGCGCGCCACGCGCCCGCGCTACATGCGCCTCGAGGCGCGCTTCAACGTGCGCGGCGGGATCCACACCTCGGTGGTGGCAGAGCACCGCAAGAAGGGCTGGCGCGGCTGAATCCGCTCTTACAGAAACTACAACCCTATCCGTTCGAGAAGCTGCGCGCGCTGATCGCCGGCCACCAGCCTCCCGCGCGCCTGCGGCCGATCAACCTGTCCATCGGCGAGCCCAAGCACCCCACGCCAGCGCTGGTCCGGGACGCGCTCGCCTCGGCGCTCGAGGGCCTGGCTTCCTATCCCGCCACCGCCGGCACCCCGGCGCTGCGCCAGGCGATCTCGGCATGGCTCGCGCGGCGCTACGGCATTCCCGCGCCGGATCCGGATACTCAGGTGCTGCCGGTCAACGGCTCGCGCGAAGCGCTGTTCGCGTTCGCGCAGACCGTCATCGATCCGACCCACCCGGCGCGGGTCGTCTGCCCGAATCCTTTCTACCAGATCTACGAAGGCGCGGCGCTGCTCGCCGGCGCCACCCCCGTCTACGGCAAGCCCGACGACTGGTCGGGCGTGCAGCTCGTCTACGCCTGTTCTCCGTCCAACCCGAGCGGCAACGTGATGAGCCTCGAGGAATGGCGCTCGCTCTTCGAGCTCTCCGAGCGCCACGGATTCGTCATCGCCTCCGACGAGTGCTACTCGGAGATCTACTTCGGCGAGCCCCCGCTCGGCGCCCTGGAAGCTGCTTTCAAGCTGAACAGAAGGAACCATGAACGTCTGGTGGTGTTCTCAAGCCTGTCCAAGCGGTCCAATGCGCCGGGGATGCGCTCGGGCTTCGTCGCTGGGGACGCCGCGCTGCTGAAGAATTTCCTGCTCTACCGCACCTACCACGGCTCGGCGATGAGCCTGGCGGTGCAGCAGGCCTCGGTGGCGGCCTGGAGCGACGAGGCGCACGTGCGCGAGAACCGGCGCCTGTACGCGGAGAAGTTCAAGGCCGTCCTGCCTCTCGTGCGGCATCCCTTGCAGGCGCAGATGCCGCAGGGCGGTTTCTACCTGTGGCTGCGCACGCCGATCGACGAATGCGACTTCGCCCGGCGCCTGCACGCTGAATATAATGTGCTGGTGCTGCCCGGGAGCTATCTGGCGCGCGAGGCGGGCGGCATCAATCCCGGCAGGCATCGCGTGCGCATCGCGCTCGTGGCGCCGCAGGCCGAATGCGTGGAGGCGATGGGGCGCATGATGCAGTTCGCCAGGGATCTGTAGTTCCATGGCTCCTGAAAAGAAAATCATCGACGAGGCCTGGGAGGCGCGCGCCTCGCTCAACGCCTCGAACGCGCCGCAGGAGCTGCGCGACGCGGTCGAGCACGCGCTCGCCGCTCTCGACGCCGGCCGGCTGCGCGTGGCGGAGAAGCGCGCCGGCGAGTGGATCACCCACGAGTGGCTCAAGAAGGCGGTGCTGCTCTCCTTTCGCCTCGAGGACAATCGCGTCATCGGCGGCGGCGAGGCGCGCTACTACGACAAGGTGGCGCAGAAATTCGCCTCGTACGACGCGGCCGCCTTCGCCGCCGGTGGCTTCCGGGTCGTGCCGCCGGCGACCGCGCGCCGCGGCGCCTACATCGCCAGGAACGTGGTGCTGATGCCCTCGTTCGTCAACATCGGCGCGTACGTGGACGAAGGAACGATGGTCGACACCTGGGCCACCGTGGGCTCCTGCGCCCAGATCGGCAAGAACGTCCACCTGTCCGGCGGCGTGGGCATCGGCGGGGTGCTCGAACCGCTGCAGGCCAACCCGGTCATCATCGAGGACAACTGCTTCATCGGCGCCCGCTCGGAGGTGGTCGAAGGCGTGATCGTGGAGGAGAACAGCGTCATCTCCATGGGCGTGTTCCTCGGCCAGAGCACGCGTATCCTGGACAGGCAGAGCGGGCAGGTCTCGTACGGGCGCGTGCCGGCGGGCTCGGTGGTCGTTTCCGGCACCCTGCCCGGTCCCGGCAACAAGTACAGCCTGTACTGCGCCGTGATCGTGAAGCGGGTCGACGCCAAGACCCGCGCCAAGACCAGCCTGAACGAACTGCTGCGAGGGGATTAAACTAGCGCAAACGCAGCCTCCGGGGGGAACGACATGCCCGCAATGAAGCGCCTGTTCCAGGTCATGGCCGACAAGAACGCGTCGGACATCTTCCTGTCCGTCGGCTCGCCGATCAACATCAAGATCAACGGCGTCGCGATGCCGGTGAACCAGACCATCATGACCGCCGACACGGTCAGGCAGCTGCTCTACGAGGTGCTGAGCGAGCGCCAGATCAAGGAATACGAGGAGGAGATGGAGCTGAACACCGCCTTCAACCTCGAGGGCGTGGGCGCGTTCCGCATCAGCGCATTCCGGCAGAAGGGCTCGCCTGCGGTGGTGGTGCGCTACATTCCCGGCAGCATCCCGGCGCTCGACTCGCTCGGGCTGCCCGAGGTGCTGAAGGAAGTGATCATGCAGAAGCGCGGCCTGATCCTCATGGTCGGCGCCACCGGCTCGGGCAAGTCGACCTCGCTCGCCGCGATGCTCGACCACCGCAACGCCCTCAAGTCGGGCCATATCCTGACCCTCGAGGACCCGGTCGAGTTCATCTTCCGCAACCGCAAGTCGATCGTCAACCAGCGCGAGGTCGGCACCGACACCAAGGCGTTCGAGATCGCCCTCAAGAACGCGCTGCGCCAGGCGCCCGACTGCATCCTGATCGGCGAGATCCGCGACAAGCAGACCATGTCCATGGCGCTCGCCTACTCGCAGTCGGGCCACCTGTGCCTCGCCACGCTGCACGCGAACAACAGCTACCACGCGATGAACCGCATCATCAATTTCTACCCGCTCGAGAACCGGCCCAGCCTGCTGCTCGACCTGTCCGCGGCGCTGGCCGCCGTCATCTCGCAGCGCCTGGTGCGCACCAAGACCGGCACGCGCGTGGCGGCGGTCGAGGTGCTGCTCAACACCCGGCACATCGCGGAGCTGATCGAGAAGGGCGAGATCAGCGAGATCAAGGAAGCGCTGGAGAAGAGCATGTCACCGGGCTCGCAGACCTTCGAGCAGGCGCTGTTCAAGCTGTTCATGGAGAAGAAGATCACGCAGGACGAAGCGATGGCGAACGCCGATTCCGCGACCAACATGCTCTGGCTCATCAACCAGGCGACCGCCGGCGAGATCAGCAGCCAGTCGATTCCCGTGCCGCCGCCCTCCAAGCCCGAGGAGAAGAGCGGCGAAGGCGCCCTGTCGGCGGCGCCCGCCTCCTTCGGCAGCTTCAAGATCGACATGAATGCCTGACGGCACCGGGGAAGAGCCTGCGGCTCTGGCACTTGCGCGCAAGCTCATCGCGCGCAAGTCGGTCACTCCCGAAGACGGCGGTTGCCAGGACTTGCTTGCCGCGCGGCTCGAGCGGGCCGGGTTCCGCTGCGAGCCGATGAAGTTCGGCGAGGTGAGCAACCTGTGGGCGCGGCGCGGCACCGAGGCGCCGGTGGTGTGCTTCGCCGGCCATACCGACGTGGTGCCCACGGGCCCGCTCGCGGAATGGCATTCGGACCCCTTCGTGCCGACGATCCGCGACGGCAAGCTGTTCGGGCGCGGCGCGGCCGACATGAAATCGTCGATCGCCGCCTTCGTGGTCGCGACGGAAATGTTTCTAAAGGAAAGACCCAATCACTCAGGCTCGATCGCCTTGCTGCTCACCTCCGACGAGGAAGGCGCGGCGCTCGACGGCACGGTGCGCGTGGTCGAGACCCTGAAGCGCCGCAAGGAGGCGATCGACTACTGCATCGTCGGCGAGCCCACTTCGGTCGACGCCCTGGGCGACATGCTGAAGAACGGCCGGCGCGGCTCCCTATCGGGGAAACTGACTGTCAAAGGAATTCAAGGGCACGTCGCGTATCCCCACCTGGTGAAAAACCCCATCCATCTCCTCGCGCCGGCGCTCGCCGAGCTGGCGAAGACGCAGTGGGACAAGGGCAACGAGAGCTTTCCGCCGACCAGCTTCCAGGTGTCCAGCATCCATGCCGGCACCGGCGCGGCCAACGTGGTCCCCGGATCGGTGGAGGTGGACTTCAACTTCCGCTTCTCGACCGAGAGCACGGAAAATTCCCTGAGACAGAAAACCGAATCCATTCTCAAAAAGCACGGCCTCGAATACTCGGTGAGCTGGGTCCTCGGCGCCAAGCCCTTCCTCAGCCCGCGCGGCCGGCTGGCGCAGGCCGTGATCGCGGCGGGCAAGAAGCACACCGGGCGCTCGGCCGAGCTCTCCACGACCGGCGGCACCTCGGACGCGCGCTTCATCATCGAGATCTGTCCCGAGGTGATCGAGCTCGGGCCGGTCAACGCCAGCATCCACAAGCTGGACGAGCACATCGGGCTCGCCGAGCTCGAGCAGCTCCCGAACATCTACCTCGAGACGCTGCGAGCCCTGCTTCCCTAGGCGCTTGCGCCGCTCCAAGACATCCCTGGAGGAGTTGATCCTGCAGACCGAGCGGCGCCTGCGCGCCGCCCGGCTGCACTACGGCCACGGCACCGACAATGCGCACGACGAGGCCGCCTGGCTGGTGCTGCGCGCTCTTGGCCTGCCCTTCGATGCCGACCTGAAGGCCGAAGCCCGCCACGCGGATCGGGTCGAACGACTGATCCACAGAAGAATCAAGGAGCGCGTCCCCCTCGCCTATCTCTTCGGCGAAGCCTGGCTGGACGGGCTCGCCTTCCACGTCGACCGGCGCGTGATCATTCCGCGTTCGCACATACCTTTTGTACTGAAAAAGCTGCCTGTCGCCCCGCGGCGCATCCTGGACCTTTGCACCGGCTCGGGCTGCCTCGCCATCCTCGCCGCGCGCGCCTTCCCGCGAGCGCGCGTGGACGCAGCCGACCTCTCCGCGCCCGCCCTTGCCGTGGCCAGGAAGAACGTTTCGCGCCATCGGCTGGCACGCAGGATCACGCTGCTGAAGTCGGATCTGTTCGAAGCGCTGGGCGGCGCGCGCTACGACCTGATCGTCACCAACCCGCCTTACGTCACGACGGCGTCGATGCGCAAGCTGCCGCCAGAGTACCGTTACGAGCCGGGCATCGCGCTCGCAGGCGGCCGCGATGGGCTGGAGCTCGTGTCGCGCATCATCGAGGAATCGCCGGCGCATCTCGACGCGGGCGGGCTGCTCGTCTGCGAGGTCGGCGACGGGCGCAAGGCCGTCGAGCGCGCCTATCCGCGCGCGCCCTTCGCGTGGGTTCTGCCCGAGGTGTTCATCTACGAGCCTTCCAGAACGCGCGCCGCCTCTCGAAGGCGGCCCAGGCGGGCTCGAGGCCGCGCAGCAGGCTCGCCTCGCGCTGCCTGAGCGCGGCGTGCAGCGCCGCCGGATCGCCCAGCTGCGCCAGCAGCCTGCGAGCGACGGCGACGTCGTTCAGCTCGCCGAGGATGTCCTGCAGCGCCTCCAGGCTCTTCAGGTAAGGCCCGGCCGACGCGCGCGCAAAGCAGCCTGCAAAGAAATCGCAGCCGTAGCGCAAGCGCTTCACGCGGATGCGCAGCGCGTGGCGTGCTGCGGCGTCGCGCCAGTCGATGTCGCGCGCATGCTCGAGGGCCTTGCGGTGCAGGCGCTCCAGGGCGCGCGCGCCGAACGCGGCGAGCGTGGCGTCGACCTTCGTACCGCGGCGCCGCCGCCAGGGAGCGCCGTGCAGCCAGCGCAGGGTGCGCAGCAGGAAGCCCTGGAACTCGGGCGATGCGACGGCCTGGCGCGCCTTGCGTCGCGCCGCCGCGCGCCGGGCTCGCGCCCGAGCGAGCAGCGCTCGCAGCTCCGTGCCGCCGGCTTCGGCGCTGCGCGCGTGCTGCGACAGCCACTCGCAGAATACGTCCCAATCGCGCGCCTCGCCGAGCCGCGGCGTGAGATTGCGCAGCCGGCGCAGCACCGGTTTGCCGCTTCCCACCAGAGCGCGGAAGGCGCGCATCGCCGAGCGCAGGCGGCGCAGGCCGACCCGCAGCTGATGCAGGTACTCAGTGTCCCTGCCGTGCGCGAGGCCGCGCGCGTTCGCCCCGGCCTGGGCAAGCGCCGCGCCGGCGAGCGCGGCGAACGCCGCGGCGGGCGTAGCAGACTCCGCCAGCACCGGCCTGGGCCATTTGCGCGGCGGCGCCGTCCTCTGGGCCGATGCAAGACGGTAGCCGCGCTCGGCCTTGCTCTCGAAAGCAAGCTCGAGGCCGAGCGCCGCGGCGAGCCGCTCAGCGTAGCGCAGCAGCGCGCGCGGATCGCCCGACTTGAGCTCGATCTCGAGCTCGCTGATGCGCTCCTTCTGCCCGCGCGCGCCGACATAGCCGACATCGACGCACAGCTCCGCACGCGCCGTTGCGTCGAGCGCGACGGGAGCCGAGCGCCGGGTGAAGCGGGTCTCGAAAACCGGCTGCAGCTTCGGGGCGATGCGCTGCAGGTCGAGTCCGGTGGCCGCCATGATCTCGGTGCGCGGGAACGCCCCGGTTTCGAGCTTGCCACCCGGCGCGGCAAGCTCCCATTCGGCGCGCGAGGCGTAGCCGGCATGTGGAGCGCCATCCGCCTTGAGCGTCTGCAGCCGCCGCGTGCCTTCGCGCCGGAAGCGCAACGCCACGCCGGCGCGCCTCAGCCGCTCGCCCGGCGTGTCGTAATACGCGCTGGAAACGGTGCGCCGCCGCCACGGCCCGGCCGGGCGCACGTGGCGCGCCACGCGCTGCGCGGCCTGCGGGGACAGGCTGAACTTGATTTCACGCTCGACCTGCATTGCGCGGCGCCTACGCGAGAATGGGGTGACCGATGGGACTCGAACCCACAACAACCGGAATCACAATCCGGGACTCTACCCTTGAGCTACGGTCACCGTAGCGAATCTTGTTGGCCTGCCCGGCGGGACTCGAACCCACAACCCCCAGCTTAGAAGGCTGGTGCTCTATCCGGTTGAGCTACGGGCAGCCGGGCACCGCCACCCTACGCTCGCGCCAACACGCGATTTTAGGCTCGCGCGCAGCGCTCGGCTAGGCTCGCGCACCGCGCGCTCGGCTGGGCTCGCGCACGGCGCTCGGGTGGTCGGGGTGAGAGGATTTGAACCTCCGACATCTTGCTCCCAAAGCAAGCGCGCTACCAGGCTGCGCCACACCCCGAAAACGGCGCCAAATGATACCCTTAGAGCATCATCGGAGCAACGCGAGTTGCTTGCGACAGGGGTGCTTTTCTGCTACAAAGCGCCTTTCGTTTTTCGAGCACTTGCAAGGAAATGCCCGTAGAACTCACAAGGAAAAGCTTCACGCCCTATGCCGCGAAGAAGGGAGAGGAGTACATGAACGCGCGGCAGCGATCGCATTTCCGCAAGATCCTGGAGGCGCTCAAGTCCGAGCTTTCGGAGGAGATCGATCGTACGGTGCACACCATGCAGGACGAGGCTACGGTGTTCGCCGACCCGAACGACCGCGCCAGCCAGGAATCCGACATGGCGCTCGAGCTGCGCAACCGCGACCGCGAGAGAAAGCTGATCAAGAAGATCGACGAGACCATCGGCCGCATCGACGCCAACGAGTACGGCTACTGCGACAGCTGCGGCGTGGAGATCGGCTTGAAGCGCCTGGAGGCGCGGCCCACCGCCACGCTGTGCATCGACTGCAAGACGCTCGACGAGCTGCGCGAGCGCCAGGTCGCCAAGTAGTCAATTAGACTTGGCGGTCTCCTGCGGGCTTACCGCCTTCATCGAGAGGCGGACCCGGCCCTTGTCGTCGGCTTCGAGCACCTTCACCTTCACCACCTGGCCTTCCTTGAGGTGATCCGACACGGCGTTCACCCGCTCGTGGCTGATCTGCGAGATGTGCAGCAGGCCGTCGCGCCCGGGCAGCAGCTGGACGATCGCGCCGAAGTCGAGCAGCCGCAGCACCGTGCCTTCGTAGACCTTGCCGACCTCGACGTCCGCGGTCAGCTCCTGGATGCGCTTCTTCGCCGCCTCGCCGCCTTCGGCCGAGACGCAGGCGATGGCGATGGTGCCGTCGTCCTCGATCTCGATCGTGGTGCCGGTCTCCTCCTGGATGCCGCGGATCACCACCCCGCCCTTGCCGATCACGTCGCGGATCTTGTCGGGGTTGATCTTGATCTTGATGATGCGCGGCGCGAAGGTCGAGAGCTCCGTGCGCGAGCCCTCGATCTCCTGCTTCATGATCTCGAGGATGCGCAGCCGCGCCTCGCGCGCCTGGTCGAGCGCCACCTTCATGATGCCCTTGTTGATCGACTCGATCTTC
>MERP01000068.1 GCA_001772055.1 Betaproteobacteria bacterium RIFCSPLOWO2_12_FULL_68_19
GCTCCCAGGACGTGTTCAGCTGGGATCCGGCCTAGCCGGGGGTGCCGCCGCTAGGCGGCCTGCGCGAGGCGCCGGTTGGTCTGCACCAGCCGGTCGATCAGCACCCGCATGCAGGCCTTGTTGAACGCCGCCTGGCAGCCGTCGCTCGCCGCCCGCATCGCCTCGGCCTTGACCTCGATCACCGTAACGTCGCCGCGCGCGGTGATGGTGGTGGTGCGCTGGTGGACGTCGTCGCTGAAATAGAGGATCTCGCCGAAGCAGCCTCCCGGCCGCAGTGTCGCCAAGAGCTTCCCTGCAAGGCTGACGTCGACCTCGCCCTCGGCGAGCAGATAGAAGCTGTCGCCCGCCTCGCCCTCGCGGATCACCCGGGTACCGGCCTTGAACGTCTTCCAGGCGCCGATGCGCACGACTTCCCACAGCGCGACGTCGTTGAAGTCGCCGAAGAAGGGGAATTCGCGCAGCCGGTTGAACCGCTCCGAGTCCGAGACCGACTCGCCGACAAGCCGCAGGCTCATGAAGGCCTGGCTCAGGTCCTTGCCGAAGTCGAGCCAGGACTGGTAGCGCGCCGCAGGCTCCTTGCCGATCGCCTTCAGCACGATCTGGTCGAGCAGCGGCGGCAGCTCGGGACGCAGCGCCGAGGGGCGCGTCGGCTCGGTGTTGAGGATCGCGTAGGTGAGGCCGGCCTGCGTGGACGCCTGGAACGGCAGCCGCCCGGTGAGGAGGCGATACATGGTGACGCCGAGCGAATAGATGTCGGTCTGGTGGGTGAGCGCGTCCATCCGGATCTGCTCGGGGGACATGTAGGCGGGCGAGCCCACGCCGGTGAGCTGCGTGGTCTGCATGCCCGGGCGCTGCTGGAAGGCGGCGCCGAAGTCGCCCACCTTGGTCTCGCCGCCGCGCGAAAGCAGGATGTTGCCAGGCTTGATGTCGCGGTGGATCACGCCGTGCTGGAAGGCGTACTCCAGCGCGCGGATGCACTTGAAGATGATCTCCACCACCTTGTGCACCGGCAGGAGCGAGGTCACGTCCGAATGCGCCTCGAGCGTGCCGCCCGCCACGTACTCCATCACCAGGTAGCTGTGGTCGGGCTCGACCACGGCGTCGAGGATCTCGACGATGTGCGGGTGGTTGAGCTTGCCGACCAGCGAGGCTTCCGCGACGAAGGCCTTGTGCATCATGCGCTCGGTGTGGCGCTCGGCGTGCTCGTCGAACAGGAACACCTTGATCGCCACCTCGCGCTCGGGGAACGGGTCGCGCGCCAGGTAGACGCGGCTGGTGGCGCCCTTGCCGATCTCGCGCAGGATCGGATACTTGCCGAGCTGGCCTTTGACGTCGAACTTCATGCCGCCAGGAGCTTCTCGAGCTGCTGCAGCAGCTCGGCTTCCTCGTAGGGCTTGCCGAGGAAGGCGTTGACGCCGAGCCGCGCTGCCTGCGCGCGGTGCTTCTCGGCGGTGCGCGACGAGATGACGATGATCGGGATCGCCGCGCTGCGCGGATCGCCGCGCACGCTGCGGGTGAGCTCGAAGCCGTCCATGCGCGGCATCTCGATGTCGACCAGCATCGCGTCGGGAAGCGCGTCCTTCAGCATCTCCACTGCGTCGACGCCGTCTTTTGCCGTGACCACGCGGTAGCCTTCGCGCTCGAGCAGCCGGCTGGTGACCTTGCGCACGGTCAGCGAGTCGTCGACCACCATCACGACGCGGGCGGCGGCCTGCGCGCCCTCCGCCGGCGCCTGCACCGAGGTCGTTGTGGCCCCGGCGCGCGCGCGCTGCGCGAGCTGCACCGGGTTGACGATGAGAGCGATGGCGCCGTCGGCGAGCACCGTCGCGCCCGACACGCCGGGAATGCGCGAGAGCTGCGGCCCGATGTACTTGACCACGATCTCCCGGTTGCCGATCAGCTCGTCGACCTGCACGGCGACGCGCTGGATACCGCTGCGCAGCAGCAGCACGGAGTTGTACCCCTGGACCGCGGCCGCCGTCCGGGTGCCGAGAAGATGCTGGAGGTAATGCAGCGCGTACGCGCGCTCCTGCGCCTCGACCATGCCTTTCTCGTGCAGCGCGGCCATGGCATCCGCCTTCAGCCTCAACACCTGCTCCACCATCGCCGAAGGGATCGCGAGCACCGCGGCCCCGGAGCGCACCAGCACGGCCTGCGTGACCGCCAGGGTGAGCGGCAGGTAGAGCGTGAACGTGGTGCCCTGGCCGCGCTGGGTCGCGATCTCCACGCGTCCGCCGATGCCGTCGATCTCGTTGCGCACCACGTCCATGCCGACCCCGCGGCCGGCGAGCTCCGTGACCGCCTCCGCGGTCGAGAACCCGGAGACGAAGATCAGCTGCGCGAGCTCGGCCTCGGAGGCTTGCTGCCCCGGCTGCAGCAGGCCCATCTGCTGCGCCTTGCGCTGCAGCTTTTCGAGGTCGAGGCCGGCGCCGTCGTCGGCGACGATCAGCGCGATCTCGTTTGCCTCCTGGCGCAGCGTCACGCGGATGCGGCCGGACTCGGGCTTGCCCGCCGCGGCGCGGCCGGCGGGCGATTCGAGGCCGTGCACCAGGGCGTTGCGCAGGATGTGCTCGAGCGGCGCGGCGATGCGCTCGAGCACGCTGCGGTCGAGCTCCACGTCGGCGCCCTCGATCTCGAGCTCGGCGCGCTTGTCGAGCTCGCGCGCGACCTGCCGCACGACGCGGTAGAGCCGCTCGTTGAGGTTCGAGAACGGCACCGCGCGCATGCGCATCAGCTCCTGCTGCACGCCGCGGCTGGTCCTTGCCTGCTGCGCGAGCGCGGCCTCGGTCTCGCCGGCGTTGCGCAGCAGGGTCTGCTGGATCGCCATGACGTCGTTCAGGCTCTCGGCCATGAGCCGCGTCAGCTCCTGCAGCCTGGTATAGCGGTCGAACTCGAGCGGGTCATACTCGCGGCCCTTTTCTTCCACCACCGAAAGCCGCGACTGCATCTGGCTGTCCGCCTGGAGCTCGACTTCGCGCAGCTGGCCGCGCAGCCGCGCGACGCTGTCGTTCAGGTCGGAAAGCGATTGCTTGACCGCGCGCAGCTCCGCTTCCATGCGCGAGCGCGCGATCGCCACCTCCCCGGACTCGTTGATCAGCTGGTCGAGCGTATCGGCGTTGACCCTCAGCATCGCCGCCGGCAGCGGCGGCTCGACCTGCACCGCCTCGGGCAGCGGCTGGGCGGGCGCCTGCAGGGCGCGCATGCGCTCGATGCCGAGGCTGAGGCGGTCCATCTGGTCTTCCAGCTCCTCGAACAGCCCGGCCGGAAACTCGCTCGCCTCCAGCGCCGCCTCGATGCGGCTTTCCATGATGTGCGTCAGCTCGCCGAGGCGGATCGCGCCGGCCATGCGCGCGCTTCCCTTCAGGGTGTGCAGCGCGCGCTGCAGCGACTGCGTAAGCTGCGCATCCTGCGGGTTCGCCTTCCAGTCGCGCAGGTCTGCGCCGATCATCGGCACCAGCTCCTGCGCCTCCTCGAGGAAGATCGGCAGCAGCTGCGCGTCGACGTCGTCGCGCATCACGCGCTTTTCCTCTCGCGGCGCTTGCGCGGCAGCGGGCGCCGCCTCTGCGGGAAGAGGCGCTGCCTCCGCTGCGGCCGCAGACTGGCTCAGCCTTTGCGTGAGATCGCGCAACGCCGCCATTTCGGCCACGCCGGAGCCGCCGGGCCGGCGCTCGACCATGGACTTGACCATCGCGTCGAGCGTCGCGACGGCGTTGCGCAGCGCCGCTGCGTCCTCCTGATTGGTCCGGCTCGCCACCGGCACCCATTGCTCGACCTTCGCGGCGAGATCGGCGATTCCCGCGAATCCCGCGGTGCGGGAGCTGCTCGCGAGCGTATGCGCCGCACGCATGAACTCGTGCGACGCCTCGCCGCCGGGAACCCAGGCCGCGAGCTCCGCCTCCAGCGTACCGACATGCTGGCGCGCCTCCTTGGCGTAGATCTCGAAGACGTCGCTCTTCTGCCGATCGTCGCCTTGCTGCTTCAATCGGCGCACGCGCTCGACGATCTGCGCGGCGTCGACCTCGCCCTTGCGGCTCCCGGCGCGCAGCTCGGCGATCCAGCCCTTGAAGGAGGCGGCCGCGGCTGCGATCAGCTCGACGAGTGCCGGCGTCGCGGGCCGCTTGCTTTCCAGCCAGCCGTTCAGCAGCTGCTCGATTTCCCAGGCGATCTCGCCCAGGTCCATCAGGCCGACCATGCGGCCGCTTCCCTTGAGGGTGTGGAAGCCGCGGCGGATGGTCGTCAGCGCGTCCTGACTGTCGGCCGGCATGGAAGCCTCGATGTTCCGCAGGACTTCGTCCGCCTCCTCCAGGAAGACCGAAAGCAGCTCCGCGTCGACGCGGGCCGGCTGCTCCGCGGGTTGCAGCATTACCGTGATCTCCGCAGGGGCCGTCCCGGCGCCGGCGTGCGCCTTGTCGAAACGCTCGAAAAACAGCACCAGCGCCTGCTCTCCCGGCACGTGCCCGTGCAGGCAGGGCGCAAGGTAGAACCCGAGGCTGCTCAGGCCTTCGGCGATCCAGTCCATGTCATGCGCCGCCGGCGCGTGCTGCGGGTCGGCGCAGTCGGAAATCATGCGCTCGCAGAGCTTCAGCACCTGCGCCGCGCGCTCGAAGCCGAGCACCGTCAGCGCGCCGTGGATCTGGCGCAGATGGCTCTCGATTCCCGGCAGCGTGTCGCGCTTGGCGGGGTCGCGCGCGAACGCGTCCAGCACCTGCTCGACGTGCTGCAGGTTGCTCATGATCTCCTTCGCCACCTGCGCGCGCAGCTGCAGCGCGCCGATCTGCTGCGTGAGCTCAGGGCGCAGTCCGGCGGGCGGCTCGCCGCTCGACTTGCCCTTCTCGGCGTCGAGCAGCCACCCGCCCATCAGGACAATCTGCTCGGCAAGGTCGGCGGCCGGGGTGCTGAAGTGATCGACGACGTGCTCGATCAGCAGGAACGCCGACGCCATCTCGATCACCATGAACTGGTTCTGGCGCGGATACGGGTCCGGCAGCCGCGCGGCGACCAGCGCGATGGCATCGAGCAGCTTGATCAGGTGCTGGTTGCCCAGCTCGCTCGCCTTGGCCCGGAACGAGGCAACCAGGTCGCGGAACTGCCCGGCGCTTTTCCTCTCGCCCGAGACATAGCGCACCCACGCGCTCTTCAGGGCATCGAGGCGCGAATGCAGGTCGTAGAGCGCGACCTCCAGGAACTGGATGTCGAACTCGACGCCGCCCGCGGGCTTGCTCGGCGCCGGGAACAGGCTGTCGAGCTGGTAGAGCTGCTTGACCTCCTTGATCTGCTGCGTCACAGGCTGCAGCTTCCCCACCGCGTACAGCACCTCGCGCGCGAGCGCCTCGTTGCCCTCTCTCGAGCCCGCCGCGAGGTCGCGGATCTGGAAATCGATCTTGTTGCAGACCGCCTTGGCGCATTTCAGCCACTCGCCCTCGGCCGGATGCGCCAAGCCGTCGACCAGCGCAGCCGACGCCCACCACGTGCCGCGCGGCTCGGGAAGCTGCGCGGCGACCTGGTGCAGCGCGTCGAGCGCCTGGCGCATCTCGCTCAGCCCGGCGCGCTGGTCGCGCAGCCACGCGAGCAGTCCGCGCTCGAAATTGACCCGCTGCGACTGAAGGAATGGGCCGAGCTCCGCCTCCGGGAGCGTGCGCGGGGCCGGGTGGGCCGGCACGGGCGCCGTGAGATCCGGGAAGAACAGCTCCTTCTCGCACCCCTCGTCCCGGCCCTGGAGCCTGGCGAGCTCCCGGTACGCCGGAAAAAGACGCAGCGGCACGTTGGCCTGACCGCGCGCGAGGTCGTTCACGAACTCCTCCAGGGCGAGCACCGAGCGGTCGATGACCTCGATCGCGGCGGAACTCGGCGCCGCGCCATCGGGCACGGCGAAGCTGCGCTCGAGCGCCTCGCAGAAGCGGGTCGCGCCCGTCAACCCGACCATGCGCAGCGCGCCGCTCAC
>MERP01000069.1 GCA_001772055.1 Betaproteobacteria bacterium RIFCSPLOWO2_12_FULL_68_19
TAATCGAGTTCGGCAGCCATTTGTCCGCCGTTCTTGAACGACCACTCGAAGAACTTCAGAACTTCCTTCGCATTCTCCGGCTTGGCCTGCGTCATGTGCATGAGGATGAAGGTCGCGCCGGTCATCGGCCAGCTCTGCTTGCCCGGCTGGTCGGTCAGCAGCAGCGCCATCCCGGGCGCCTTGACCCAGTCCGCGCCGGCGGCCGCGGCCTTGAACGAGTCGTCGTCCGGTCCCACCGCCATGCCATCGCGGTTCACCATCCTGGCCGTTGCCAGCTTGTTCTGCTTGGCATACGCATACTCAACGTAGCCGATGGCGCCGTCGATTCGACCCACGTAGTTGGCGACACCCTCGTTGCCCTTGCCGCCCACGCCGACCGGCCACTTCACCGAGGTGCCCTCGCCGACCGCGGATTTCCACTCCGGACTGACCTTGGACAGGTAATTGGCGAAGATGAACGTCGTGCCCGAACCGTCCGAGCGGTGAACCACCGAGATCGCCTGGTCGGGCAGCTTCACACCCTTGTTGCGTGCGGCAATGGCCTGGTCATTCCATTTCTTGATCTTCCCGAGGTAAATATCGGCAAGCTGCCGGCCGGTGAGGGTGATTTCGCCCGCGCCGACGCCCTTGATGTTGTAGACCGGAACGACTCCGCCCATGACCGCCGGGAACTGCATAAGGCCGTGCTTCTGGAGGTCCTCGGGCTTCATCGGCATGTCGGAGGCGCCGAAGTCGACCGTCTTCGCGGTGATCTGCTTGATGCCGCCGCCCGAGCCGATGGATTGGTAGTTCATCCCGACACCGGTCGCCTTCCTGTAGGCATCCGCCCATTTGGCGTAGATGGGATAAGGGAACGTCGCGCCAGCGCCGGTGATATCGATGGCGTGAGCGGAAAGAGCCATGGCCGAAGCGGCAGCAAGGCCGAGCGCCTGGACCGTAAATTTGCACTTGAGCATGGGATCCTCTGGTTACGAAATGATGGGACCCCGCCAAGTTACCCGTCGAATGTTGCAGGCACGTTACAACACGCCCGGGCCTTGAATTAAAAGGGATAGGGCGTCGCGCGGTCCTGGATGGTCACCCACTGCCACTGGGTGAATTCCTCCCAGTTCGCCACGCCGCCGTGCCGCCCGCCGTTGCCCGAGGCCCCGCGCCCGCCGAACGGCACCCACGGCTCGTCGGCCACGGTCTGGTCATTGACGTGGATGATGCCGGACTTGAGTTTCGCGGTGAACGCCATCGCGCGCTCCACGGACTGCGTGATTACGCCGGTCGACAGTCCGTACTCGGTGGCGTTGTTGAGCGCGATCGCCTCCTCATCGGTATCGAAGGTAAGGACCGAGAGCACGGGACCGAATACCTCCTCGGTGTACACGCGCATCCCGGGCGTGACGTTCTCGAGCACCGTCGGGCTGTAGAAGAGCTTGTCGTAGGTGCCGCCCGCGCGCAGCACCGCGCCCTTCGCCACGGCATCCTTGACGATGCCGTCGATGCGCTCGATTTGCCGGGCGCTGATGATCGGCCCGAGGGCGCATTGCCCCTCGCTCGGATCGCCCACCGGCAGGTTTTTCGCCTTCGCCACGAGGCGCTCGGTCAGATCGCGCGCAATCTTGCGCTGGGCGAGCACGGTGCCCGTGGCCATGCAGATCTGCCCCTGGTGCAGGTACGCGCCCCATGCCGCGCTCGAAGCGGCCACGTCCAGGTCGGCGTCGTCCAGCACGATGGTGGAGTTCTTGCCCCCGAGCTCGAGCGTCACGCGCTTCAGATGCCGGCTGGCGAGCTCGCCGACCCGCCTGCCCGCCGCCGTCGATCCCGTGAACGAAATCATCGCCACGTTCGGGTCGGCGATGATCGCCTCGCCGGCCGCCGCATCGCCCGGCAGCACGTGCAGCAATCCCGCCGGCAGGCCCGCGGCCTCGAACAGCCGCGCCAGCATGAAGCCGCCGGTGATGGGCGTGTTCGGATCGGGCTTCAGCAGCACCGCGTTGCCGAGTGCAAGCGCGGGCGCGACGGCACGGCTGGAGAGTATCAGCGGCGCGTTGAACGGCGAGATCACTCCGACCACGCCGTGCGGCACGCGCCGGGCGAAGCTCATGCGCTTCGGTCCAGAGGGCAGCATCATGCCGGGGGGCTGGGTGGCGATCGAGGCCGCCTCGAGCAGGATTCCGGCAGCCATGTGCAGCTCGAAATCCGCCTTGGGAGGGATGGAACCCGTTTCGCGCACGATCCAGGGCCTGAGGGTATCGGCGTGCGCTTCCAGAAGCTGCGCCGCGCGCCTCAGTACCGCCGCGCGCTGGTCAGCAGGCGTATCGGCCCACTCCTTCTGCGCCAGCGCCGCGGCCTGCGCCGCCTCGCGCACGTCGTCCGCGTCGGCGATGCCGACCTCGGTCAGCACCCGGCCGGTGGCGGGCTCGATGACCTCGCGCGTGCCGCCCTTGGACAGCTGCCAGCGGCCGGTGAAGATCTTGCCCTTCCAGGCATTCTCCGCGGCGATCGTCACTGCGGTGGTCTGTTGCGTCGTCATGAAAAGCCCTCCTTTCCAGGTCATGGCGCCGGGCGTGGCCTCGGCGCCGAGGTAAGTTTCGCGCAATTTTTCCGAGCGCAGCAGCTTGCCAGCCGAACCCTTCATCACCACCGCGCCGCGCTCGATCACGTAGGCGCCGTCCGCGATCGCCAGCGCCTTGGCGACGTTCTGCTCGACCAGCAGGACCGTGACGCCGTCCTTGCGGATGCGCTGCACGATGGAAAGCAGCTCGTCCACCATCTTCGGCGCGAGCCCGAGCGAGGGTTCGTCCAGCATCAGCAGGCGCGGCTTTCCCATCAACGCGCGCCCGACCGCGAGCATCTGCTGCTCGCCGCCCGACATGGTGCCGGCAAGCTGCGCGCGGCGCTCCGCGAGCCGCGGAAACAGCTCGAGCACGTTCGTGTAACGGTCGCCGCGTTCGCTGCGCGCTGCGAGGTAGGCCCCAAGCTCGAGGTTCTCGCGCACTGTCATCTGCGGAAACAGCTGCCGGCCCTCGGCGACCTGCACCAGACCGAGCGAAACGATCGCCGCTGGAGACTCCGGCAGCGGCGCGCCGTCGAACAGGACTTCGCCGGTGCGCGGCAAGAGCCCGGAAAGCGCCTTCAGAAGCGTGGTCTTGCCGGCGCCGTTCGGGCCGAGCACCACCGTGATTTCCCCGGAGGGCACTTCCAGGGACAAATTTTCCAGTACCCCGATGCCGCCGTAGCCGGAGCTGAGGCCCCGAATGGAAAGCGCGGCGCTCACGCGCCAGCCTCTGCGCTACTTTTCACGCCGGTCCCTGCGCTACTTTTTTTCATGCCGCCTTCCTTTCCGCGCCGCCCTCTTCGCCCAGATAGGCTTCGATGACGGCCGGATCCTTGGCCACCTGGCGCGGATCGCCATCCGCGATTTTCGCGCCCTGGTGCAGCACCGCGACGCGCTCCACGTAGTTCATCAGCACGCGCACCGCGTGCTCGATCCAGATGACGGCCAGGCCCAGCTGGTCTCGCACGCGCCGGATGAGCTGCGCCGTGGCGTCCACCTCGGCGTGGCTAAGGCCGGCGGCGACCTCGTCCAGCAGCAGCACGCGCGGCCGCGCGCCGAGCGCCATGCCGATCTCGAGCAGCCGCTGGCGCGCGGGCGTAAGGCCTCCCGCGGGCAGAGCGGCTGCGTCGGCGAGGCCGAGGAATTCGAGGATCGTGCCGGCTTCGTCGAAAGCATCGTGCGGATGTTGCCGCGTACGGCCGGCGAATTCCAGCCCGAAGCGCACGTTGTCTTCCGCGGACATCTCCTTGAACACGCGCGGCGTCTGGAAGGTGCGCGCCACGCCGTGCGACGCATACGCGTGCGGGGGCAGGCCGGTCAAATCCTCGCCCGCGACGACGACGCGTCCCGCCGTCGGCACGAGCACGCCCGAGAGCGTGTGGAAGAACGTCGTCTTGCCGGCGCCGTTGGGCCCGATGATGCCCACCAGTTCTCCCGCATGCACGTCGAGGTGCACGCCGTCGACGGCCACCAGCCCCCCGAAGCGGACGCTGACGTTCCGCGCCGAAAGGAGCGCTTCACGCATTGCCGCGCCTCCAGCGCCAGCGATCGCCGATGCGCCAGCGCTCAATGAGCGACGCAAGCCCGCCCGGCAGGTAAAGCACCAGCAGGATGAGGAGTAGCCCCAGCAAGGTGAGGAACAGGTACGGGAACTGCAGCCGCAGGAACTCGGTGAGCAGGCTGAACACGACCGCCGAGGCGATCGGCCCGATGATCGTGTGCGCGCCGCCGACCATGGCGATGAGAACGGTCTGGAAGCCGATGAACGGGTTGAACACCGTCGGGGGGTCGATGTAGGTCCAGCGCACTGCCATGGCCGCGCCCAGCGCCCCGGCAAAGAACGCCGACAGGGCGAACGCAAGCACCTTGCTGCGCCGCGCGTTCACGCCGAGCGTCTGCGCGCGCTCCTCGTCGGAGCCGATGCCGCGCAGCGCGAGCCCGAGACGGCTCTCGCGCACCGCGAAAGCGGTCGCCACCGCCCCCGCGGACACCAGCAGCACGGTCCAGTACACCGTCGTGGTTTCAGGCGCCTCTGCGATGATGCGGCCCACCGTGCCCTCGTAGGCCTTTTCGTAATAGGTGATGGCGTGGCGCACGAGCTCGCCCAGGCCGAAAGTGATGACCGCGAAATACGCCCCGCGCAGGTGCAGCACCGCGGCGCCGATCAGCGCGGCGAACGCCGCCGCCAACATCCCGCCTGCGAGCACCGACAGGCCATAGGGCAACGCGCCCGCGCCCCAGGCCGTGACGTAGGCGCCCAAGCCGAAAAACGCCGCGGTGGCAAGCGACAGGTAATTGGTGGCGCCGCAGAACAGGGCCCAGCTCACCGCCAGGCCGGCGTACATGATGCAGCTCAACGCCAGCGCGAGCAGGAAATCCGACAGCAGCCAGGGAAGCGCCGCCAGCGCAATGCCTACGGTGAGCACGGCAAGCATTGCGTTGCGCAATCTCATCGGGCGAACAGACCCTTCGGGCGCGCGAGCAGCACCGCGATCAGCACGCTGTAGGAAAGCAGCATCTTGAGCGAAGGGCTCGTGAAGTGCATGCCGAAGGTCTCCACCAACCCGAGGAGAAACCCCCCGAGCAGGCTGCCGAGTGCGCTGCCCAGGCCGCCCAGCACGATCACGATCAGCGCCGTTATGGTGTAGGGCTCGCCCATCGCCGGCGAGATCTCGTACACCATGGAGAGCAGCGCCCCCGCCAC
>MERP01000070.1 GCA_001772055.1 Betaproteobacteria bacterium RIFCSPLOWO2_12_FULL_68_19
CGCGCCTGGGGCTGCCCGAGACGCGGCTGGGCCTCGCTCCCGGCGCCGGCGGCACGCAGCGCCTGACCCGCATCGCCGGCGAAGCCGCCGCGAAGCGCCTGATCCTCGGCGCCGAGGTCGTGAGCGGGGCGCAGGCGCTTGCGCTCGGCATCGTGCATTGGGCGGTGCCGGCGGCCGAGCTCGCGGCGCGCGCGCGCGCCGTCGCAGGCGAGATCGCCGCGCTTCCCCCGGCCGCGCTCGCGGCGGCGAAGCGCTGCATCGCGGCCGCGGCTCTCGCGCGCGAGGCGCCCGGCTACGAGCTCGAGCTGCAGGCGACGGCGGCGCTGCTCGCGCAGGAGGAGACGCAGCTGCGGGTGCGCAGCTTTCTGGAAAAGCGCCGCTGACCACAACAGGAGATTGCCATGGATATCTTGCTGACGATAACGCTCTCCGCCGTCTGGGCGGCCATCGCCGTGCTGTGCGCCTGGAGCCTGGCCGCCGCATGGCGGCGCGCCCTGCGCGACGAGGCGCCGCTGCCGATCTTTGCCGTGCTCGGGCGCCGCGGTTTGCAGCGCCTGGAGCAGGCGCCTGAGGCGCTCGCCCTGGCGGTGCGCCGCTGCGCCTTGTGCCGCGAGAAGGCGCGCTGCCGCGAGTCGCTCGCCTCCGGGCGAGGCGCGGCGCCCGACTGCCCGAACGGCGTCTTTCCCGGCTAGTCGGCCCCCTGCGTCAGGGCGCGCAGGATGGGGTCGAGCGCCGCGTCGGCGAGGGCGCGCATTTCCTCGTCGCTGCGGTCCTGGATCGGGTGCGGCACGAACACCACCGCCGGGTCGTAGCCGAGCGAGCGGTTCTGCGCCTGCGCCGCCTGGACGAACTCGCTCGAGGCGATGCCCACCGCAGCCACGCCCAGCTCCTCGAGCCCCTTGATGTCATGCATACAGCACGACGTGCAGGAGCCTCAGTCGGCGAGCGCCTCGACCGCCAGGTCGCACTCGGCGCGGATCTGCCGCAGCAGCTCGGGCGGGGCGACGATCGAGAAGCGCTGCTTGCGGTAGCGCTTCACGCGCACGCCGCGGCTCTCGAGAAGCTCGGCGATGCGCCCGAGAAACACGTCGCCGCGCTGCTTGGCGATGTCGAGCAGCGCCACGGTCCTGCCGCCGAGGGACTGCGGCCGCGCGATGCGCGGCCGCGCGAGCGGCGCGCGCTCCGAGGTCGGGTCCAGCAGCTCGGTCATGGTCTGACCTCCTTGGTGACGGGGTTGATGGTAATCGAGCCGAGGCCCGAGATGATGGCGGAAAAAAGCCCGGCGCTGCCGCCGGCGCGGATGATGTTGAGGCTGCCGGTCTTGAATTTCGGCACGCTCGCGTCGGGCCGCTCGGCCTTGAGCCTCGCCACGTCGTCGTCGATGCCGAAGCCGCGCTTGAGGCTGCCCACCGGCACCTGCAGCAGCGGCGCGAGCTCGTCCTTGATGCGGCGCTTCGTCCAGCCGGCCTGGTAGAACACGCGTGCGTGCTCCGGCCCGATCGCGAGGAAGGCGGCGACGTCGGCCACCTGGCCCTCGTGGTAGATCGCGCGCAGGCAGGGCGCGTAGGAGCGCACCAGCTCCTCCGGGCTGCGCGCCACCTGGTCGATGATCGGCGCCACGCCGTCGCCGGTGAACAGCGTCACCGTCGAGGCGCCGCGCGCGAAGCCCTTCTCCACCGCGTAGGACTCCCACACGCCGTCGTCCTCGTCCTCCGCGAAGCAGAAGCTGTACTTGCCGGGCGTGCCGAAGCAGGCGCGGTCCATCTCGCCGGGGCGGCCGCCGCCGACGTTGCGCACCACGAGCTGCAGCGCGCGGCCGATGGTCGCGTTGGCGCGGTTGCCCTGGCCGAAGACGTTGCCCTTGGCGTTCATGCCGATGCGCTTCGCGACCGGCCCGTTGACCATCACCACCGGCGCGATCGCGTTGGTCGTGCACAGCACGCCGTGCAGGCCGAACTCGGGCACGAGCGCCGCCTCGACCGCGGCGAGCACCACCGGGAAATACTCGGGCTTGCAGCCGGCCATGACCGCGTTGACCGCGACCTTCTCGACGCTGCACTCGACGCGGTCGGGAGGCATGATGCCGAGCACCTCGTCCGGCGCGCGCGTCGTCGCCTCGAGCATCGCGAGCACGCGCTCGAGCGTGGGCGGGACGAGCGGCAGGCCGTCGGACCAGCCCCGGTCGTAACAAAGCTCGATCGCATCCGCTTCGTCCGGAATTTCGATTTTTCTGGACTGAATCGGCACGCCGCCGAAGCGCGCGGCGAGGCGATGGCGCATCCCCGGCTCCTCGGTGCGCGAGCCGCAGCCCGGGCGGTTCTCCGGCAGCCCCGGCCCGAGGCCGCGCATGCCCGAAAGCGCTTCCCATTCGGCGCGGTTCCAGCCGATTGCTCTTCCTTCTTCTTTTCCATCCTTCATGCGGACCAACGTCGGCACGATCTGCACGCCGAGGCGGTACGACACCTCGAGCGAGCGGTCGTCGGCCACGCCGCGCACGCCGGCGGGAAACGCCGGGTCGTCCTGGCTGTAGACGGTGAAGGGCGCGCCGCGCGCGGCGAGCTGCGCGAGCGCCGGCTCGATCGCCGCGCAGGTCGGGCAGTCGCGCTTCACCACCGCGATCAGGCCGTCCGGGAAACGCTTCATCGAGGGCGCGGCGTCAAGCGGCGCACGTACTCCCCGAGCGCGCGCTCCTCGCCCAGGCGCCGCAGGACGGCGGCGGCCTCTTGCTTCGCTTCCTCATAAGGCACGATCCGGCCCGGAATGCGCCGCGCGACGAGCACGACGTGAAAGCCGAAGCGCGTGCTGACGAGCTCGGGCAGCACGCCGAGGCTGTCGACCTCGAGCACTGCCCGCTCGAACTCGGGCACCGCGTCGCCGCGCGCCAGCTGGCCGAGCGAGCCGCCCTGCGCCGCGGACGGGCAGTTGGAGTACTCGCGCGCGAGCTCAGCGAAGCGCTCCGGCGAGCGCGACGCGAGCGCATGCACCTCGGCCGCCTTGGCGCGCAGCCGCTCGGGCGGCACGCGCGGCGTCACGGCGAAGAGGATGTGGCTCGCCTCCACCAGCTCCCCGGCAGTGAAGCGGCGCGTGTTCGCCTCGTAGAAGCGCCGGCACTGCTCTTCGGAAGGCTCCGCGTCCGGCACTTCGCGCTCGAGCAACTGCTCGATCACGTCGTCTTCCGCGCCCTGCAGGCCCGCTTCCGCGGCACGCGCGAGCAGCCGTGCGCGCACGGTCTCCAGGTCGGGCTTGGCGTGCTCGTTCGCGCTCAGGCTCAGCCCCGGGAGCGAACGATCTGGTAGGCGCGCGTGAGGTAGCCCACCGCCGCGAAGCCGCTCCACACGTGCACCAGGCGCGAGAACGGGAACAGCAGGAACATCGTCATGCCGAAGATCAGGTGAGCCTTGTAGATCCAGTCCACGCCGCGGATGAAGTCGGCCGCGCCGCCGCGGAAGGTGACGATGTGCTGCGCCCAGTTGCCGAGCAGCACCATCACGCTGCCGTCGCGGTGCCCGAGCGACCAGAAGATGGACGCGAGGCCGAGCAGCAGCGTGACGAGGATCCACAGCAGGATGAGGATATCCATGCGCGTGCTGGTGGCGCGGATGCGCGGCTCGGCGAGGCGCCGGTGCACGAGCAGCACGAGGCCCACCAGGCCCATGATGCCGAACGAGGCGCCGGCGACGATCGCCAGCATCTGCTTGCCGGCGGTGGACAGGCCAAGCGCGTGGTAGAGCGCAGGGGGCATCAGCAGGCCGATCAGGTGCCCGAAGAAGAGCATCAGGATGCCGATGTGGAACAGGTTGCTGCCCCAGCGCAATTGCCCGGTGCGCAGCATCTGGCTGGAGTCGCTTTTCCAGGTGTACTGGTCGCGGTCGAAGCGGATGAGCGAGCCCAGCAGGAACACCGCGAGGCACAGGTACGGGTAGATGCCGAACACGAGCTGATGCAGGAAATCCCTCATGGCCTTGCTCCCTTGCCGTAGAACTTCACCGGCTGCGGCCCGCCGAAGGTGACGGGCTCGTCCATCCAGGCCTTGTCGATCGCCGCCGGGGAGCTTTCCTCGCCGGTAGTCGGCCGCGCGGCGAGCGGCCTGGTCAGGCCCGCCTCGCCGCCCGCGGCGAGCAGCGCCGCGAACACGGCCGCATAGCGGCTGCCGCGCTCTGCGAGGCGATCGCCCAGCGCGCGCAGGATCTCCGCGGCCTCGCCGATCATGCCCCGCGCCTCCTCGCGCGGCAGCACCGAGAGGAACTCGAGGAACGCGGGAAGGTAGTCGGGCAATTCGTTCCCCGCCACCGCGAAGCCGCGGCTGGCGTAGGTCTGCGCGAGATCCACCATCGCCTGCCCGCGGTCGCGCGACTCGCCGTGCACGTGCTCGAAGAGATGCAGCGACAGCGCCCGCGAGCGGTCGAAGAGCGCCACGTAGCGCTCCTGCAGGGCGGTCAGGGGCTCGCGCCGCATCTCGTCGAGCAACGCGGCGAGGTCCCGTTGCGGCGAGAGCGCCGCGCGGATCTCGGGCAGCGCGTCGATGAGCTCGCCTTCCGGATACGCAAGCAATGCGGCAAGGGCCCGGTAGCTCATCAGGCCACCTGCTTCACGGGGATGGTGCGCTTCTTCTTGCCGCCGAAGAGGCTCGTTTGCGTCACGCCGTCCGAGCAGCCGTTGCCGAAACTGAAGCCGCACGAGCCGCGCAGGTCATAGGCGTCCTCGGCGTACTCGCGGTGCGTGGTCGGGATGACGAAACGGTCCTCGTAGTTGGCGATCGCCATGGTGCGGTACATGTCCTCGACCTGCGCAACCGAGAGGCCCACCTGCTTGAGCGCGTTCACGTTGGGATGCCGGTCGACGTGCACCGAGCGCATGTAGGCGCGCATGGCGAGCATGCGCTCGAGGGCCAGCTTCACCGGTGCCTCGTCGCCCGCGGTGAGCAGGTTGGCGAGGTACCTGAGCGGGATGCGCAGCTGCGAGACGTCCGGGATTTCGCCGTTGGCGCCCAGGGCCCCGCTGTTGGCGGCGGCGCTGATCGGCGAGAGCGGCGGGATGTACCAGACCATGGGCAGCGTGCGGAACTCCGGGTGCAGCGGGAAGGCGACCTTCCAGTCCATCGCCATGCGGTACACGGGCGAATGCTTCGCCGCCTCGAGCCAGGCGTCGGGCACGCCGTCCTTTCGCGCCTGCTCGATCACCTCCGGGTCGTTCGGGTCGAGGAAGAGCTTCAACTGCTCCTCGTAGAGGTCCTTCGCATCGGCGGTGCTCGCCGCCGCCTCGATGCCGTCGGCGTCGTACAGCAGCACGCCGAGGTAGCGGATGCGCCCCACGCAGGTCTCGGAGCACACCGTCGGCTGGCCGACCTCGATCCTCGGGTAGCAGAAGATGCACTTCTCCGCCTTGCCGGTGGACCAGTTGTAGTAGATCTTCTTGTAGGGGCAG
>MERP01000071.1:0-71 GCA_001772055.1 Betaproteobacteria bacterium RIFCSPLOWO2_12_FULL_68_19
TTGATGAACGCCTCGGCGAGCGAGGAGGAGGGCGTGATCGGGTACCACGCGCACACCGTGGCGCCGCCGTA
>MERP01000071.1:280-5202 GCA_001772055.1 Betaproteobacteria bacterium RIFCSPLOWO2_12_FULL_68_19
TCTCGAGCAGGGCGGAGAGCGCGCCGACGTAGATGATGTTCTTGAACAGCTGGCGCTGGCGCGGGTCGGTGTAGGTCGAGTTGCAGATCCCGGTCAGCGGCATGCCGATGACGTTCACGTCCTCGCGGAACTTCGACTTCGGCAGCGGCTTGGAGTTGTCGTAGAAGATGTAGCCGCCGGCCTCGATCTCCTTCAGGTCGGCATCCCAGGTCTGCGGGTTCATCGCGACCATCAGGTCCACGCCGCCGCGCCGGCCGAGGTAGCCGCTCTCGCTCACGCGGACTTCGTACCAGGTCGGCAGGCCCTGGATGTTGGAGGGGAAGATGTTGCGCGGGGAGACCGGCACGCCCATGCGCAGGATGGCGCGGGCGAACAGCTCGTTCGCGCTCGCCGAGCCGGAGCCGTTGATGTTGGCGAACTTGACGACGAGGTTGTTGACCGCTTCGATCCGCTTCATGCGGCCTTCCTCTCGGGCGGGGCCTTGCGGCATCCCGGGCCCGCGTGCGTCATGTCGAGCAGGAATTTCTGCATGTCCCACGCCCCGGTGGGGCAGCGCTCGGCGCACAGGCCGCAGTGCAGGCAGACGTCCTCGTCCTTCGCCATGATGCGCCCGGTCTTGAGCCCGTCGGCGATGTACAGGTCCTGCGCGCGGTTCTGCGCGGGCGCGTTCAGACGGGCGCGCAGATCCTGCTCGTCGCCGTTGGCCGTGAACGTGATGCAGTCCATCGGGCAGATGTCCACGCAGGCGTCGCACTCGATGCAGAGCCGGGGGGTGAACACCGTCTGCACGTCGCAGTTCAAGCACCGTTGCGCTTCGGCGAATGCCGCCTTCGCGTCGAAGCCCATCTCGACCTCGACCTTGATGTCCTTCAGCGTCACCTTCTTGTCGCGCCATGGCACCTTGTAACGGGCTTCGAGCGAGACGTCGTTGTCGTAGCTCCACTCGTTGATGCCCATTTTCTGCGACATCAGGTTGACCATCGGCCCCGGGCGCTCCCTCACGTCTTCGCCCTGGCACAGCTTGTCGATGGAGATCGCCGCGTCGTGGCCGTGGGCGACCGCCCAGATGATGTTCTTGGGGCCGAACGCGGAGTCGCCGCCGAAGAACACCTTCGGCAGCGTGGACTGCATCGTCACCTTGTCCACCCTGGGCATGCCAGATTCGTCGAATTCGATGCCGATATCGCGCTCGATCCAGGGGAAGGCGTTCTCCTGCCCCACCGCGACCAGCACGTCGTCGCATTCGAAGAACTGGTCGGGCTCTCCCGTCCTGACCAGGGTCCTGCGGCCTTTGTCGTCGTAGACCGCCCTGACTTTCTCGAAAGCCATTGCGCCCAGTCTGCCGCTCCTGATGATGAATTCCTTCGGCACGAGGAAATTGAGGATCGGGATGCCCTCGTGCTGCGCGTCTTCCTTCTCCCAGGGGCTCGCCTTCATCTCGTCGAAGCCCGAGCGCACGATCACCTTCACGTCCTCGCCGCCCAGGCGCCTGGAGGTGCGGCAGCAGTCCATCGCGGTGTTGCCGCCGCCCAGCACGATTACTCTTTTCCCAATCCGGGAAGTATGTCCAAACGAGACGGACGACAGCCAGTCGATGCCGATGTGGATGTTCTTTGCGCCTTCCTTGCGCCCCGGGACGTCGAGGTCGCGCCCGCGCGGGGCGCCCGAGCCGACGAAGATCGCGTCGTAGCCCTCGGCCATGAGGGCTTTCATCGACTCTATTTTCCTTTGCACGAAAGAAACACCCAGATCCAGTATGTAGTTGACTTCCTCGTCGATCACCTCGAGCGGCAGGCGAAAGCGCGGGATCTGCGACCAGATCATGCCGCCGGCGCGCGGGTCCTGGTCGAACACCGTCACTTCGTAGCCGAGCGGCGCGAGGTCGCGCGCCACGGTGAGCGAGGCCGGGCCGGCGCCGACGCAGGCGATCTTCCTGCCATTCGAGCTTACTTTTTTATTCTTTTGTATTTCCTTCTTTATTTCGGCGTCGTCCTTGTAGTCCGCCGTGACGCGCTTCAGGCGGCAGATCGCCACCGGCTCGGGCTTGGCGGCGTTCGCTTCCTCGACGCGCCCGCGGCGGCAGGCCGGCTCGCACGGGCGGTCGCAGGTGCGCCCGAGGATGCCGGGGAACACGTTCGACTTCCAGTTCACCATGAAGGCGTCGGAGTAACGCCCTGCGGAGATCAAGCGGATGTATTCGGGGACCTGGGTATGGGCCGGGCAGGCCCACTGGCAATCGACGACCTTGTGGAAGTAGTTGGGGTTGCGGATATCTGTCGGTTGCAAAACTCCTTGCTCCTTAAAGCGGCTTTGGACGCCGACTTGTCTGCTTGCCCGGCTAGTGTACTACTGGACAACTTGGAAATAAATCCAGAACTTTCAAAACCCTACAGAAACCTTACGCGGGCGGGATGGTGCCGCCGCCGCTGCCCGTGAAGGGGGTCTTGCCGCGCCCGGCGCTCACCTCGTAGAAGACGTTGACGTAGTGGGTCACTGCCCCACCCGCCTCCCGGACCGCACGCACGCTGCGCCATTCGCGGTACACCGAGCCGTCCTTGCGCCGGCTCCACGTGGTTCCAGACCAGTAGCCCTCGCGCTGCACGATCGCGTAGAGCTCGTCGTAGAACTCGGGCGGCTGCAGGGCGTTGCGCAGCGTCTTCTCCGACTGGCCGAGCACGTCGTCGCGCGTATAGCCGGTGACCTCGGTGAAGGCGCGGTTCACGGTCACCACCGTGCCGTCGGCGGCGGTGATCATGATCGCCTCGGTCATGCCCTCCAGGGCGTGCGCGGCGAGCAGCAGCCGCTCCTCGCTCTCGCGCAGGGCCGTGACGTCGAGCGACACCAGCAGCACCGGGCGCGTGTGGTTCCCCTCGCCCACCGGCTGCACGCGCGTCTTGTACTGGCGGATGCGGCCGTCGCGGTCCACGAGCCGCAGCGCCAGCTCGAGCGGCTTGCCGTTCGCCGCGGCGCGCAGCACCGCGACGCGCGCCTGCTCGGCGTCGTCGGGATGGGCGCGCGCCCAGGCGTCGACCCCCGCCGCGAGGTCCTCGGCGGCGAGGATGCGCTGGTAGGAGGGGCTGGTGTAGAGCCAGCGGCTCTCGTGGTCGACGAGCGCGATCAGGTCGGCCGCGTTCTCGGCGATCAGGCGGTAGCGCTCCTCGCTCGCGCGCAGCGCGTCGCGCGCCTTGGCGATGCGCCGGTTCTTGCGGTACACCACGTAGCCCACGGCGCTGGTGTAGGCGAGCGCGCCGACCGCGCACAGGCCGGTCACCCAGTCGCTCGTGACCGGCGCGTAGCGCAAGCCGCCCAGCCCCACCCACAGCGCCGCGCCGGCGACGCTGCACAGGAGCGAGAACACCATGCCCCAGGCGCCGCGGTTGACCGCCGCGTTGAGCAGCGTGGCGCCCATCAGCGCGTAGGCGATCCAGGTGGGAAAGCCGAAATACGCCGTCCAGGCGCCGAGCAGCGCCGCGTCGAGCAGCAGGTTGTCCAGCTCCGCGCGGGCCGGCCGCGCCGAGCTGCGGGCGCGCCAGTAGAGCAGGTGCGGGTAGGCGTAGAACTGCAGCAGGAACAGCACCCAGGCCTGCGTCGAGGCGCCTTGCCCGGAGAGCTGCAGCCCGAGCGGAAGGGCGGCGTACGCGAACGCGGCTGTGCGCACCGCGTAGTTCATCCGCACTAGCTTCGGGACTTGCATCGTTGCTCTTATAATTTCCCCGTGCGCATGATGTCGCAACTCGAATCCCTAGGCCAGCACTCGCTCGTGGTGGCCGACACCGGCGACATCGAAGCGGTGGCCCGCTGGAAGCCGCAGGACGCCACGACCAACCCCTCGCTGCTGCTAGCTGCCTCGCAAGACCCGCGTTTTCGCCATTTGCTGGACAACGCGATAAGAGAGGCGCGAGGCGACGCGGCGGCCGCGATGGACTGGCTCGCGGTCCAGTTCGGGCGCGAGATCCTGAAGCACGTCGCCGGGCGCGTCTCGACCGAGGTCGACGCGCGGCTTTCCTTCGACACCGGGCGATCGATCGAGAGGGCGAGGCGCATCATCGGGCTCTATGAGCGCCTCGGCGTGGCGCGCGGCCGCGTGCTCGTCAAGCTCGCCTCGACCTGGGAAGGCATCCGCGCCGCCGAGCGGCTGGAGCGCGAGGGCATCCACTGCAACCTGACGCTGCTGTTCTCGTTCGCGCAGGCGGTGGCCTGCGCCGACGCCGGCGTGACGCTGATCTCGCCTTTCGTCGGGCGCATCTACGACTGGCACAAGCAGCAGCGCAGGCTCGACGACATCCCCCTCGAGGAGGACCCCGGCGTCGCCTCCGTGACAAAGATTTACAGCTACTACAAGAAGCACGGCTACGCGACGCAGGTGATGGGCGCGAGCTTCAGGAAGACCGGCCAGATCCTGGCCCTCGCCGGCTGCGACCTGCTCACCATCGCCCCGGACCTGCTGGAGAAGCTCTCCAAGGCTGAAGGGGAAGTGCCGAGAGCGCTTTCTCCCGAAAAAGCGAAATCCGCAGCGCTGGAGAAGCTGAGCCTCGACGAAGCGTCGTTCCGCTGGATGCACAACGAGGACGCGATGGCGAGCGACAAGCTCGCCGAAGGCATCCGGCGCTTCGACGCCGACGCGCGCAAGCTCGAGCGGCTGATCGTCTCCCTCGCCGCCGCCGCTCCCGCGGCCGCCTAGCCTTGCCCATCACGCCGTTCCACTTCGGCCCGGGCGCGGCCCTGAAGGCGCTTGCCCCCGCGCGCTTCAGCTTCACCGTGTTCGTGCTCTCGCAGCTCGTGATCGACCTGGAGCCGGTGCTGTTCTTCCTGGCGAGCGGCGAGCCGCTGCATCCGTACCTGCACACCTACGCCGGCGCGAGCGCGGTGGCGCTCGCCAGCCTGTGGCCGGGACGGCGCCTGTGCGAATGGGCGCTGCGCGC
>MERP01000072.1 GCA_001772055.1 Betaproteobacteria bacterium RIFCSPLOWO2_12_FULL_68_19
CGCGCGGGCGTCTGCTCGGCGCGCGTATCGCTCTTGTAGGAAGCGCGCAGGCCGAGCTGCTTGCGCACCAGCAGGCCCGGGTACGCTTCCAGCGCCACCCGCGAAGAGCCGGTCTCGCGCAGCACCGGCACGTGCAGGCCCGCCGCGATCAGCCGTCGCGCGCCCTCGTGGTACATCAGCGCCACCGGCGGGTTGACGAGCTTCATCGGGCTCGACGAGCCGGCGGGGTGGTCGGTCGCGCGGTGCGCGTACTTGCGGCCGGGAGGCCTGCCGGCCCGATAGGCATCCAGTCTTTCACGAAACCGTTTCCGATCCATGGCGGCGCAGTGCGCGACCAGCTCCGTCCACGCGCTCGGCCAGCGCAGGTCGCGCACCAGCTCGGCGGGCAGGCTGAAGGGAAAGTCGAAGCCACCGACCCAGGGCCCCGGCCGGGCGAGAAACGCTTCGAACGCCGCGAAGGAAGGAAGCTCTTCGATGCCGCAGATCTGAAGGCGTTCCCTTGTGAGGAAACCAGCAGCGACGGTAATCGGCTTCGCCCTGCGCGGCGCGCAGGTGAAGTCGACGCCGTAGATCCTCAAGCCGCGACCGATACCGCGACCTTCGGCGCGTTGCGGATGGTCTGCAGCACGACGCAGTAGCGCTCGGTGAGCTCGATGAGCTTGCGCTTCTGCTCTTCGGGGGCGTCGGTGTCGAGCTCGAAGCGCAGCCGGATCTCGCGGAAGCCGACCGGCGCGTCCTTCGCCACGCCCAGCGTGCCGCGGAAGTCGAGGTCGCCTTCTGCCGTGACTTTCCCGCCATTGATCGTCATGGAAAGAGCGGTACCGACGGCCTTCAGCGTCACCCCCGCACACGCGACGAGCGCCTCGAGCAGCATGTCGCCCGAGCAGGCCTGCATGCCGCCGCCGCCGGTGGCGGGGTGCAGACCCGCTTCCACCAGCGCGCGCCCGGTGTCCACCCGGCAGGCGATGCCTTCGCCGATGCGTCCCTCGGCGCGCAGCGTCACCACCGCCGCGCCGGGGTCCTGCTTGTAGCGCTCCTTGATCGGCGCCTGCAGCGCCTTCAGCTCTTGAGTATTCATAAGTTGTAAGAGTAGGTGTCCTAGGACTTTAGATTTACCGTTACACTTTTTCGCTGCGTGAAGCTCTCCAGCATTCCCTCGAGGGAGAACTCCCGCCCGATGCCGCTCTGCTTGAAGCCGCCGTAGGAATGCCCGGGCGACTGGCCCCCGCCCTGGTTCACCTGCACCCAGCCCGACTCGATCTCGTGCGCGACGCGCAGCGCCCGCGCTACGTCGCGCGTCCAGACGAACGCGGCAAGGCCGTAGTGGCTGTCGTTCGCCATGCGGATCGCGTCGGCCTCGTCCTCCCAGGGGATCGCCGCGAGCACCGGGCCGAAGATCTCCTCGCGCGCGATGCGCCACTCGTTCTTCACTTCGGCGAACACCGTCGGCTGCACGAAGAAGCCCTCGGCGAGCGGCCCCTGCTTGGGCGGCAGGCCGCCGGTGACCAGGCGCGCGCCTTTCTGCGCCATGCCGTCCTCGATATAGCCGCACACGCGCTCGAACTGCTTGCGGTTGATGATCGCGCCCATGTCCGTGGCTTCATCCAGGGGATCGCCGATCTTCAGGGAAGAAAGCCTTGTCTTTAATTTCTCCAAAAAATTCTCGTAAATCGACCTGTGCAGGAAAAGCCGCGAGCCGGCGGTGCACGACTGCCCCTGGCGCGTGAAGCGCATGGCGCTCACCACGCCCTCCACGGTGCGCTCGTCATTCGAGTCGGGGAACACGACGCAGGGGCTCTTGCCGCCGAGCTCGAGCGACACCGGCACGATCCGGTCGGCGGCGGCGTGCATGATGAGCTTGCCGACCTCGGTCGAGCCGGTGAAGGAGAGCTTGCGCACCAGCGGGTGCTGCACGAGCGCCGCGCCCGCCTCCTCGCCGTAGCCGGTGAGGACGTTGAGCACGCCCGCGGGCAGGTGCTCGGCGCAAAGCTCCGCCATCTTGAGCACGCCGAGGGGCGCGTCCTCCGCCGCCTTGAGCACCAGCGTGTTGCCCGCGGCGAGCGACATCGCGACCTTCATCGCGCCCAGCACCACCGGCGAGTTCCACGGGATGACCGCGCCGACCACGCCGATCGGCTCGCGCCGGGTGTAAGAGAGCACGTGCTCGCCGAGCGGCACGGTCTCGCCCTTCAGCTCGCTCGCCAGGCCGCCGAAGTAGCGGAACAGGTCCGCCGCGCCTTTCGCCTCGGGGCGCGATTGGGTGCGCAGCGCGTTGCCGGTCTCGGTCGCGATGAGGCGCGCGATCGCCTCGCTTTGCGCCTCCATCGCGTCGGCGATCTTCATGAGCAGGAGCCCGCGCTCGCGCGGCGCGACCTTCTTCCAGGTCTCGAAGGCCTTTGCCGCCGCGCGCACCGCGCGGTCCACGTCCACCGCGCTGGCGCGCGGGACCTCGGCGATCGCCTGGCGCTTGGCCGGATTCTCGATCGCGATGAAGCGCCCGTCGGCGCTCGGCTCCCATTTCCCGTCGACGAGCATGAGTGCGGGCTGCAGCTTGGGTTGTGCGGTCATTTTGCTTCTCCTGAATGAACGAGGTCGTCGCCCGAGAGGTTGTGGATGCGCCCGAAGCCGGCGACGAAGCGCGCGTCGCGCGGCGTCACCTGCCAGAACGAGAAGTCGGCCAGCTCGAAGTTGATCGCCTGTTCCGGGAAGCGCGCCAGCCAGGCGCCTTTCAAGGAGGAGATCTCTTTTGTGAGAAGCGAGGCTTCGCCTCGGATCGAAACTCTCATCAGCGTGAACGGATCGGCCCGGCCGTCGTCGTTCTCGGCGATCGAGAGCGCCACGCGCGCCTCCTGCAGCATGTCCTGCGTGTGCCAGGCGAGGCGGCTGACGTGCAGGTAGAAGGCGCTGAAGTCCTGCGCCGGCAGGTAGAGCGTCATCGACACGAGCGGCGCGCCGGAGCGCAGCGTGCCCAGGTGCGTGATGCGCTGGCTGCGGATCAGGGCGGCGAGCGCGCGGGAGGTGTCGGCGTCCACTCGCTCGATTGTAGTATTCTCGCGCGCTCATGCGATACGAGCTGATGGTCGGCCTGCGCTATACGCGCGCCAGGCGCCGCAACCGCTTCATCGGCATCAATTCCGCGGTCTCGATGATCGGCATCGCGGTCGGGGTGTGGGCGCTGATCGTGGTGCTCTCGGTGATGAACGGCTTCCAGGAGGAGGTGCGCAGCCGCATCCTCGGCGTCGCCTCGCACGTGCAGCTGGTGGGCGGCGACGGGCGGCTCGAGCGCTGGCCGGAGGTGGCGAAGCTCGCCGCGCAGCACCCGCGCGTCATCGCCACCGCGCCCTTCGTGCAGGCGCAAGGGATGCTCGCAGCCGGGCCGGTGGTGCGCGGGGCGCTGGTGCGCGGCGTGCTTCCCGAGCAGGAGGACCGCGTCGCCGACCTGGGGCGCCACATGCGCGCGGGCTCGCTCGAGGCGCTCAGGCCGGGCGAGTTCGGCGTGGTGCTCGGCGCGGACCTGGCGCGCGCGCTCGGCGTGTTCCGCGGCGACCGGCTGGCGCTGGTGGCCCCGCAGGGCCTGGTCACGCCCGCGGGCGTGATCCCGCGCCTGAAGCAGTTCACCGTGGTCGGCATCTTCGAGGCCGGGATCAGCGAGGCCGACGCGGGGCTCGCGCTCGTGCACCTGCGCGACGCGCAGGTGCTCTACCAGCTGGGCGAGCGGGTGAGCGGCGTGCGCCTCAAGCTCGACGAGCTGTTCGCCGCGCCGGCGGTGGCGCGCGAGCTCGCGCTGCAGCTGCCGCAGGGCGTCTACGCCTTCGACTGGACGCGCAGCCACGCCAACTTCTTCCGCGCCGTCGAGATCGAGAAGCGCATGATGTTCATCATCCTCGCGCTCATCATCCTGGTGGCGGCGATCAACATCATCTCCACCCTGGTGGTGGCGGTGACCGACAAGCAGGCCGACATCGCGATCCTGCGCACCCTGGGCGCGGCGCCCGGCTCGGTGATGCAGATCTTCGTCGTGCAGGGCATGGTGATGGGCGTGATCGGCACCGCGGCGGGGGTGGCGCTCGGCGTGCTCACCGCGCTCAACATCGACGTGATCGTGCCCGCGATCGAGAACGCGTTCAACGTCAAGTTCCTGTCGAAGGACGTGTACATGATCCCCGAGCTGCCCTCCGACCTGCAGCTCGACGACGTGCTCGCCGTGGCGCTGATGGCGCTCGGGCTCTCCTTCCTCGCCACCGTGTACCCGAGCTGGCGCGCGGCGCGGGTCAATCCGGCGGAAGCGTTGCGGTATGAATGACGCAGTCTTGAGTTGTCGTGACCTGAAGAAAACCTACCAGGGCCCGCAGCCCGTGCCGGTGCTGCACGGCGTGAGCCTCGAGGTGCGCGCCGGCGAGCGCATCGCCATCATGGGGCGCTCGGGGTCGGGCAAGTCGACGCTGCTGCATCTCCTGGGCGGCCTGGACGCGCCGAGCGGCGGTGCGGTCAGCGTGCTCGGCCGGCCGTTCAGCGCGATGAGCGAAGCCGAGCGCGGCGAGGTGCGCAACCGCACGCTCGGCTTCGTCTACCAGTTCCACCACCTGCTGCCGGAGTTCACCGCGGTCGAGAACGTCGCCATGCCGCTGCTCATTCGAAGGATGGACAGGCAAAAAGCGATGGGAAAAGCAAAAGAAGTCCTGTCCGACGTCGGCCTGGGCGAGCGGCTCGAGCACCAGCCGGGCGAGCTCTCGGGCGGGGAGCGCCAGCGCTGCGCCTTCGCGCGCGCGCTGGTCACCGAGCCGGCGTGCGTGCTCGCCGACGAGCCGACCGGCAACCTCGACTCGCATACCGCCGACGAGGTGTTCGAGGTGATGCTGCGCCTGTCGGCCTCGCGCGGCACCGCGTTCGTGATCGTCACGCACGACACCGGCCTCGCCGCGCACGCCGGGCGCGTGCTCGAGCTGCGCGACGGGCTGCTGCACCCCGGTTCGGCACCGGCACCTCAAAATGTCAGGAATTCCTGACAGACGCGGTTCCTGCCGAGTCCGTACCCTCCACCCTGAACATTAAGAACAAGGGTGTTCACGGGCGTGGATCGCTTTGACGCAGTGCAGGGCACCCCGCGCTCCGCGCGCGCAGCCGGCATTGCGGGCGCGGTCCTTGCGTCTCTCGCACTAGGCGCCTTGGCGCAGCCGACAAGCACCGCATCGCTCGCCGACCTGAGCCTCGAAGAACTCGCCAACCTCGAAATAACCTCGGTCTCTCGCCGCGCCGAGCGGCTCGCCGAGGCCGCCGCGTCGGTCTTCGTCATCACCGGCGACGAC
>MERP01000073.1 GCA_001772055.1 Betaproteobacteria bacterium RIFCSPLOWO2_12_FULL_68_19
GCTACGTGGCCTTCTACAAGCCGGGGTATTACGCTTCCCACCCGCTCGAGATCTTCGCCATCTGGCAGGGCGGCATGTCGTTCCACGGCGGGCTGCTCGGCGTGATGCTCGCCATGGCCTTCGCCGCGTGGCGCCACCGCATCGACTATCTCAGGCTGATGGACTTCGTCGCGCCGCTGTGCCCTCTGGGCATCGCCGCCGGGCGCCTGGGCAACTTCATCAACGGCGAGCTCTGGGGCCGCGTCACCGATGCGCCGTGGGGGATGGTGTTCCGCGGCGCGGGCGCTGCGCCTCGCCACCCCTCTCAGCTCTACGAGTTCGCGCTCGAGGGCGTCCTGCTCTTCATCATCCTGTGGCTGTACTCGGCGAAGCCGCGCCCGCGCGGCGCGGTGTCGGCGCTGTTCCTCATCGGCTACGGCGCCTTGCGCTTCCTCGCCGAGTTCGGTCGCGAGCCCGATGCCTTTCTCGGCTACCTGGCGCTCGGACTGACGATGGGGCAGTGGCTGTGCCTGCCGATGGTGGCCGGCGGGCTCGCGCTTTTCTGGTGGAGCCGACGCTAGCGCCGGTGGCTCCCGATCGGGAGCCAATATCGCCTTTCCTCTGCTCTCACCAAGGCCGCTAAGCGAGCGCCTCGGACAGCAGCCGCGCCACGTGCCAGGCCTCCCGGCGCGTGCCGTCGGCGATCTGGTGGCGGCAGCTCGTGCCGTCGGCCACGACCAGCGCCTGCGGCGCGTTCCTCACCGCGGGAAGCAGGGCGAGCTCGGCCATCTTCATCGACACGTCGTAGTGCTCGGCCTCGTAGCCGAAGCTGCCCGCCATGCCGCAGCAGCTGCTCTGCACCAATTGAATTTCCAGCCCGGGAACCATCGACAAGACCTTCTGCACGGCGGGCATGGCGTCGAAGGCTTTCTGGTGGCAATGGCCGTGCAGCAGAACCTCCCGCTTCATCTCCTTGAAGCGCAGCTTGCCGGGCTCGCGGGCGAGGAATTCTTCGAACAGGAAGGCGTTCTGCGCCAGGACCTCGCTGCCCTTGAGCATGACCCCGTACTCGTCGCGCAGGCTGAGCAGGCACGAAGGCTCGAGGCCGATGATCGGAATGCCGCGCGCCGCCCACGGGCCGAGCGCCTCGAGCACGCGCCGCGCCTCGGCCTTCGCCTCCTCGACCAGCCCGGCCGAGAGGAAGGTGCGCCCGCAGCACAGCGGGCGGCCGGCGAGCACCGGTTCGGCGACGTGCACGCGGCAGCCCGCGGCCTCGAGCACCCGGATCGCGGCGCGCGCGTTCTCGGGCTCGAACCAGCGGTTGAAGCTGTCGACGAACAGCAGCACGTCGCGGCTGCCGCTCTTCGCCCAGGCGCGCTCCACGAAGTGGTCGCGTCGCCAGCGCGGCAGCGCGCGCCGCGGCGAGAAGCCGAGCGCGTTCTTCAGCAGCCCGGCGGCGAGGTTCGAGAGCGGCGCGGCGCGCGCCGCCCAGGGCGCATAGCGCGGCAGGTACGCGATCGCGCGATCGCGCAGGCTGAGGGCATGGCTGCGGCGGTAATGCGCGAGGAACTCGATCTTCATGCGCGCAATGTCCACGCCGGTCGGGCATTCGCGCTTGCAGCCCTTGCACGACACGCACAGGTCGAGCGCCTCCTTGACCGAGTCGAGCTCGAGCTGACCGGAAAGGGCGAGCCTCAGCGTATTGGCCCTGCCGCGCGTCACATGCACCTCGTCCATCGTGGCGCGATACGAGGGGCACATCGTGCCGGCGTCGAACTTGCGGCAATGGCCGTTGTTGTTGCACATCTCGGCGGCCTTGTCGTAGCCGCCCCACTGCGACCAGTCGAGCGCCGCTGGGGGCACGCGCGTCTCGTAGCCGGGCCCGAAGCGGAACAGGCGCCGGTCGTCCATGCGCGGCGGGGCGACGATCTTGCCCGGGTTCATCAGCCCCTTCGGGTCGAGCCAGGACTTGATCTCGGCGAGCGCCGCCGTCAGCCGCGGGCCGAAGAAAGGCGCGATCCATTCGGAGCGCACCAGCCCGTCGCCGTGCTCGCCGGAGTAGGCGCCCTTGAACTCCTTCACCATGGCGCAGGCTTCCTCGGCGATGGCGCGCATCTTCTGCGCGCCATCGCGGCGCATGTCGAGCACCGGGCGCACGTGCAGGGTGCCGACCGAGGCGTGCGCGTACCAGGTGCCGCGCGTGCCGTGTCTTTCGAACACGCGCGTCAGGCGCTCGGTGTACTCGGCGAGGTGCTCGAGCGGCACCGCGCAGTCCTCGATGAAGGACACGGGCTTGCCGTCGCCTTTCATCGACATCATGATGTTCAGGCCGGCCTTGCGCACCTCCCACAGATCGCGCTGCTGCCTTGCATCGGTGACTTCGACCACGCTGCCCGGCAGGCCGAGGTCGGCCATCAGCTGCACCAGGCTTTTGAGCTTTTTCTCCTGTTCGGAAAATTCCTCCCCTGAAAATTCGACCAGCAGGATCGCATCGGGCTCGCCCTTGATGAAGGCCTCCACCGTCTTGCGGAACGCGCCGATCTCGCGCGCCAGGCCGATCATGGTGCGATCGACCAGCTCGACCGCGCTCGGGCCGAGCTTGACGATGTGGCGCGTGAGATCCATCGCGGTGTAGAACTTGGGGAAGTGGCATACGCCCAGAGCGCGCGCCGGCGGGATGCGCGCGAGCTTGAGGTGCAGCCGCTCGGAATAGGCGAGCGTGCCTTCGGAGCCGACCAGCAGATGCGCGGCGTTGGCGTGCGGCGGGCCGAGGTGATCGAGGTTGTAGCCGGCGACCTTGCGCAAGAGCTTCGGAAACCGCGCTTCGATCTCCTCCTTTTCGCGCTCGTATAAAGAACGAAGTTTGTTGATGAATTCCAGATAGGCGGTCGGCCCCGAAGCCTGCGCCATCGGCCCGAAGCGCCAGCGATGGCCTTGCGCGGTCACCGCCTCGATGGCGAGCACGTTGTGCACCATGTTGCCGTACGCGATCGAGCGCGAGCCGCAGGAGTTATTGCCTGCCATGCCGCCGAGGGTGGCCTGCGCGCTGGTCGAGACGTCGACCGGGAACCACAGGCCGTGCGGCCGCAGCCGCGCGTTGAGCGCATCGAGCACCACGCCCGGCTGCACCACCGCTGTACCCGCTTCAGGGTTTACTTCCAGGATGTTTTTCAGATACTTCGTATGGTCGATGACGAGCGCTTCCCCGACCGCCTGCCCGCACTGCGAGCTGCCGGCGCCGCGCGGCAGGATCGGCACGCCTGCCTGCGCCGCGATCTCGAGCGCGCCGCGCGCCGCCTCCTCGCTGCGCGGCAGCACCACGCCGACCGGCTCGAGCTGGTAGATGGACGCGTCGGTCGAATAGCGGGCGCGGCTCGCGCGGTCGAACAGGACCTCGGCGTCGATGTTGCGGCGCAGCCCCTCGGCGAGCGCGCTGTCGGCCTCGCCCCTGTGGAACATGCGAACCGGCACGGAGGGGGCATTCATGGCGCCGAAGTAGAATACCGCATGCCTCGACAGGCCGGCCGCCACTTCCTGCAGATTCCCGGACCGACCAACGTTCCGGATCGGGTCCTGCGCGCCATCGACTTCCCGACCATGGATCATCGCGGCCCGCAGTTCGCCGAGCTCGGCAAGAGCGTGCTGGCGGGAATGAAGCGGGTCTTCAAGACCAGCCACGCCGAGGTGGTCATCTACCCCGCCTCGGGTACCGGCGCCTGGGAGGCCGCGCTTGCCAACACGCTTTCCCCCGGCGAGCGCGTGCTGATGGCCGAGACCGGTCATTTCGCCACGCTGTGGCGCAAGATGGCCGGCCGCCTGGGCCTCGAGGTCGAGTTCCTGCCCGGCGACTGGCGCCACGGCGCCGATCCCGAGGCGATCGAGAAGCGCCTGCGCGCCGACGCCGACAAGCGCGTCCGCGCGGTGTGCGTGGTGCACAACGAGACTTCGACCGGCGTGGTTTCCCGTATCCCGGAAATCAGGAAAGCAATAGACGCGGCCGGCCACCCGGCGCTCTACATGGTGGACACCATCTCCTCGCTCGCCTCGATCGACTACCGGCACGACGAATGGAACGTCGACGTCACGGTGGCGGGCTCGCAGAAAGGGCTCATGCTGCCGCCCGGGCTGTCGTTCAACTGCATCTCGCCCAAGGCGCTCGAGGCATCCAAGTCGGCGCGCCTGCCGCGCAGCTATTGGGCCTGGGACGAGATGATCGCCAGCGGCCGAAACGGATATTTTCCCTACACGCCGGCCACCAACCTGCTCTACGGCCTGCGCGAGGCGCTGACCATGCTGCTCGACGAAGAAGGGCTGGAGGCGGTGTTCGCGCGCCACCAGCGCCACGCCGAGGCGACGCGCCGCGCGGTGCGCGCCTGGGGCCTGGAGGTGCTGGCGCTCGACCCGCGCGAGTACTCCGCCTCGCTTACCGCCGTGCTGCTGCCCGCCGGGCACGACGCCGACCGGGTGCGCACGCTGATCCTCGAAGCCTTCGACATGTCGCTCGGCACCGGGCTGGGAAAGCTCGGCGGCAAGGTGTTCCGCATCGGCCACCTGGGCGACTTCAACGACCTTGCGCTCGCCGGCACGCTCGCAGGCGTGGAAATGGGGCTCGCGCTCGCCGGCGTCCCGGTAAAGAAGGAAGGCCTGCTGGCGGCGACGGCCTACCTGGCCGAGTGCCGGGCAAGGCCGGCACGCGCCGCCGCTTGAGCGGCCCGCTCAGCGGCGTCAAGGTTCTCGAGCTGGCCCAGATCATGGCCGGCCCGACCTGCGGCATGATGCTCGCGGACCTGGGCGCCGACGTGATCAAGGTCGAGCGCGTCCCTGGAGGCGACGACACGCGCACCTACAGCCGTCCGAGCGTGAAGGGCGAGTCCGCCGCCTTCATGGCGATGAACCGCAACAAGCGCGGCGTCGCGCTCAACCTCAAGCTGCCCGCCGCGCAGGCCGCGCTCAAGCGCATGGCCGCGCGCGCCGACGTGCTGATCGAGAACTACCGCAAGGGCACGATGGAGAAGCTCGGCGTCGGCTACGAGACGCTCAAGGCGCTGAATCCCGCCCTCATCTACTGCTCGATCTCGGGCTACGGGCGCACCGGCCCGTACGCCGACAAGGGCGGCTTCGACCTGATCGCCCAGGGCATGTCGGGGTTGATGGCGATCACCGGCGAGCCCGGGGGGGAGCCCGTGAAGGCGGGCTCGCCGATCTGCGACATCAATGCCGGCATCCTCGCGGCGCTGGGCGTCGTTTCGGCGTACGTGCATCGCCTGCGCAGCGGCGAGGGCCAGCTGGTCGACACCTC
>MERP01000074.1 GCA_001772055.1 Betaproteobacteria bacterium RIFCSPLOWO2_12_FULL_68_19
AGGTTGACGTGCAGCAGCGTGTGCGTGCCGCCGTAGAGCGTGGAGGCCGAGACGATGTGATCGCCCGCGCCGCACAGCGTGAGGATGGCGGTGACTTCGGCCGCCTGGCCGGTCGAGGTGGCGAGCGCCGCGCGCCCGCCCTCGATCGCCGCCACGCGCTCCTCGAGCACCGCCACCGTGGGGTTGGAGATGCGCGAGTAGACGTTGCCGAAGGTCTGGAGGTTAAAGAGGCTCGCCGCGTGCTCGGCCGAGTCGAACACGAACGAGGTGGTCTGGTAGATCGGCGCCGCGCGCGCGCCGGTCGCGGCGTCCGGAATCTGTCCGGCATGAAGGCAGAGCGTCTCGATGCCGAACTTGCGGTCGGCCATTCCTAGCCGCGGCTACCCGGATCGCTCTCCGGCTTGTCGGCCTGCTCGCCGGCGGTCGCAGCGCGGCGGTACTTCGAGGGCGGGACGCCGACCTGATTCAGGAAAAAGCGCGTGAAGTTGCTCTGCGCCGAGAAGCCCAGCTCGGCGGCGACCTCGGCGATCTTCTGCCGGGTCAGCGACAGGCGCGAGATGGCGGTCTCGACGCACAGCATGTCGAGGTAGTGCCGCGGCGAGAAGCCGGTGCAGATCTGGAACAGGTCGTAGAAGCGCGAGCGCGACAGGCCGACCTGGTTCGCCAGGTCGTCCATGTTGAGGTCCTTGTTGGGATTGGCGCGCAGCAGCGCGATGGCGCGCCGGATGCGCAGGTCCTCGAAGCGCGAGCCGCGCCACAGCGGCGAGGCGGCGCGCCGGCGTGTGAGGTAGGTCTCGACGATCGAGAGCAGCAGCTCCTGCAGCATGAACTCCAGCCGCGCGGGAGATAGGAACCGGTCGTTGAGCACCTCGATGGCAAGCGTGTCGGCGAGCTGGCGGATGCGCGGCGTGATCGGCTCGCGCGGCTGCGCGAAGGGGCGCGGGTCCTGCGCGGCGAACACCGCCGGAAAGCTCTCGCGCAGCCACGCGCCGGCGGCGTGCAGCACCAGCACCCTAGAGGCATCGACGGCGATGTGGATCTCGCCGGGGTTGAGGAACAGCACGTCGCCCTCGCCCTGCTGCAGCACGATGGCGGGGTCTTCCTGCGCCTGCACCGGGTCCTGCGGGCCGAGCTCGACCAGCACCAGCCGCCCGAAGCGGCCTTCGAATAGCCTGACTGTCCTCCCCATGGCGGAAAGGATACCTCAGTACGCGAGCCAGCGGGGCCGTTTCGCCGAAATCACGCGGGTGTTGACCCCGACCCAGTTGAGGCCGCCGAACAGCCGCGCGTGCTCGATCTTCACGCAGCGGTCCATGACCGCGTCCAGCCCCGCGGCGCGCGCCTCGGCAGCCGCCGCCTCGTTCCTCACGCCGAGCTGCTGCCACAGCACCTTGGCGCCGATGGCGATCGCCTCCGCGGCGATCGGCGGCACGTCCTGGGTCTTGCGGAACACGTCGACGATGTCGACCTTCCCGGGGATCTCGCGCAGCCGGCCATAGCATTTCTCGCCCAGGATCTCGCGGTACTTCGGGTTCACCGGGATCACGCGGTAGCCGTGCTCCTGCATGTACTTGGCGGCGAAGTAGCTCGGGCGGTACCAGTCGGCCGAGAGCCCCACCACCGCGATCACGCGGCTCTCGCCCAGGATGCGGCGCAGTGTGTTGATGTCGTCCATCGCGCGGATACTATAATCGAAGCCCCGCAGGATAGCTTCGGGAGATCTCCGCGATGTTCGTCGAAGAGCGCATGTACCGGCTGAAGATCGGCACGGTGCCGGAGTACTTCAGGCACTACCAGAGCGAAGGCATGCAGGTGCAGCTCAGGCACCTGCCGCACATGGTGGGCTACTACGTCACCGAGGTCGGCGCGCTCAACATGGTGGTGCACCTGTGGGCCTACGACAGCCTCGACCAGCGCGACAGGTGCCGCGCCGCGATGCGGGCCGACCCCGCATGGCGGGCCTACCTCGCCAAGACCCACCCGCTGATGGAGACGCAGGAGACGCGCATCATGAAATGCGCCCCCTTTTTCGTGGAACGCCTCAAGACCATGCTCGCGGCGGTCAAATGACTGTACATCCGCAGGTGAAGGCATTGCTTGAGCGGGTCGCCCGCTCCCCGTTGCCGCCCTACCACACGGTGCCGGCGTTCGTCGCGCGGCGCATCTACCACGACACGCGCGCGGCCTTGGCGCCGAAGGCCCCGGAGATGGAAACGAGGCTGATGATTTGCGCGGGTATCGCCGTCAGGGTGTACCGGCCTTCCAGTGACGTTCTACCCGCTCTCGTCTACTTCCACGGCGGAGGCTGGACGATCGGCGACCTCGACACGCACGACGTGCTGTGCCGCCAGCTTGCGGCGGGGGCGCGCTGCGCGGTGTTCTCGGTCGACTATCGCCTCGCGCCCGAGAACCCCTTTCCCGCCGCCGTCGAGGACGCGGTCGCGGCGACCCGGTACATCCTCTCGAATCCCGGCCCGCTCAAGGTCGACGCGTGCCGCATCGCGGTCGGCGGCGACAGCGCGGGCGCCAACCTCGCGGCGGTGGCGGCGCTCGAGCTGCGCAAGCACGGCCTCGCCTACCAGCTGCTCATCTATCCGGCGACCGACCAGCGCTGCGAGTTCGACTCGCACAGCCGCAACGGTGAAGGCTACCTGCTGACGAAGCAGGGCATCGAATTCTTCCGCGCCGGCTACCTGCCCAAGCGCAAGGACTGGACCGACTGGCGCGCCTCGCCGCTGCTTGCGGCCGATCATCGCGGCGTCGCGCCGGCCTACGTGCTGACCGCGGGCTTCGACCCGCTCCTCGACGAAGGGCGCGCCTACGCCGACAAGCTCTCGGGCGCCGGCGTCGAGGTCGAGTACCGCGAGTACGCCGACATGATCCACGGCTTCATCCTGTTCGGCGGCGTGCTCGACACCGCCAACGCCGCCGTGGCCGAGTGCTGCGTGCGGCTGCGCGCCGCGTTCCAGAAGATCGAGGCGTGAAGAGCGACCTGAAGACGCGCCACGGCGGCAAGATCCTCGCCGACGCGCTGCTCGCCCAGGGCGTGAAGCTCGCCTTCGGCGTGCCCGGCGAGAGCTACCTGCCGGTGCTCGACGGCCTGCACGATGCGCAGGCCAAGCTCAAGTTCGTGATCTGCCGCCAGGAAGGCGGCGCCTCCTACATGGCGGAGGCCTGCGGCAAGCTCACCGGCGAGCCCGGCGTGCTGTTCGTCACGCGCGGCCCGGGCGCGACCAACGGCGCGATCGGCGTGCATACCGCCTTCCAGGACTCCACGCCGATGGTGGTGTTCATCGGCCAGGTGCCCAACGACTTCGCCGAGCGCGAGGCGTTCCAGGAGATCGACTACCGGCGCATGTACGGCCAGATGGCGAAATGGGTGGCGCAGATCGACCGCGTCGAGCGCATCCCCGAGTACGTGAGCCACGCCTTCCATACCGCGCTCGCCGGGCGCCCGGGCCCGGTGGTGCTGGCGCTCCCGGAGGACACGCTCTTCGCCGAGGCGGCGGTGGCCGACGTGCCCAAGGCCCACCGGGTTCGGCCCGCGCCTTCCCCACGAGAGATCGCCGAGCTGAAGAATCTTCTCGAAAAGGCCCGCAGGCCGTTCGTCCTGCTCGGCGGCGGCGGCTGGGACGGCGAGACCGCGCGCAAGCTGCAGAAGTGGATCGAAGCCGCGGGCCTGCCGGCCGGGACGTCGTTCCGCTGCCAGGATCTGCTCGACAACCGCAGCCCGAGCTACGCGGGCGACGTCGGCATCGGCATCAATCCGCAGCTCGCCGAGCGCGTGAAGCAGGCCGACGTGCTGCTCGTGATCGGCGCGCGCCTGGGCGAGATGACGACCGGCGGCTACACGCTCGTGGAGGCGCCGCTGCCCAAGCAGGCCCTGGTGCACGTGCACGCCGGCGCCGAGGAGCTGGGCAGCGTGTACCGCCCGGCGCTCGCCATCAACTCGGGTTACCCGCAGTTCGCGGCCGCCCTCGAGAAGATCTCTTTCAGGAATCCTTTCTGGAAGGACCTCTCGAAGACGGCGCACGAGGACTACCTCGAGTGGAGCAAGCCGCAGCCGATGCCGGGAAAGCTGCAATACGGCGAGGTGATCGGCTGGCTCTCCGAGCACCTGCCGGAGAACACGCTGGTCGCGGGCGGCGCGGGCAATTTCGCCGGCTGGCTGCACCGGCACTTCCGCTACAAGGGCTTCCGCACCCAGCTCGGGCCGGGCAACGGCTCGATGGGCTACGGCTTCCCGGCCGCGGTGGCGGCGAAGCTCGCGCAGCCCGAGCGCCCGGTGGTGGCGGTCTGCGGCGACGGCGACTTCCTCATGAACGGCCAGGAGCTCGCGACCGCGGTGCAGTACGGCGCGGCCTTCGTCGCGCTGGTCGTCAACAACGGCCTGTACGGCACGATCCGCATGCACCAGGAGCGCGAATATCCGGGCCGCGTGCTCGGCACGGCGCTGAAGAATCCCGACTTCGCCGCCTATGCGCGCGCCTTCGGCGGGCACGGCGAGACGGTCGAGCGCACCGGGGACTTCGCTCCCGCGTTCGAACGGGCCTCGGCTTCGGGCAAGCCCGCGCTGATCGAGCTCAGGATCGATCCGGACGCGATCACGCCCGCGACCACGCTTTCGGCGATCCGCGAGAAGGCGATCAAGTCAAGGCAATGAACTTCGGGTCGTCCTGGTGGGCGCGCTCGAATTTCAAGAACTCGTAGTAGCCGCAGCGCGTGCTGTCCGGGTAGTCGCGGCACACCGCCGGCCGCGCCTCATAGGCGCCGCAGCGGCGCGTCTTCTGGTCGAGCAGCACGCATACCGAGTCGAACACGCTGTCCTTCTGGTGCCGTAGCAGGCGCACCTTCTCCTTCGGGTCGTACTTGGTGAACCGCTCCTCGGCCTGCTCGTAGGCGAGGCCGGAATGGCGCGCCAGGCGCTCGATGTCGCGCGGCGTGACCTCGATGTCGGGATAGCTGCAGCAGTAGGCAGGGCACTTCTCGCAGGAGTACTTGACCTTGACCGGAATCGGGAACGCTTTGCCGTTTCTCATCGCCACGCTGCAGGAACGGGAAGCGGCGGATTGTACGCGCTTGAGATGAAATTTCTCACCCCGGGAAACCCGTTTCGCCGGCGGCTGCGTTTCATGATTGGGAAAGGAGGAAGCCATGACGCTTGCGAAACTGCTGCTGGGAGGGATTCTTGCTCTTGGGTTCTGGCTCGACGCCGCTGCCCACGG
>MERP01000075.1:0-3854 GCA_001772055.1 Betaproteobacteria bacterium RIFCSPLOWO2_12_FULL_68_19
TCAGAAACGAAGTAAGAAAGGAAATCGCGGCGAACTACCCGGAATTCGCGCGGCGCGTCTGGAATGCGGGCGCCGCGGCCTGAGATGCGGCTGATCCTGGCGCGTTTCTACAGGCGGCCGTCGACGGCGATCGTGGTGCTCGCGATCGGCACCGCGCTGTCCGCGGCCGCGGCGCTGCTGGCGGCGGGCCAGATGGCGCGCGAGTCGAGGTTGAAATTCGAGCGCGCCGTCGGCGACGCCAAAACCGCCATCGAAACGCGGGTCAACGACTATGCCGACGTGCTGCGCGGAGTCCGGGGCCTGTTTGCCGCCATGGACACGGTCAGCCGGGGCGAGTTCTCGCGCTATATCCAGAACCTCGATCTGGCGAACCGCTATCCGGGCATTCAGGTGATTCACTACAGCCGGCCGATAATGGCCGCGCAACGGCCGGCGTTCGAGGCCATGGTGCGCGGCGACACCAGTATCGATCCGCGCGGTTATCCGAAATTTTCAATCAGGCCGGCGGGAATCCGGCCGGAGTACGTGGTCGCGGTGTACGTCGAGCCGATGGCGGGAAACGAGCGCGCGCTCGGCCTCGACCTGGGCGGCGACCTGGTGCGTCTTGCCGCGCTCGAGCGCACGCGCGACTCGGGCCGGCTTACGGCCTCCGGCACCATCGCGCTGGCGCTGGACCCGAAAAGGCATCCGGGGTTTGCGATGCGGCTGGCCATTTACCGCAAGGACGCACCGGTGGCCACCGTCGCCGGGCGCCAGGCGGCCTTCAGCGGCGTGGTGAGCGCATCCTTCGTCGCGATCGACCTGATGCGCGGCGTGTTGGGCGGGGAGTTCCTGGAGAAGGTGCACGTGCGCATTCACGACGCCGGGTTTCTCGGAAGCCCGGGCGGCCTGGCGCCGCCCACCCCCGAGAACATGATGTTCGACAGTGAACGCCTGCGCGGCAGGGAGCCGCCCCTGCACGGGATCTGGGACGCCGCCGTGCCGATCCTGAGCAGCGTATCGGAGCTGGAGGTGGGCGGGCGGCGGTGGAACCTTTATTTCAGCGCGCTGCAGGGCTTCGGCGATGCGTACGATCGCTGGCTGCCGTGGTTCGCGCTGTTCGGCGGGGTCACCGTCAGTCTGCTGCTCTTCGGCCTGATCCGTTCTCTCGCCACCACCGGCAGCCGGGCGATCGAGCTGGCCGATCGCATCACCAGCGATCTGCGCCGGAGCGAGGCCAGCCTTGCCGAAGCGCAGCGCGTGACCCAGCAGTTGATCGAAGCCCTGCCGAACCCGATTTATTTCAAGGACACCGGGGGACGCTATCTCGGGGTCAACAGGGCCTGGGAGGCGTACTTCGCGACGCCGCGCGACTCGTTCATCGGCAAGACGGTGCAGGAACTGTATCCGGGGAATCCGGAAATCGCCGACCGGTTGCTGGCAACAGACCAGGTGCTGTGGGCGAGGCCACGAATCCCCCATGTGCACGAAGAGTCGATCACGACGCCCGATGGGCGGCACCACGACGCGATCTACTACAAGGCCACGTTCACGCGCGCCGACGGCGGCGTCGCCGGACTGATCGGTACCATCATCGACATCACCGAGCGCAAGCAGGCCGAGAGGGCATTGCGTGACAGCGAGGCGAGATATCGTTCCGTGATCGCCGCGATCGCGGAGGGCGTTCTGCTGCGGGACCGGGACCGCAGGATCGTCACCTGCAACGCCAGCGCGGAGCGCATCCTCGGCCGCAGCCTCGATCAGATGCGGGGTAACGTCTATTTCGACTCGAGCTGGCAGACGATCCACGAGGACGGCTCCGCGTTCCGTGAAGAGGAGCGCCCGGCCAATGCCGCGATACGCACCGGGAAATTGCAATCCAATGTGGTGATTGGCTTTTGCAAGCCGGACCACAGCATGCTCTGGCTGTCGATGAGCGCGCAACCGCTGTTCGACGATCCGGACGCGCCGCCTTCCGGCGTCGTCACCACCATCGCCGACATCACCCAGCGCAAACAGCTGGAGCAGCGCCAGGCGATGGAGCACAAGGTGACCCGCCTGCTGGCCGAATCCGGATCGGTGGAAGAGGTCCTGCCGAAAGTCCTCCAGACCGTTTGTGAAGCGCTGGGCTGCGCCTGCGGCGCGCGCTGGATCTGGAACGAACGCGAACACAAGATCAGCTGCGCCGAGACCTGGAGCGTGCCATCGGAGGAGGTGGGGGCGTTCACGGCGATGAACCGCGAACCGCGGCCCTGGCCCGCGGAGACGGGCGGCCTGATCCGGCGCGCAATCGCCGGCGGCGAGTCCATCTGGATCACCGATGTCGCCCGGGACGCGAGTTTCCAGCGTGCGCCGCAGGCGGCGAGGGCGGGATTGCGCGGGGCTTTTGCGTTCCCGATCCGCTTTGGCAGCGAAATTCTCGGCGTCATGGAGTTTTTCAGCCGCGAAAGCCGCCAGCCCGACGAGGTGCTGATGCAGAGCACGCGTTCGATCGGCAGCCAGATCGGCCAGTTCATGGCGCACCGGCAGGCCGAGGAGCGCGTCCGCCATCTGGCGCATTTCGACGACCTCACCGGGCTGCCCAACCGGAACATGTTCAATCAGAGGCTGAGCCACGCGCTCGCCAGGGCGCGGCGGGTCGACGAGCCATTGGCGATCCTGTTCATCGACCTCGACCGTTTCAAGAACATCAACGATACGCTCGGCCATGGCGCCGGCGACCGCGCGCTCAAGGAGATCGCGCAGCGCCTGCGCGGCTGCCTGCGCGAGGCCGATACCGTCAGCCGCCTCGGCGGGGACGAGTTCGTGGTGCTGATCGAGGGCGCGTCGCAGCCGGCGGATGTGGTCGAAGTGGCGCAGAAAATCCTTGCCGCCGTGGCACGGCCGGTGCATCTGGAGTCACAGGAATTCCACCTCACCGCGAGCATCGGCATCAGCACCTGCCCCGGCGACAGCGACGACTTGCAGGGCCTGATGAAGAACGCGGACATCGCCATGTACCGCGCCAAGGAACAGGGCAAGAACAACTTCCAGTTCTACTCGGCGCAGATCAACGTCCATACGCTGGAGCGCGCCGCGCTGGAGTCCGACCTGCGCCACGCACTGGAGCGCAACGAGTTCCTGCTCCATTACCAGCCCAAGGTCGATATCGGCGGCAATCGCATCGTCGGCATGGAGGCGCTGGTGCGCTGGCAGCAGCCGGGCAAGGGGCTGGTTGCGCCGGCGCAGTTCATTCCCCTGGCGGAGGAGACCGGACTGATCGTGCCGATCGGCGAGTGGGTGCTGAAGACCGCTTGCCTGCAAAACAAGGCCTGGCAGGAGCGGGGGCTGCCGCGGTTGCGCGTCGCAGTGAACCTGTCGGCGCGCCAGTTCACCCACGAAAGCCTGCTGCAGGACGTGGCGCGGGCGCTCGATGAAACCGGGCTGGATCCGGCCTGGCTGGAGTTCGAGATCACCGAGAGCATGGTGATGCGCGATCCGGAGCACGCGGTAACGCTGCTGCACGGCCTGAAGGCGATGGGGATCCATCTTTCGATCGACGACTTCGGCACCGGCTATTCGTCGCTCAGCTACCTGAAGCGCTTCCCGCTGGACAGCGTCAAGATCGACCGCTCGTTCATCCGCGACCTTCCCGGCGACGGCGACGACGCCGCGATCACCCAGGCGATCATCGCGATGGCGCACAGCCTGAGGCTGGTGGTGATCGCCGAGGGGGTGGAGACCGAGGAGCAGCTGGGTTTTCTGCGGGTGAACGGCTGCGACCAGATGCAGGGGTATCACTTCAGCAGACCGCTGCCGGAAGACCAGTTCCTGCGCCTGCTGCAGCGCGCCGCCGTTTCCGAGGGCCGGCCCGTCACGCCGGGATGAGGCGCGCC
>MERP01000075.1:3865-8941 GCA_001772055.1 Betaproteobacteria bacterium RIFCSPLOWO2_12_FULL_68_19
GCCGAGCGCTGCACGGGCCTGTAATAAATTGCCGATGCGTTCAATCGGAGCGGGTTGTTGCGCTGCGTCTTTCCAGCGCCGCGCATAAGGATTATGGTGCCGGCTGGAAATCACGGCACGTCCATAAAGAGGAGGCAACCCGCATGATCCGCCTGACCATCAACGGCAAGACTCACAACGTCGACGTCGATCCGAATACGCCGCTGCTGTGGGCGATCCGGGAGCAGGTCGGCCTGACCGGCACCAAGTACGGCTGCGGCATCGCGCAATGCGGCGCCTGCACCGTGCATATCGACGGCTCCCCGATCCGCTCCTGCGCGATCCCGGCGGGCGCAGCCGCGGGCAGGAAGATCACCACCATAGAGGGGCTGGCTTCCGGCGGCAAGCTGCACAAGGTGCAGAAGGCCTGGATCGACCATGAAGTGCCGCAGTGCGGCTACTGCCAGGCGGGCATGATCATGGCGGCCGCGGCGCTGCTGCAGGCGAAACCCAGGCCCAGCGACGCCGACATCGACGCGGCGATGACCAACATCTGCCGCTGCGGCACGTTCCAGGAAGTGCGCAAGGCGATCCACGCAGCGGCCAAGGCCTGAGGGGGCGACCATGAATCTCAATCCGAAAATCAGCCGCCGTTCCTTCATCATCGGTTCCGCCGCGGTCGGCAGCGGCCTGGCGCTCGGCCTGCGTCTACCGCCGTTCGGCCCCGCCGTAGTCCGCGCCGCCGACGGCTCGCCCGAGATCGGCGCGTGGGTGGTGATCCGGCCCGACGACACCGTCGTCGTGCGCGTCGTGCGCTCCGAGATGGGCCAGGGCACGATCACCGGCCTCGCGCAGCTGGTCGCCGAGGAACTCGAGTGCAACTGGTCGAAGATCGTCATCGAGTATCCGACCCCGGGCGAAAGCGTCAAGCGCAAGCGCGTCTGGGGCGACTTTTCCACCGGCGGCAGCCGCGGCATCCGTACCTCGCACGACTACGTGCGCAAGGGCGGCGCGGCGGCGCGCATGATGCTGGTACAGGCGGCGGCCAACCAGTGGGGCGTTCCGGTCTCCGAATGCAGCGCGGCCAACAGCGTCATCACGCACGGCCCATCGAAGCGCCGCATCACCTACGGCAAGGTCGCGGAGGCCGCCGCGCGCCTGGAGGTGCCGAAGGACGTCAAGCTTAAGGATCCGAAGGCATGGAAGGTCATCGGCAAGCCGATGAAGCGCCTGGACACCGCGAACAAGGTCACCGGCAAGCAGGTCTACGGCTTCGACCTCAAGCTGCCGGGCATGCTGAACGCCGCGATCAAGGAGTGCCCGGTGTTCGGCGGCAAGGTGAAGAGCTTCGATGCCGCCCGCGTGGCGAGCCTCGGGGGCGTGAAGAAGGTGTTGCAGGTCGGCGACACGGCGGTCGCGGTCGTGGCCGAAACGTGGTGGCAGGCGAAGACGGCCCTGGACCAGCTGCCGGTGGTCTGGGACGAGGGCCCCAACGCCAAGGTCTCCAGCGCGAGCATCGCCGAGCAGCTCAAGGCGGGCCTGGATGCCGAGCAGGCGTTCGTCGGCAACAAGGAAGGCGACGCCAAGGCGGCGCTCGCGGCCGCGGCGAAGAAGGTCGAGGCCGTCTACGCCTATCCGTACCAGAACCACGCCTGCATGGAGCCGATGAACGCAACCGCGCGCTACACGCCCGACAAGTGCGAGGTCTGGGTGCCGACGCAGGACGGCGAAGCCTCGTTCGCGGCGGTGCTGGCCGCTTCGGGGCTGCCGGCGGACAAATGCGAGGTCTACAAGATCAACCTCGGCGGCGGCTTCGGCCGGCGCGGCGCGTTCCAGGACTACGTGACGCAGGCCGTGCGCATCGCCAAGGAGATGCCCGGCACGCCGGTGAAGCTGCTCTGGTCGCGCGAGGAAGACATGGTGCAGGGCCGCTACCACCCCGTGATGCAGTGCAAGCTGGTCGGCGGTTTCGATGCGGGCAACAACCTGACCGGCCTGCATATGCGCCTGTCGGGCCAGTCAATTCTTGCCGCGGTGCGGCCGGCGATCGTCGAGCAGCAGAAGGGGCGCGACCCGCTCGTGTTCCAGGGCGTGGCCGACGCCGGCGAGCATTCGATCGGCTACGCTTTTCCGAGCCTGCTGGTCGACCACGCGATGCGCAATCCGCACGTGCCGCCGGGCTTCTGGCGCGGCGTCAACATCAACCAGAACGCGGTGTTCATCGAGTGCTTCATGGACGAGCTGGCGGAGGCGGCCGGCCAGGACCCGGTCGAATTCCGCCGCAAGTTCATGGCCAAGTACCCGAGGAACCTCGCGGCGCTCAACGCGGTCGCCGAGCGCATCGGCTGGTCGAAGCCGGCCCCCGCCGGCATGTTCCGCGGCGTGGCGCAGATGAAGGCCTTCAACAGCTTCGTCGCCGCGGCCTGCGAGATCTCGGTCAAGGACGGCAACAAGGTCAAGGTGCACCGCATCGTCGCCGCCACCGATTGCGGCTACGCGGTCAATCCGGCGCAGATCGAGCGCCAGGTGTCGGGCTCGTTCGTCTACGGCCTGTCGGCGCTGTTCATGCAGGAATGCACCGTGAAGGATGGCGCCGTCGAGCAGAAGAACTTCGACACCTACCAGTCGATGCGCATCGCGCAGATGCCGAAAGTGGAGACGATCATCCTCCAGGGCGGCGGCGACACCTGGGGCGGGATCGGCGAGCCGACGATCTGCGTGGCCGCGCCGGCGGTGCTCAATGCGTTCTACAAGGCAACCGGCAAGCGCATCCGCACAGTGCCGTTGAAGAATCATGGCATCGAACTGGTTTGATGTTGAGGTTTTTCACTCTAAATATCCTATTTTTCATTGCGTGTAGCGTCAGTGCGGGAGACGATGCGATACCGGCCCCGCTCACTGGCGCCAGGGGCGATCCGGGGCGGGGCCGGGCGCTGGTCGCCAACCGGCAGGTCGGCCTCTGCCTGCTGTGCCACAGCGGGCCGTTTCCCGAGGAACGCTTCCAGGGCAACCTCGCGCCCGATTTGCGGAACGCCGCGCTGCTGACCGAGGGCCAGGTCCGGCAGCGCATCGTCGATCCGGGCAAGGCCAACCCTGGCAGCATGATGCCGGCGTATTTCCGCACCGAAGGCCTGACGCGCGTCGCGCCCGCTTTCAAGGGGAAGACGGTCCTGACCGCGGAACAGATCGAGGATATCGTTGCCTACCTGGTGACGCTCAAGTGAAACGGCCCGGATGACCAGTCGCCGTGAATTCCTGGTGCTTGCCTGCGGCGCTGCATCGGCTGCTGCGGCAGGCGTCGCACAAGCGCAGCTTCCGCCCAATATTGAAGCGCTCCGCAAGGCGGCGCTGCAGCAAGCCATGCGCAAGGTGGTGGGCAATGCCCCGGTGCGCAGCGGCAAGGTAAAGCTCGAGCTGCCGCCGTTGATCGACAACGGCAATACCGTGCCCCTGTCGGTGGCCGTGGACAGCCCGATGACGACCGCCGACCATGTCAGCGCGATCCACGTGTTCGTCGAGAAGAACCCGCAGCCGTACGTCATCAGCGCGCATCTCGGGCCGCGCGCCGGCCGCGCCCGGATCGCCACTCGCGTGCGCATCGCCGACACCGGAACGGTGATCGCGATCGCGCAGACGAGCGATGGTTCGTTCTGGTCCGACAGCGTCAGCGTCGTGGTGACGCTGTCGGCCTGCCTGGAAGACGGGTTGATCTGATGAACGGGCCGGGCCGGAAGGCGCGCGTGGTCGTCCACCTGCCGCAGCAGGCCAGGCGCGGCGAGATCATCGAGATCCGCACGCTCGCCGGGCACGACATGGAGACGGGCTTCCGCCGCACCCAGTTCGGCGAGCTCATTCCGCGCGACATCATCACGCGCTTCGCCTGCAGCTACAACGGCGTGGAGGTTTTCCGCGCCGAGTTGCATCCCGCGATCGCCGCCAATCCGCTGATCACCTTCAGCACGGTCGCAAGCGAGAGCGGCACGCTGGAGTTCCGCTGGAGCGGCGACAACGGCTATGCCGCAACCCATTCCGCCCAGATCAGCGTCGTTTGAGATTTCGCGTTTTTTTCCTGTTTTGTTCCCTGATTCTTGCAGCCGAGACAAGAGCGGAGATTCCTCTCGCCGAGCGCCGCTCGGGCTACGAATTCATGGGGCGCGAGACGCGCGCGATGCAGGACGACGACGCCACCAACCCGGCGGTGCTCTGGCTGCTGGATGGCGAGGCGCTCTGGAGCCGCAAGGCGGGCGAGGCCGCGAAGGCCTGCGCCGACTGCCACGGCGACGCGCGCTCGAGCATGAAAGGAGCCGCCGCGCGCTACCCCGGGTTTTATTCTGCCAAAGAAAAAATTATCAACCTGGATCAGCGCGTCAACCTGTGCCGCATCGAGCGGCAGCAGGCGCCGGCGTTCGCCTACGAAAGCCGTGAACTGCTCGCGTTAAGCGCCTATATCGGGCGGCAATCGCGCGGCATGCCGATCGACATCAAGGCGGACGAGACGACCAAGCCGTTCCTGGATGCGGGCCGGGCGGCATTCAACCGCCGCCAGGGGCAGCTCAACCTCGCTTGCAGCCAGTGCCATGATGACAATTGGGGAAAGTCGCTCGCGGGCAACCCGATCCCGCAGGCGCACCCGACCGGATATCCGATCTACCGGCTCGAATGGCAGGGCCTGGGCTCGTTGCAACGGCGCCTGCGCAACTGCTTCATCGGCGTGCGCGCCGAGCCCTACGCCTACGGCGCGCCCGAATTCGTCAACCTGGAGTTCTACCTCATGTGGCGCGCGCGCGGCATGAAGCTGGAGACTCCCGCGGTGCGGCCGTGACGGGCGGCGCTAACCCGCGGGAGCCCAGTTCAGAGAACGTTTCACCGCTTCGCGCCAGCGCGCGAGCAGCGCGGCGGCCTCGCCGCGCGGCATGCGCGGCTCGAAGCGGCGTTGCATCTGCCATTGGGCGGCGATTTCCTCGCGCGATTTCCAGATCCCGGTGTGCAGTCCGGCGAGGTAAGCGGCGCCGAGCGCGGTGGTCTCCAGCACCTTCGGCCGCACCACCGGCACGCCGAGGATGTCGGCCTGGAACTGCATCAGCAGGTCGTTTGCCG
>MERP01000076.1:0-13050 GCA_001772055.1 Betaproteobacteria bacterium RIFCSPLOWO2_12_FULL_68_19
CCTCAGCGCACGCTGCCCGTGTCCGGATTGATTCCTTCCTGAGCTAGGCGGCCTGGAGCTTGGCCACCGACACGGCGAGCCACTTCACGCCCTGGACGCCGAAGTTGACCTGCACGCGCGCGTCGCCGCCCTGCCCCTCGGCGTCGACGATCACGCCGCTGCCGAACTTCGGGTGCACGACGTTCTGGCCGATGCGGAAGCCACCGCTATCACGCTGTTTTTTCATGACGATGGAATCCTTCCTTCGAGAGAAATCGGGGGCGAAGGCCTTCTGGCGCGTGAAGCGCGGAGTGAGCCACTTCATCAGCTCCGGCGGGAGCTCCTCCAGGAAGCGCGAGGCGAGGTTGTAGCGCGTCTGGCCGTGCAGCATGCGGGTCTGCGCGTGCGAGAGGTAGAGCCGGCTCCTCGCGCGCGTGATGGCGACGTAGGCGAGGCGGCGCTCCTCCTCCAGCCCGTCGCGCTCCAGCGCGCTCTGCTCGTGCGGGAACAGCCCCTCCTCCAGCCCGGAAAGAAACACCACGTCGAACTCCAGGCCCTTGGCCGAGTGCACCGTCATCATCTGCAGCGCGTCCTGCCCCTCGCCCGCCTGGTGCTCGCCCGCCTCGAGCGCGGCGTGGGTGAGGAAGGCGCTGAGCGGATCGGCCGCCTCGCCGGACTCGACCTCGCGCTCCTCGTCGGAGAACGTCGCGGCAGCGTTCACCAGCTCCTCGAGGTTGCCGATGCGCTCGGCGCCTTCGCGCTCGGTCTTGTAGTGCTCGATCAGGCCGCTCTTGCGCACCACCGCGTCGACGATCTCGTGCAGCGGCAGGCCCTGCGTTTCGTTCCTCAGGTCTTCAATGAGCTTCCTGAAGATGGACGCTTTCCCCTCGCTCACCTTGAACAGCGAGACCCCGGCCTGCTTGGCCGCGTCCTGCAGCTGCTCGAGGGTGCGCGCGCCGATGCCACGCGGAGGGAAGTTCACCACCCGCAGGAAAGCGTTGTCGTCGTCGGGAAGCGCGGCGAGGCGCAGGTAGGCGAGCGCGTGCTTGATCTCGGCGCGCTCGAAGAAGCGCAGCCCGCCGTAGACGCGATAGGGCACGCCCTGCGAGAACAGCGCGTGCTCCAGCACGCGCGACTGCGCGTTGGAGCGATACAGCACCGCCATCTGGGAGCGAGGCGTTCCGTCGCGCGCGAGCGCCTGCACCTCCTCGACGATCCAGCGCGCCTCGTCGGCGTCGGACTCGCCCTCGAACACGCGCAGCGGCTCGCCCGCGCCGGCCGAGGTCCAGAGGTTCTTGCCCAGGCGCTTGCGGTTGTTCGAGATGAGCGCGTTGGCCGCGTCGAGGATGTTGCCGTGCGAGCGGTAGTTCTGCTCGAGCCGGATCACGTGCTGCACGCGGAACTCGCGCTCGAAGTCGGCCATGTTGCCGACGTGCGCGCCGCGGAAGGTGTAGATCGACTGGTCGTCGTCCCCCACGCAAAACAGGGATGTTTGTTGAGAAACAAGCAGCTTGAGCCAGCGGTACTGGAGCCGGTTGGTGTCCTGGAACTCGTCGACCAGCACGTGAAGCCAGCGCTGCGAGTAGTGCGCTCGCAGGATTTCGTGATTTCTTAGTAGTTCAAAACTACGCAGGAGCAGCTCGGGAAAATCGACTACGCCCTCGCGCTGGCACTGCTCGTCGTAGGCGGCGTAGAGCTCGGTGAGCCGCCGGGTGTTCTCGTCCCCCGCCGGCACGTCGCGCGCGCGCACGCCTTCTTCCTTCTGCGCGTTGACGAAGTACTGCAGCTCGCGCGGCGCGATGCGGTCCTCGTCGACCCCGAGCGCCTTGCACAGGCGCTTCAACGCGGCGAGCTGATCCTGCGAGTCGAGGATCTGGAACGCCTGCGGCAGGCCCGCATCGCGGTGGTGGGCGCGCAGCATGCGGTTGCACAGGCCGTGGAAGGTGCCGATCCACATGCCGCGCGGGTTGAGCGGCAGCATGGCGGTGATGCGCGTGAGCATCTCGCGCGCCGCCTTGTTGGTGAAGGTGACGGCGAGGAGCTGCGCCGGCGAGACGCGACCGCTCTTCACCAGCCAGGCGATGCGGGTGGTGAGCACGCGCGTCTTGCCGCTACCCGCCCCGGCGAGGATCAGCGCATGCTCGTCGGGCAGGGTGACTGCGGCGAGCTGCTCCGGATTGAGGTGTTCCAAGTGAAGCGACAAGGCCTTGCGATTATACGGCGCTAGGTCGCCGGATTAGCCGTCCGGCTAATTCCCCGCGCGCCGGATCGGGCGAACAATTTCGCCATGAGCCGATTCGCACGCACGCTGCTGCTCGCGCTGGGCCTCGCCGCCGCCTCGGCGAGCGCCGCGCAGCCCGGGTTCCAGCAGGGCATGCAGGCCTACGAGCGCGGCGATTTCGTGCAGGCGCAGCGCCTGTTCCTCGAGGCCGCGCGCCAGGGCGACGCGCACGCGCAGGAGATGCTCGGCCTGATGTACGCCTTCGGCACGGAGATCTACCGCGGCGTGCCGCGCGACCTGTTCGCCGCCGCGCAATGGCTCGACCGCGCCGCCGCCAACGGCCGCCCGGGGGCGCGCTACCTCTACTGCGCGGTCGCGCGCAAGGAAGACCTGCGCGCGACGATCGCGAGCTACTGCTTCTAGCGCCTCATCGAGCCACCAGCGGCTCGACCACGCCGTGCTTGCCGCGCAGGCCCTCGGCCAGCGCCTCGGCGTCGGCTTGCGAGGCGAGCTGCCGGATTCTCAGGTTGTACAAGCCTTCCCTGGTGGGCTGGATCTCGGCCGCATAGCCGGCGTTGCGCAGGCGGTCGTAGAGCTCGAGCGCCGAGCGCTGGTCGTCCACGGTGGCGGCGAGCACGCTCCACCTGCCGCCCTGGCGCGCTGCGCCCTTGCCGGCCTCGAGGTCGGTCTCGCGCGCCCACTGCTCGAGCTGCCTGGGCTCGACCACGCCCACCGGCTGGGTCGCACCCTGGACGCGGCGGTAGAACTGCAGCGGCTTGTTCATGGTGAGGGGAGGCTCGCCCTGCGCGGCGACCTCCACTTCGCCCTCGATCAGGCAGACGATCTCGTTTCCCGGGCGCGAGCGGCCCCAGATGTCGGTGCCGCGGATGCCCGCGGTGACCTGCGACACGCGGATGCTGACCTCGCGCCTGCGCTCCTTCGCGACCAGCTCGGTGGTGAAGCGGAACGCGCCCTCGAGCACGTTGAGCAACGCCTTAAACAGCTCCCTGGTGGGGCTGAGCTCGGTGAAGCGCAGCCTGCCGTTCTCTCCCAGCTTCACCACGCTGCCCTCGGCGAGCTTGATCACGATGCGCGATCCGCCGCCGGCGTGCACCTCGTCGCCGGCGCGCAGCTGCATCCCGGGCACGAGCGGCATGCGCCGGCCGTCGCGCTCGACCCAGGCCGGCATCTGCACGCCTTCGACCGTCGCCGCGACCTGGGCAGCCGCGGGCGCGGCAAGCGCCGCCAGAGCCGCGACCAAGAGCAATATAATTCGCGGCTTCCCATGCAAGAAGCCTACGAGCCGCAGTCGGTCGAGCGCGAAGCCCAGCAATTCTGGGAAAGCGAGCGTTCTTTTCACGTCGCGGAAGATCCCGCCCGGAAGAAGTTCTACTGCCTGTCCATGTTCCCCTACCCCTCGGGGAAGCTGCACATGGGCCACGTCAGGAACTATACCATCGGCGATGTCCTCACCCGCTACCACCGCATGCGCGGCGCGAACGTGCTGCAGCCGATGGGGTGGGATGCGTTCGGCCTGCCCGCCGAGAACGCCGCGATGGCGAACGGCGTGCCGCCGGCGAGGTGGACGTACAGCAATATCGCCACCATGAAGGCGCAGCTCAAGAGCCTGGGCTTCGCGCTCGACTGGGAGCGCGAGCTCGCCACCTGCCGGCCCGAGTACTACCGGTGGAACCAGTGGCTGTTCACGCGCCTGTTCAAGAAGGGCCTCGCGTACAAGAAGACCGGGGTGGTGAACTGGGACCCGGTCGACCAGACGGTGCTCGCCAACGAGCAGGTGATCGAGGGCCGCGGCTGGCGCACCGGCGCGCCGGTGGAGAAGCGCGAGATCCCGATGTACTTCCTGCGCATCACGGCCTATGCCGAGGAGCTCCTCGCGGCGCTCGATGCGCTGCCGGGCTGGCCCGAGCAGGTGAAGCTGATGCAGAAGAACTGGATCGGCAAGTCCGAAGGCGTGCGCGTGGGCTTCCCGTACGAATTGAACGGCGAGAAGAAAGTGCTGTGGGTCTTCACCACGCGCGCCGATACGCTGATGGGCGCCACGTTTTGCGCGGTGGCAGCCGAGCATCCGATCGCTGCTTTTTCAGCCAAGACCAACCCTCGGGTCGCTGACTTCGTTGAAGAATGCAAGCGCGGGCCGGCAATGGAGGCCGAGCTTGCGCAGATCGAGAAGAAGGGCATGCCCACCGGGCTGCACGCGCTGCACCCCCTCACCAACGAGAAGATCCCGGTCTGGGTCGCGAACTACGTGCTCATGGGCTACGGCGAAGGCGCGGTCATGGCGGTGCCGGCGCACGACGAGCGCGACTACGAGTTCGCGCTCAAGTACGGTCTGCCGATCAAGCCGGTGATCCGCCACCCGCTCGGCGACACCGTGTCCGCGCCGTGGCGCCCCGAGTATGCCGAGCACGGCGTGTGCATCAATTCGGGCAGGTACGACGGCATGGATTTCCAGCGGGCCACCGATGCCATCGCGGCGGACCTGGAGGCGAAAGGCCTGGGCGAGAAGCAGGTGCAGTGGCGGCTGCGCGACTGGGGCATCTCGCGCCAGCGCTACTGGGGCTGCCCGGTCCCGATCGTGCACTGCCCCTCGTGCGGCGACGTTCCGGTGCCGGACGAGGAGCTCCCGGTCGAGCTCCCCGAGCACCTGGTGCCCGACGGCACCGGCAACCCCCTGGCGAAGCTGCCGGAGTTCTACGAGACGAGCTGCCCATCGTGCGGCCGCGCGGCGAAGCGCGAGACCGACACCATGGACACCTTCGTCGACTCCTCCTGGTACTTCGCGCGCTTTTGCTGCCCGGGGCAGGAGAAGAGCATGGTCGACAGCCGCGCGAAGTACTGGATGCCGGTCGACCAGTACATCGGCGGCATCGAGCACGCCATCCTGCACCTGCTCTACTCGCGCTTCTTCCAGCGCGTGATGCGCGACGAGGGGCTGCTCGACGTGGCCGAGCCCTTCACCAACCTGCTCACGCAGGGCATGGTGCTCGCCGAGTCCTATTACGTCGACACGCAGGGCCGGCGGGAGTGGGTCAACCCTGCAGAGGTGCAGACCGTAAAGGACGCCAAGGGGAAGATCCTCTCGGCGAAGCGCCGCTCGGACGGCGCCGCGGTGATCTACGACGGCATCGGCACGATGTCCAAGTCGAAGAACAACGGCGTCGACCCGCAGGCGCTGATCGACAAGTACGGCGCGGACACGGCGCGCTTCTACATCATCTTCGCCTCGCCGCCGACCAACACGCTCGAGTGGAGCGACGAGAGCGTGGAGGGTTCCTACCGCTTTCTGCGGCGTCTTTGGAGCTACGCCAACCGGTTCAAAGCGGGCGGCGGGCCCGAGGTAAGCGAGGGGTTGCTGAAAGCGACGCGGTTCGAGATCCATTCGGTTCTCAAGCAGGCCAATTACGACCTGCAGAAGCAGCAGTTCAACACCGTGGCATCGGCGGCAATGAAGATCCTGAACGCGCTGGAGCGGCTCGCCGGCGTCAAGAGCAAGGAAGCCGAGGAAGGCCTCAGGATCCTGCTTCGGCTCCTCTCACCGATCACTCCGCATATCACGCATCATCTTTGGCGCGAGCTCGGGTTCGGCCGGGACATCATGCGCGAGTCGTGGCCCGACTTCGACCCGCAGGCGCTCGAGCAGGACGAGGTGGAGCTGGTGGTGCAGGTGAACGGCGTCAAGCGCGGCTCGGTGCGCGTGCCGAAGAGCGCCGACCAGCGCGCGATCGAACTCATTGTGAAATCATTGGACTTCGTGAACAAGCACGTCGGCGACAAGATCATCAAGCGCGTCATCATCGTGCCGGGCCGGCTGATCAACGTCGTCGTTTGAGAAAAGCAATCCTCCTGGTGGCGCTCGTGCTGCTCGCCGGCTGCGGCTTCAAGCTGCGCGGCGCGGCGGACGTGCCGTTCCAGACGCTCTACATCCCGGGCGCGGGCGGCGGCATCGCGCTCGACTTGAAGCGCAGCATCCAGGCGGGCACGGACGCGCGCGTGGTCGACGATCCCAAGCAGGCCGACGCGCTGCTCGAGTTCACCGAGGAATCGCGCCAGAAGGACATCCTGTCGCTCACCGGCACGGGCCGCGTGCGCGAGTTCCAGCTGCGCTACCGTGTCGGCTTTCGCGTGCACGACGGCCAGGGCCGCCAGTACGTGGCCCCGAGCGTGATCCAGCTCACGCGCGACGTCACCTTCAACGACGCCGAGGTGCTCGCCAAGGAAGCCGAGGAGCAGCTGCTGTTCCGCGACATGCAGGCCGACATGGTGCAGCAGATCATGCGCCGCCTGGCGGCGGCCGAGCGGCTCAACCCGGGCGGGCGGTGAAGATGGAAGTGCGCCCCGAGCAGCTCGCCGCCCAGCTCGCAAGAGCGCTCGCGCCGGTCTATGCCGTGCACGGCGACGAGCCGCTGCTCGCGCTCGAGGCCGCCGACGCGGTGCGGGCCGCGGCGCGCAGCCGCGGCTACGCCGAGCGCGAGGTGTTCGAGCCGGGCCGGGGCTTCGACTGGGCGGAGTTTCGCCACGCCGGCGCGAGCCGGTCGCTGTTCGGCGAGAAGAAGCTGGTCGAGCTCAGGCTCGCGACCGGCAAGCCCGGCGCGCAGGCCGCCGAGGCGCTGGTCGAATGGTGCGAGCGGCCGGCGAGCGAGGCGCTGCTGCTGCTCACCATGCCCAGGCCCGAGGGGCCGGGGTGGTGGAAGTCGCCGTGGTTCACGGCGCTCAAGTCCGCCGGGGTGGTGGTGGCGGTCGAGCCCGTGCCGCGCCAGGGGCTGCCCGCATGGCTGCAGCAGCGCCTCGCGCGCCAGAAGCAGCGCGCCGGCGCCGACGTGCTCGAGTACCTCGCCGACCGCGTCGAGGGGAACCTGCTCGCCGCCTACCAGGAAGTGCAGAAGCTCGCCCTGCTCGCCCCCGAGGGCGAGCTCGACTTCGCGGCGGTGCGCGAAGCGATCGCCGACGTGGCCCGCTACGACCCCTACCTCGCCGCCGAGGCGCTGGTCTCGGGCGACACGCTGCGCTACCTGCGCGTGCTCGAGGGGCTGCGGGGCGAGGGCGAGCAGCCGGGCTTCGTGCTGCACGCGCTCGCGGGGGCGCTGTGCGCGCTGCAGGGCGAAGGCCGCGTCTTCCACAAGCCGCTCGCGCGCGCGGTCGAGGCCGCGGCAGGGCGCCACGACAAGGCCGCGATCGAGCGCGCGCTGCGGCACGCCGCGGCGATCGACCGCTCGATCAAGGGCGTGGGCAGCGGCGAGCCGTGGCAGGAATTCGTCACCCTTGGGCTAAACTTGGCCCATGGAGCAGGTGCTTGAGAGCGGTTCGGTGCGCGCGCTGGGCAAGAGCGCGCGCCTTGCCGCGCGCGCGCTGGCGCGCGCCGACACCGCGGCCAAGAACCGCGCCCTCGAGGCGATGGCCGGGCAGATTCGCTCTGGTTCGAAGCAAATCCTCGCCGCAAACGGCATCGATTTGGCTCAAGCGAGAAAGCAAGGCTGCGACGCCGCCTTCATCGACCGGCTGACCCTCACCCCGGCGCTCGTCGAGCAGATGGCGCAGGGCGTCGAGCAGGTGGCAGGCCTTCCCGACCCGGTCGGCGCGATTTCCGAGCGCGTGCGCCGCCCGAGCGGCATCGAGGTGGCGAAGATGCGCGTGCCGATCGGCGTCATCGCCATCATCTACGAGTCGCGCCCCAACGTCACCGCCGACGCCGCGGCGCTGTGCGTCAAGTCGGGCAACGCCTGCATCCTGCGCGGCGGCTCCGAGGCGCTGGAATCGAACCGCGCCATCGCCGAGTGCGTGCGCGCGGGGCTCAAGCTCGCCGGCCTGCCGCAGGCTGCGGTGCAGCTCCTGGCGAGCGCCGACCGCGCCGCGGTCGGCGAGCTGATTACGATGACGGAGTACGTCGACATATTGGTGCCGCGTGGCGGCAAAGAGCTGATCGAGCGCCTGGCGCGCGAGTCGCGCATCCCGATGATCAAGCACCTCGACGGCGTGTGCCACGTCTACATCGACGACAGCGCCGACCCCGAGATGGCGGTGCGCATAGCCGACAACGCCAAGACGCAGCGCTACGGCACCTGCAACACCATGGAGACGCTGCTGGTGGCCCAGGGCATCGCGCCCAGGGTCCTTCCGGAAATAGGAAGGGTCTTTCGTGACAAGCAGGTCGAGATGCGCGGCGACGACGCCACGCGCAGCCTGGTCCCGGGGATCAGGCAAGCCACCGAGGACGACTACTACACCGAGTGGCTGGCGCCGGTGGTCTCGATACGCGTGGTCAAGGGCCTGGACGAGGCGATCGAGCACATCGCCAAGTACGGCTCGCAGCACACCGACGCGATCGTGGCCGGCGATGCGGCGCGCGCCGAGCGCTTCCTGCGCGAGGTCGACTCGAGCTCGGTGATGTGGAACGCCTCGACGCGCTTCGCCGACGGCTACGAGTACGGCCTGGGCGCCGAGATCGGCATCTCGACCGACCGGCTGCACGTGCGCGGCCCGGTCGGGCTGGAGGGGCTCACGACGCAGAAATACGTGGTGCTGGGACACGGCGAAATACGCACGTGAGCGCCCCGCGCGGGATGCTCGGCGGCACCTTCGACCCGGTCCACAACGCCCACCTCGCGATGGCGCGCGCCGCGCTCGAGCACCTGCATCTCGCCAGGATCCTGTGGGTCCCGACCGGCAACCCCGACTATCGCAAGCCCGCGCGCGCCAGCGCCCGGCACCGCCTCGCCATGCTCGAGCTCGCCCTCGCGGGCGAGCCGCGCTACGAGATCGACACGCGCGAGCTCGCGCCCGGCGCCTCGCCCTACACCGTCGACACGCTCAGGCGCATGCGCGCCGAGCCCGGCGGCGGGGGCGAGATCGTCCTGCTGCTGGGCAGCGATCAGTACGCGAAGCTCGAGAGCTGGCACGAGCCGCAGGAGGTGCGGCGCCTTGCGCGCATCGCGGTGTTCGAGCGTCCGGGCGCGCCGGTGCGCGACGCCGGGGTGCAGATCGTTCCCTTCGAACCGATGCCGGTGTCGGCAAGCGACATCCGCGCGCGCGCGGCGCGCGGCGAGGATCTCTCCGGCCTGGTACCCGCGCCGGTGGCGAACTATATCGCCCGCCACCGGCTCTATCGCTAGTGGATCTGCGCAAGAAGCAGCGCGTGGTGTTCGAGGCGCTCGAGGACGTGAAGGGGCGCGACATCGTGATCTACAACACCGCGCGCATGCCCTCGATGTTCGAGCGCGTGGTGATCGCGAGCGGCGACTCCAACCGGCAGGTCAGGGCGCTCGCCGACCGGGTGCAGGAGAAGATCCGCGAGAGCGGGGCGCGCGTCTACGGCGTCGAAGGCGAGCGGGGCGGCGAGTGGGTGCTCGTCGACCTCGGCGACGTGGTGGTGCACATCATGCATCCGGCGGTGCGCGGCTTCTACAACCTCGAGGAGGTGTGGGGCGGCAGGCAGGTCCGGCTCAGGAAGAAGCCCGCCAGGGCGAAGTCCCCGCGTGCCAAGGCTGCACGTCGTCGCCGTCGCCGCTAGGCTGCCGGCCTGGGCCGAGCAGGCCTGCGCCGAGTACGCAAGGCGGATGCCGCGCGGCTACGAGGTGGCGCGCCTGGCGGTCAAGCCTGCGCGGCTGAGCGCCTCGCTGCCCAAGGGCGCGCGGCTGGTCGCGCTCGACGAGCGCGGCCGCGACCTTACGAGCGTCGAGTTCGCCCGCCTGCTGGGGCGGGAAACGGCGTTCGTGATCGGCGGCGCGCAGGGGCTGGACGAAGCCACGAAGAAGAAGGCCGCGCTGCTGCTGCGGCTCTCTTCGCTCACGCTGCCGCACGCGCTCGCGCAGGTCGTGCTGCTCGAGCAGCTCTATCGCGCCGCGACGCTGCTCACCGGCCACCCCTACCATCGGGTATAGTTTTTCGATGATCGGCCCGCTCGAGCGCGGCATTTATCTCGCCTCGCGCAGTCCGCGCCGGCGCGAGCTGCTGTCGCAGATCGGCGTGCGCTTCCACCTGCTCCTGTTCCGCGCGCGGCCCGGCGAGGACGCCGAGGTCGACGAAAGCCCGCTCGCCGCCGAGGAGCCCGGCGCCTACGTCGAGCGCATGGCGCGCGCCAAGGCCGAGGCCGGCTGGCGCCGCCTCCTGCAGCGCAACCTGCCGCTCGCGCCGGTGCTCGCGGCCGACACCACCGTCGCGCTCGAGGGCCGCATCTTCGGCAAGCCCGCCGATCGCGGCGAGGCGGCCGAGATGCTCGCCGCGCTCTCGGGGCGCACGCACGAGGTGCTCACCGCCGCCGCGCTCAAGCACGGCGACTGGCTGGAGAGCGCGGTGTCGCGCTCCGAGGTGCGGCTGAAGAAGCTCTCGGAGGAGGAGATCCGGCAGTACGTGGCCACCGGCGAGTGCGACGACAAGGCCGGCGCCTACGCCATCCAGGGCCGCGCGGCGCGCTTCGTGGTCGAGCTGCGCGGCAGCTACTCCGGCGTGATGGGCCTGCCGCTGTACGAGACCAGCCAGCTGCTGGAGCGGCTGCCCGTGCGCAGATGAGCGAAGAGATCCTCATCAACGTCACGCCGCAGGAGACGCGCGTCGCCGTCGCCGGCTCGGGCGTGGTGCAGGAGCTGCTGATCGAGCGCGCGGCGAGCCGCGGCCTGGTCGGCAACATCTACATGGGGCGCGTGGCGCGCGTGCTGCCCGGCATGCAGTCGGCGTTCGTCGAGATCGGCCTGGAGCGCGCCGCCTTCCTGCACGTGGCCGACATCTGGGAGAACAAGAAGACCGATGGGGAGAAATCCATCGAAAAGATTCTCGCCGAAGGCCAGCCGATCCTCGTGCAGGTGGCGAAGGACCCGATCGGCTCGAAAGGCGCGCGCCTGTCCACGCAGATCTCGATCGCCGGGCGGCTGCTCGTCTACCTGCCGCACGACCCGCACATCGGCATCTCGCAGAGGATCGAGGACGAGAGCGGGCGCGCGGCGCTGCGCGAGCGCCTGAAGGAGCTCCTGCCTTGCGACGAGCCGGGCGGCTTCATCGTGCGCACGCTCGCCGAGAGCGCAGCCGAGGAGGAGCTGCGCGCCGACCTCGCCTACCTGCGCCAGCTCTGGAGCGCGATCCGCGGCCGCTCCCTCGGCGCCGCGCCGCCGCAGCTGCTGTACCAGGACCTGTCGCTCGCGCAGCGCGTGCTGCGCGACATGGTGAGCGCCGCCACCACCCGCGTGGTGGTCGACTCGCGCGAGACCTGGCAGAAGCTCGCCGCCTTCGCCGGGCAGTACATGCCGCAGGTGCGCGGGCGCATCGAGCACTATACCGGCGAGCGGCCGCTGTTCGATCTGTACGACGTCGAGACCGAGATCGAGCGCGCGCTCGCGCGCCGCGTCGAGCTCAAGTCCGGCGGCACGCTGGTGATCGACCAGACCGAGGCGATGACCACCATCGACGTCAACACCGGCGGCTTCGTCGGCAGCCGCAATTTCGACGACACGGTGTTCAAGACCAACCTCGAGGCGGCGCAGGCGATCGCGCGCCAGCTGCGCCTGCGGAACCTCGGCGGCATCATCGTGGTCGACTTCATCGACATGCAGAGCGAGGAGCACCGCGCCGCGGTGCTCGAGGAGCTCAAGCGCGCGCTCGCGCGCGACCGCACGCGCATGACGGTGAACGGCTTCACCGCCCTGGGGCTGGTCGAGATGACGCGCAAGCGCACCCGCGAGTCGCTCGCGCACGTGCTGTGCGAGCCCTGCCCGACCTGCGGCGGGCGCGGCGAGGTGAAGACCGCGCACACCGTGTGCTACGAGATCCTGCGCGAGGTGCTGCGCGAGGCGCGCGCCTTCCACGCCAGGGAGTTCCGCGTGCTCGCCTCGCAGCCGGTGATCGACCTGTTCCTCGAGGAGCAGTCCCCCGCGCTCGCGATGCTCTCGGACTTCATCGGCAAGCCCGTCTCGATGCACGTCGAGGCGAGCTACACCCAGGAGCAGTTCGACATCGTGCTGATGTGAAATGAAACCACCCACCGACGCGATGCTCCAGGCCATGCTCGAGCTGCAGGGCCGAATGAACCGCAAGATCAATCCCGACTGGCTTGGCGCAGGCTACGAGTTCCTGCGCGCGGTGCTGGTCGAGGCCGTGGAGGCCCTCGAGCACTACGGATGGAAATGGTGGAAGCGCCAGGACCCCAATCTGGAGCAGCTGCGCATCGAGCTCATCGACATCTGGCACTTTCTCCTGTCCCACTATCTGTCTCGCGCTGCGGGAGACTGCGCCGCGGCCGCGCGGCTCATCGCGCGCGACTGGCAAGGCCCGGCCGAGATCGTCCTCGACGGCTCGACCACCCGCATCGCCGCAGCGGACCTGCGCACCCGGTTCGAGCTGCTCGCCGCCTGCTCGGCGCTGCGCCGCGTCGAGCTGCCCCTTTTCTCCTCGCTGCTCGATGACTGCGGCATCGACGCGCAACGGCTCTACCGCGACTACGTGTCGAAGAACGTGCTCAATCATTTCCGGCTCGACAACGGCTACAAGAGCGGCGCCTACGAGAAGATCTGGGAGGGCCGGGAGGACAACGAGCACATGATGGAGATTCTGGCGCGGCTCGGCCCGACGCCGCGGCTGGCGGACCAGCTTTACGGGGAGCTCGAGCGCAAGTATCGCTCGGTCACGGGGCGGTAGCGGTTTCCCATGCGGAGGACGACTTGATCGACATCTGCTACGCGCCAGCGTCGAAACTGGCTCGCCTGATCCGCACGCGCAAGCTCTCGGCGACGGAGGTGGTGACGGCATTCATCGGGCAGATCGAGCGCGTCAACCCGAAGGTCAACGCCATCGTCACCTTCCTGCCCGAGCTCGCGCTGAAGCAGGCCAGGGCTTTGGATAGAAGAAGG
>MERP01000076.1:13082-32078 GCA_001772055.1 Betaproteobacteria bacterium RIFCSPLOWO2_12_FULL_68_19
AGCCAGACCTTCAATGCCGTGTTCGGCGCGACGCTCAACCCCTACGAGCTTTCCAGGACCTGCGGCGGCTCCTCGGGCGGCGCGGCCGTCGCGCTCGCCTGCGGCATGCTGCCTTTCGCCGACGGCTCGGACCTCGGCGCGTCGCTGCGCAACCCGGGCAACTTCTGCAACGTGGTGGGTTTTCGCCCTTCTCCGGGCCGCGTGCCGGGCTGGCCGGCGAGCGACGCCTGGCAGACGCTCACCGTGATCGGGCCGCTGGCGCGCACCGCGGCCGATTGCGCGCTGCTGCTCTCCGCGATGGCCGGACCGGACGCGCGCGACCCGACTTCGATCGCGGAACCAGGAAAGATTTTTCTCAGGAATCTCGATCGTGATTTTCGCAACACCCGCATTGCCTGGACCCGCGACCTAGGCGGCCTGCCGGTGGAGCCCGAGGTCACCCGCGTGCTCGAGCCCTGCCGGCGCGTGCTCTCCTCGCTTGGCTGCACCGTCGAGGACGCCGAGCCCGACCTCGCGGGCGCCGAGGAGGCCTTCCATGTCCTGCGCGCGGTGGGCTTCGTGCAGAAGTACGGCGAGCTCCTGAAGACGCAGCGCGACAAGCTGAAGGCGGACGTCGTCTGGAACATCGAGCAGGGCCTCGCGCTCGATGGCGCGCGCGTCGCCCGCGCCCAGGCCCTTCGCACCCGGATCTTCCACCGCATGCGCGAGTTCATGCAGCGCTACGAGTTCCTGTGCCTGCCGGTGAACCAGGTCCTGCCCTTCCCGGTGACCCAGCCCTACGTGGCCGAGATCAACGGCGTGAAGCTCGACAACTATCTCGACTGGATGAAAACCTGCTACTTCATCACCGTGACCGGGCACCCGGCGATCTCGGTGCCCGCGGGGTTCAGCGCCGAGGGCCTGCCGGTCGGGCTGCAGATCGTCGGGCGCTACCGCGACGACTTCGGCGTGCTGCAGCTTGCGCACGCCTTCGAGGCCCAGACGCAGGCCTGGAAGCGCCGGCCGCCGGCGGCGGAATAAAATCGGCCGGCCACGCGTATTTCTTCGTGTCCCCACCCTGAAGCAGCCAACCATAGAGGAGAAACCCATGCGTAGATCAATCGCCGCCGGATTGCTCGGCCTCGCGCTGAGCGTCCCCGGCTACGCCGCCGTCAAGGAGCAGGCTGTCACCTACAAGGACGGCGACACCACCATGAAGGGCTTCATCGTTTACGACGATGCGAAGAAGGGCCGGCGCCCCGGCATCGTGGTGGTGCACGAATGGTGGGGCATCACGAAGCACACCCGCGCGGAGGCGCGCCGCTTCGCCCGGCAGGGTTACACCGCCTTCGTCGCCGACATGTACGGCGAGGCGAAGAGCGCCGACAATCCGAAGGACGCGAGCGGCCTCATGAAGTCCCTGTTGGGCGATCCCGCCGCCGTGCAGTCGCGCTTTAACGCCGCGCGCGCGCAGCTCGCAAAACACGCCAGCGTGGACCCCAAGAAAATCGGCGCCTCCGGCTATTGCATGGGCGGCACCGTGGTGCTCAACATGGCGCGCGCCGGGGACCTTGCCGCCGTCGCCGCCTTCCATCCCAGCCTGGGCGGCTACAAGCCGGCGTCCGAGCCGGTCAAGGCCAGGGTGCTGGTGCTGAACGGCGCCGACGACCCGTTCAACAAGCCCGATCAGATCGACGCGTTCAAGAAGGACATGGACGCGGCGAAGGCGGACTACAAGTTCATCAACTACCCGGACGCGGTGCACGCCTTCACCAACCCGGAAGCGAGCGAGAAAGGCAAGAAGTACAACCTGCCGCTCGCCTACAACGCCAAGGTGGACAAGCAATCCAAGGCGGAAGCGGCGAAGTTCTTCCGCGCCGCGTTCGGCAAGAAGTAAGGCGGCAAGAAATGCCGAAGGCCGCCCGGCGGGCGGCCTTTTTAATTTCTGCGCTGATCGGTGGCGCGCCCGGCGGGATGAATCTGGGCACTGGCACGAGATCGTATCAGTCGAAACGATAGAACGAAACGATAAACGATAGGAAAACTCATGCGCCCCGCTCGCTCGCTCGCACCACCGCCGGATCCTCGATCAGCGCAATCACCCTCATCGGGCCTTGGCACTTGGGACACACGAGCGGGTCAGCTTCGTAGACTTTGCGGATCAGCCGCGCCCAGGCCAGCTTCGCGCGGCTCGCGTACTCGCCAAGCACTCGAGTACCAGCCCACGTACCTGACGAGTTGCTCGTAGCGATCGGGAATATGCTTGCAAAGCAGCTCCAGCCACTGGGCGCCCGGCATCACCTGGAAGTTGCGCTTGAGCCCAAGGTACATCTTCGAGCGGTAGATTCAGCGTGCCCGAAGCCGCGTCGTAGCTCATCTTGGCGAGTGAGAGCGGCGCGCGCAGCATGTAGGCGGCGAGCTTCTTCCTGCCTTCGGCGTCCTCGGCGGCGACGCGCACCTGGTTGTGAACGGAAAACCCGCTATAGCGCCAGCCGAGCATGCGGCCGCAAAGCTCCTCCGAGATCGCCCGCTCCCGGACCAGGAAATCCAGCACCGCGCGGCGAAACCCGCGCTCGAGCAGCGCCTCGGGAATCGGCGGCAGGGGCACGAACGTGCCGTTCGCCCGAAACACCTCGTCGGCGCAGAGAACATGGACGTGCGGCGGGAAGTTCACTAGCTCGCCGAAGGTCTGCACGAACTCGATGAAGGCGGGCTTTGCACCAGGCAGCGCGACGCGGCAGGCTTTCTCGAGCAGCCGCGCGGCGATGCGGTAAAGCTCGCCGAGCCAGGCGCGCCGGCGCGAAAAAAGAGGCCGCAACAGCCGCGGTACGGTGAACACGTACTGGCGGTGCGCGACCGGGGCGAGGATGTTTTCTTCCACCCACTCGCCGTAGAACAGCACCCGCTTCTGGTGGCAGCTCGGACAGAAGTACCTGGTCTTACACGAGAAACTCAGGAGGTAGTCGTGTCCGCAAGCGTCGCACCGGATGCGGGCGAAGCCGAAGTGCGGATCCACGCATTCGACGAAGCGCTCGATCGCCTGCTTCTCGACCGCACGCTCGAGCCGCCCGGCGGCGCGCAGTTCCCCGGCATAGCGCGCGACGCAGTGGTACAGCGGGTTTGCCCGCGGATGGCGCGGGCGGTAAGCCCCGGCGCTCGGCGCGCTGGCGTCCCGGCATCCCATCCCGCCTGTAATGCGCTCCGGAGCACCGGGGCGGGGTCACGCCAGAGGCTGGACCGCTTGGCAAACTATTTCGTATCGTTCGTTCAGCGGGTTCAGACCCTGAGATGCGCCACCAGCTCCGCGCGCCGCAACGTGCTGCGGTCGCCGGCCTGGACCGTGCGGCCTTGGTCCAGAATCAGATAACGGTCGGCGACCGCCTCGACCAACTCGAGATTCTGCTCGACGATGACGAAGGCGGCGCCCGCCGCTTTGCGCTCACCGATCAGCGTGGCCATCTGGCGCACGCTCTCCGACTGTACGCCTTCCGAAGGTTCGTCGAGCAGTGCGACTGGTCGATCCTCCGCGAGGACGCGCAGTAGCGAGAGCAGCTTGCGCTCACCGCCGGAGAGCGTGCCCGCGTGCTGGCCAAGCCGTTCGGCGAGCCGTGGGAAGCGCGCGAAGTACGGGGCCAAGGCCGCGAGCGGATGGCCGGGACGCATCAGCGTGAGATTCTCGCGCACCGTGAGGTCGTCGAACACGATGCGCTCTTGCGGCGCGAAGCTCACCCCTAGCGCGGTGCGGCGCGCCGGGTCAAGCCCGGCGAGATCGCGGCCGGCGAATCGCACGCTGCCGCGCGCGAGAGGCAGGAACCCGTGCAGCAGGCGCAGCAACGTGCTCTTGCCCACGCCGTTGCGTCCGAGCACGCACAGCGCTTGTCCTGCGGCGACCGCGCCGGTCAATCCGCGCACCACGACGCTGCCGCCGTAGCCGCCGGTTACATCCTCGAAATCGAAGACCCACGTGTTCACTCGGCCGCTCCGACGTAGACCTCATGCACGCGCGGGTCGGATCGGATCGCTGCCACGTCACCCTCGGCCAGCAGCCGCCCCTGGTGCAGCACGAACACATGCTCGGCGAGCTGTTTCACCAGCGCCATGTCGTGCTCGATGATCACCACCGATAGCCCGAGCGTGTCGCGGGCCCAGCGAATCACCTCCCTCACCTGCGCAGTCTCCTCGCTGGACAGTCCCGCGCAGGGCTCGTCCAGCAGCAGGAGCCGCGGTTCGGTGATCAGAGCCATGCTGAGCTCCAGCACCTGGCGCTCGCCGTGCGAGAGCGCCGAGGCCAAGCGTCCACCGTCGTCCAGGAACGGATAGCGGCCGCGCAGCGCGGCCATCACCGGGGTGTCCCAGCGCCGCGTCGCCGGCCGCAGCCAGTCAAGCAGCGAGGTGCGCGCGCTCCAGACCGCGATGCGCAGGTTCTCGTCGATGCTGAGCTCACCGAACACGCTGGGGATCTGAAACTTTCGACCCACGCCACGGCGCGCGAGGCGATACGGCGTGGGCTTACTCAGAATGTCGCCGTCCAGCCGCACCTCTCCCGCCTGCGCGCGCAGCTCACCGGTGAGCATGTTGAAAGTGGAAGTCTTTCCGGCTCCGTTCGGGCCGATCAGGCAGTAGATGCCCGGGCGGGCGACTGCGAGCGAGAGGCGATCTAGGATGCGCACCTCGCCCGCTGCCGCGGACACGCCGTCGATGGCCAGGGTGACCGCGCTGCGCGGCGCCTTGGAGGCGGGTGCCCGCAGCGGCTCGAGCGCCTTCCTGCGGCCGGGCAACAGCCGCTCCAGCGGTGCGAGCAGGGCGCCAATTCCGCCCGGCGCGTAAAGCACCACGAACACGAACACGGCCGCGACGATCAGGTCCCAGTAATAGGTGCGCTCGCGCAGCTCGGCGCTGAGAATTCCGACCAGCACTGCGCCCAGCACCGGTCCCAGCACGCGCTTGCGGCCGCCCACCGCCACCCAGATCACCAGGTCCGCCGACAACGCGAAGCCCACCAGTTCCGGGGTCACCAGGCCCTGCTGTGGCGCGTACAAGGCGCCGGCGATGCCCGCGAGCACACCGCTCAACCCGAAGGCGATCGCCTTGAGCATCGCCGTGTCGTAACCGAAATAGGCCACCCGCCGCTCGTTGAGCGCAATCGCGCGCCACAGCGTGCCGAGCGGCGCCTGCACCAGCCAGCCGCACAGCGCGACCGCGCACGCGAGCGCTACGGCGGCGAGGTAGTACACGTCGCTGAACCCTTCCAGACCCGGCAGGCCGGGGATGGCCTTCATGCCGTTGTAGCCGCCGGTGACCGCGTTCCAGGAGTTTGCGACCTGGAAGGCGAGCAGCGCGATCGCCAGTGTGATGATGGCGAAGTACGGGCCGCTCTCGCTGCGCCCGCGGAAGATGATTAGCCCGAGCAGAAAGGCGAGCGCGCCCGCGGCGATCGCGGCGAACGGTAGCAGCAGGAACACCCACCACGCCTCGCCCCACTGGATCAGCGCCGCACCCGACAGGTACGCGGCGAGGCCGACGAACAACGCCTGGCCCAGCGGCAGAAACCCGGCCTGCCCCCAGCACAACGCGACCCCGAGGGCGGCGATCGCGTAGAGAAAGAACAGCCCGAGCTGGAACGCCCAGTACTCGCCCAGCGCGAGCGGCAGCGCCAGCAACAGCAGCAGCAAGACGGCGCTACGAACGGCCAAAGATCCCATGCGGGCGCCGCCACAGGAAAAAGATCGCGATCAGCAGCACGGTCGAGTAGCCGGCGGTGCGGTCGACCAGCGCCGACATCGCGCTCTCCACACCTCCGATCGCCGCCGCGCCGCTCAGCAGCCCGAGCGGGCTGCCCAGCCCGCCGACCACCAGCACGAAAAACGAGCGCAGCACGTAATCCAGGCCCATGTAAGGCTGCACCGAAACGAGCGGAGCGACCATCACCCCGGCCAGCCCAGCGAAGCACAGTCCCACCACGAAGGTGTCGCGCGCCAGCCGGTCGGTGCGGATGCCCACCGCCTGCGCCAGCTCGCGGTTGCCGACCATCGCTTTCACGCGCGCACCAGCGACGCTGCGGCGATACCAGAGCAGCAGTGCGGCGATCAGCGCCGCGCATAGCGCCATCAGCAACAGGCGGTAGGCCGGGAAGGGCGTGCCCAGCACCAGCACCGAGTCGCTGACCGGGATCTTGAGGCTTTTGTAGCCGCCGCCGAATCCGATCTCGATCGCCTTGCGCATGAACAGGCTCAGGCCCCAGGTCGCCAGCAGTGTGTCGAAGGGCCTGTCGTACAGCGGGCGGATCAGGAAGCGTTCCACCGGCAGCGCCAGGAGCGCGCAGGCTGCGATGGCGGCAGGCACCGCGGCGAGATAGGGCAAGCCGTGCGACTGGCACACGTAGGCAACGTAGGCGCCCAGCGCGATGAACTCACCGTGGGCGAGGTTCATCACGCCGAGCAAGCCGAAGACGATCGCCAGCCCGAGGACGATAACCGCGAGGGTCACCACCTCGTAGAGGACGTTGAGCGCCTGGGTGACGAGGAGCGGGTCCATCTTCCGCCCCTCAGCGCGCGACCCGTACGAAAAACCCGGTCAGGCGCAGGTCTGACCCGACTTCACGTTGGAGAACGTCTCCACGATCTGGAACTCGGTGCCTTTGCATTCGGCCAGGTACATGTCCTTGTCCACGTGCCGGTTGCGCATGGTCATGGTCCCGGTTGCGGAGGCGAAGGTGATGCCGTTGGCCGCGGATTTCACCTTGGCGGCGGCGTTGGCCTTGGCCTTGGTGACCACCGCCTCGACGAATTTCACCCCGGCGTAGGTGTCCACGCCGATCAGACCGAGGATCGGCGCCTTGTCGCCGTATTTTTTCCGGTACGCCGTCTTGAAGGCGCGGTGCGCCGGCGTATCCACGCTGCTGTAGTAGGACATGCAGCCGTACAGGCCGTTGCTGGACTCGGCGCCGATGCCGAGCAAGGTGTTCTCTTCCAGCAGCGAGGACACCCGCAGGATGTTCTTGTCCAGGCCGAATCCGGCGAAGGTGCGGTTGAAGTTGACGTTGTCGCCGCCCACCAGGGTGATGAGCACCAGGCCGGGGCCGGCGCCCTTGATACGGGTGACGGCTTCCTCGAACTTGTTGGGGGCGCCCAGCGGCACGTACTCCTCGCCCAGTACGCTCACTCCCAGCTTCTTGAAGATGCCTTTGGCGTACTTGTTGGTGACCTGCGGCCAGACGTAGTCGTTGCCGATCAGGTACACCGACTTGTAGCCGGCTTTCTTGTGCAGCCACGGCAGCACCGTTTCCATCTGCTGGCGCGGGGTATCGGCGATGACGTAGGTGTTGGGCGAGCACTCGCCGCCCTCGTAGATCGGAGTGTAGACATAGGGGACCCTGGCCTTGATGGTGGCCACCAGCGCCTCGCGCACTGCGCTGTTGTGCGAGCCGAGGAAGAAGTCCACCTTGTCCTCCAGCAGCATGCGCACTGCCGACTTGGTGGCGTCGGCGACCGCGGCATCGCCGTTGGCGAACAGCAGCTGCACGCGCCGGCCGAGGATCCCGCCCCTGGCATTGATCTGCTCGACCGCCAGCTCGGCGCAGGCCTTCTGCGTCGGGCCGAACAGGTTCGCGGCGGGCCCGGCGATGGCGTAGAACATGCCGATCTTGAAGTCCTTGGCAGCGCTCGCATTGCGGATGAAGGCGGGCGCGCCGATCAGGGCGGTGCCGGCGGCCGAAGCGATCAGGAATTTTCTGCGTGCAAGCGAAGTCGTCATGGCCTCGTCCTTGTCTTGTGGTTGCGTCGGGTCACTACAGTTTGGGTGCGGGCATCGGCGGCAGGCTCGCCTCGTAGGCGAGCCCGATCGCGAGCAGGCGGGCGTCCTGGCCGGAACCCGCGTCGAGCTCCATGCCCACCGGCAAGCCGCTGCGCGTAAGGCCGATCGGCAGGCTCAAGCCCGGCAGCGCGGCGTTGCTCGCCGGGTCGGTATTGCGGATGTAGGTGAAAAAGGTCGGCACGCGCTTGCCATTCACTTCGACGGTCTCGTCTTCGCCGATCGGCCGCGCGGGCATCGGCACGGTCGGAAAGATCATCGCGGCCAGATCGTGCCGCTCGAGATAACTCTCGAGCGTCGCCTGCAACGCCGGACGATGCTTGCCGAGCGCTTCACGGTACACCGCCTCGGGCACCGCGCCGGCACCGAGCAGGCTGGTCAGCATGCCGCGCACGTCCGGGCTGGCGCACTGCTCGGCGAGCAGTTGATAGCTCACGCCGGTCCCCGACTCCCGCAGATACTCCTTCATGGTGGCGACTTGCTCGTAAAGCGCCACCGGAAAACTGACGGCGTCGTCCAGCGCCTTCAGATTTGGCACCTCGGCCCCGACCAGACTGACGCCGAGCTTCGACAAGCGCGCCAGCTCCTGCTCGCAAACTGCTGCCAGCTCGGGGTCGAGATCGCTCCAGTAGTACTGGCGCGGGACGCCCAGGCGCAAGCCCTTGAGCGGGATCGGCTGGAGGATAGTGGCACCGCCCGTGACTACGCCGTCCAGCAGCACCGCGTCGGCCACCGAGCGCGTCATCGGGCCGGCGGTGTCGCGCGTACCGGAGATCGGCACGATGCCGGCCTGCGACCAGCGCTTGGTGCTGGGGCGGAAGCCGACGATGCCGCACAGCGCCGCCGGAATGCGCACCGAGCCGCCGGTATCGGTGCCGATGCCGCCGGGCGCGAGCCGCGCGGCCACCGCCACCCCGGTGCCGCCGCTCGAGCCGCCGGGGATCAGGCGCCGGTCCCACGGGTTGCGCGCCGGGCCGAAGCCGCCGTTGTTGTTGGTCACCCCGCAGGCCAGCTCGTGCAGGTTGGTCTTGCCCAGCACCAGCGCGCCGGCGCGCAGCAGCGCCTCGGCGACCGGCGCATTGCGCTTCGGCCGGTGATTGCGCAAGGTGGGCGTCCCGCCGCTGGTCGGCAGGTCTGCGGTGTCGATGTTGTCCTTGAGCACCAGCGGCACGCCTTGCAACGGCCCGCGCGCTCCGCCGCTGCGCGCACGATCGGCGGTCTTGGCGGCGGCGCGTACCCGGTCGGCATCCAGCGTGATGAAGGCGTTCAGGTCAGCGCGAGCAGTGCAGCGTTCCAGCAGCGCCTCGGCGTAGCGCTCGACGCTGAGCGTCCCATCGCGAATGGCCTCTGCGGCTTCGGCAACGCTAAGCGCGGTGACATCCATGGCGGTTCCTCCCGTGACCTTCGCCCCTGTTGCGCCTGACGCGACTGCGTGCCAGGCAAGGGCGTGCCTCGCCGCCACCTCATTCTTCTCCGGGTTGCGGACGGTTGCAAGCGTTGCTGGCGCTCTTGGCGGCGGCCCGGCCAAAGGCCTGCTGTTGCTCGACGATCTCGCCGCGCAGGCGCGCACCCTTGTCAACGCGGTCAAGCTGCCCGTGATCGCGAACGCCGAAGGCGACTTCAACGACCCGGCGAACCTGTGGCGCACCGTGCAGGCCTTCGAGCAGGCGGACGTCGCCGCGATCCACGTCGAGGACCGCAGCGGCCCGGGCAAGCATACGATAGGAAAACTCATGCGCCCCGCTCGCGTACGTGGCCGCCGTGCGCTGCGGGGCAAGCGCGGGAACGTTCGGCTTGCGGCGGGTTTGGCCGGTCATGAGCGTTCACTGGGCGCCCGGCATCACCTGGAAGTTGCGCTTGAGCCCAAGGCGCACCTTCGAGCGGTAGATTCAGCGTGCCCGAAGCCGCGTCGTAGCTCATCTTGGCGAGTGAGAGCGCCGCGCGCAGCATGGTGGCGGCGAAGTCCCTCCGAGATCACGCCCTCCTTGGAGCTCGCGCCGGAGAGCGCCGAGGAGGCCTACGCCATCCAGGACGTATTCGTCGCCCTGCGCGCCGAGAAGCTCGGCGCGATCGCCGGCTACAAGGTCGCGCTCGCCTCGGCGGCGATGCGCCGCTTCGTCGGCGTCGAGGAGCCGCAGCTCGGCGCCATGTTCCAGTCGACCCTGCACCGCACGCCGGCGCGCGTGCGCGCCGCGGGCTACGTCCACCTCATCGTTGAGTTCGAGATCGGCGTGCAGATCGCCGAGGACCTCCCGGCCGCCGGCGGACGGTTCTTTTGGCGCATCGACGCGCGCGAACGCGCGTTTCACACTGTCCGCCATTTCCTGACACCGCGGAAAGAAATCCTCGTGGCGACCATCAACGGCACCAGCGGCAACGACACCATCAACGGCAGCGAGCAGACCGACGCCCTGGTTCAAGCTCGACGGAAGTGAGCTGGTTGGCCGCGGAAGCCACCGGCGGCGCTTGGCGGACGCCATCGGCTTCATGGAGAAAAGAAAGCTGGGGGAAGTGCCCAGCTTCGTCAATGACTGGCGCGCCCGGCGGGATTCGAACCCACGACCCTTGGCTTCGGAGGCCAATACTCTGATCCGCTGAGCTACGGGCGCCCTCGGAGAGGACGCGCAGGTTATCAATTTTCCCTTTGCCCGTCCACGCGTTAGCGGCGCGTGAGCCACAGGATCAGCGATAACACGAGCGAGACAATGATGGTCGTGGTGATCGGGAAGTAGAAGCTGAAGCCTTCGCGCTCCACGTAAATATCGCCGGGCAGGCGGCCGAGGCCGAGCTTGTGCAGCCACGGCCATGCCACGCCCAGCGCGATGAGCGCCGCCCCCAGAACGATCAGCCAGACTTTCACGCTAAAATCATACCTTTACAAGAAAAGCGCGACTCCAGTGGATAGCCACGACTCGCATTCGTCGTTCATCAAGACCCCGCAGCAGCTGATCGTGGTGATCCTGCTTGCGTTTCTCGTGCCGATCCTCGGCATCATCATGGTGGTGCAGCTGGTCTTGAGCCGCCCGAGCGCCGAGCCGGGCGCGATGACCCCGGAAGCGGTCGCGGCGCGCATCCAGCCGGTCGGCCGGGTCGAGTTCGGCGCGGCCGGCGCGCCCGCCGGGGCGCGCGGCGGCGAGGAGATCGTGACGGCCGTCTGCGCCGCCTGCCACCAGGCGGGCGTGGCGAACGCGCCGAAGCTCGGCGACAAGGCGCAATGGGCGCCGCGGCTCAAGCAGGGCCTGCGGGCGCTGGTCGCCTCCGTGGTGAAAGGCAAAGGCGCGATGCCGCCGAAAGCCGGCGACGCCTCGCTCACCGACGAGGAGGTCACGCGCGCGGTGGTCGTGATGGCCAACCAGGCCGGCGCGAAGTTCAAGGCGCCCGCTGCTTCGCCCGCTTCTTCTCAAACAGCGAAAAAGCCCGCGGCTGCCGATGGCAAGGCCGTGTACGACCAGACCTGCGTGGCCTGCCACGCGCAGTCGGTCGCCGGCTCGCCCAAGCTCGGCGACAAGGCGGCGTGGGCGCCGCGCATCAAGACCGGCACCGATTCGCTGCTGCGCTCGGTGCTGAAGGGCAAGGGCGCCATGCCGCCGAAAGGCGGCAACGCCTCGCTTAGCGAGGCGCAGGTGCGCGCCGCGGTCGAGTTCATGGTCTCGCAGAGCAAGTAGCCTGGCCGAGCTCCTCTTCATCATCGACCCGCCGGACTCGCTCAAGGCGTACAAGGACACGAGCGTCGCCATGATGCGGGCCGCGCAGGCCCGCGGGCACAAGGTGTTCGTCTCGCAGGTGAACGACCTGCAGTGGCGGGGCAAGACGAGCGCCGGCGCCACGCGCATTTCGCTCACCGACAACGACGAGGACTGGTACCGCGCGCACGAGTGCGAGAGGCGCGCGCTTGCGGACTTCGGCGCGGTGCTGATGCGCAAGGACCCGCCCTTCGACCTCGAGTACGTGGTCGCCACCTGGCTGCTCTCTGCCGCGGTGCGCGAGGGCGCGCGCGTGTTCAACGCGCCCGACGCGGTGCGCGACCACAACGAGAAGCTCGCCATCGCCGAGTTCGCGCGCTTCCTCGTGCCCACCCTGGTGACGCGCGAGCCGGCCGCGCTGCAGGCCTTCATCGACGCGGAGCGCGAGGTGGTGCTGAAGCGCCTGGACGTCATGGGCGGCGAGAACATTTTCCGCGTGCGCGCCGACGACCCGAACCGCAATGTCATCGTCGAGATCATGTCGCAGGGCGGCGCGCGCACCGTGATGGCGCAGCGCTTCATCCCCGAGATCGCCGAGGGCGACAAGCGCGTGCTGCTGATCGCAGGCCAGGCGGTGCCGCACTGCCTGGCGCGCATCCCGCGCCCGGGAGAGTCGCGCGGCAACCTCGCCGCGGGCGCGCGCTGCGTCGCCCAGCCGCTCTCGGCGCGCCAGCGCGAGATCGCCGCGGCGCTCGGGCCGGCGCTCGCCGCGCGCGGGCTGCTGCTGGTGGGACTGGACGTGATCGGCGACTGGCTCACCGAGGTCAACGTCACCAGCCCCACCTGCTTCCGCGAGATCCAGGACCAGACCGGCTTCGACGTCTCCGGCATGTTCATGGACGCGCTCGAGGCGAGGCTGCGATGATCGGCGTGCTGATCGTCACCCACGGCGAGATCGGCACCGCGCTGCTCGCGAGCGCCGCGCAGATCCTCGGCGCGCCCCCGCAGCAGGTGGCAACGCTCAGCGTCTGGCGCCAGGACGACCCCGACGACCTGGTGCTGCGCGCGCAGGAGCTGCTCGAGGGCATCGACGACGGCGACGGCGTGCTGGTGCTCACCGACATCTTCGGCGCCACGCCGGGCAACGTGGTGTCGCGGCTGCTGCAGAACGGCCGCGTCGAGGGCGTCTCGGGCGCGTCGCTGCCGATGCTGCTGCGCGTGCTGACCGGGCGCAACGGCGCGCCGGACGGGAAGCTCGGCGCGGCCGTGCAGCGCGCGCTCTCCGGCGGCGCGGAAGGCGTGGTGCACATGAACACCGACCGCTGCTGCGATGCCTAGCGTCGCTGCTGAAATCATCAACCGCCTCGGGCTGCATGCGCGCGCCGCGGCCAAGCTCACCCACCTGGCGAGCGGCTACCAGAGCGAGATCTGGCTCTCGCGCAGCGGCCGGCGCGTCAACGCCAAGAGCATCATGGGCGTGATGATGCTCGCCGCCGGCCAGGGGGCGAAGGTGCTGATCGAGGCCGAGGGCGCCGACGCCGACGCCGCGATCCAGGCGCTGGTGCAGCTGATCGCCGACAAGTTCGGCGAGGGTGAGTGAGGTGAACTTCGTCCTGCACGGCCACGCCGTGTCGAGCGGCATCACGGTCGGCTACGCGCACCTGGTGTCGACCGCGCGGCTCGAAGTGGCGCACTACGAGATCGCCGAGGCGGACATCGAGGCGGAGATCGAGCGCTTCGACCGCGCCATGCGCTCGGCGCAGGACGAGCTCGCCTCCCTCAAGCAGCACATCGCGGCCGACGCCCCGGCCGAGCTCGAGGCCTTCCTCGACCTGCACCGCATGATCCTCGACGATTCGGCGCTCGCGCAGGCGCCGCGCGAGCTGATCCGCAGCCGGCGCGCCAACGCCGAGTGGGCGCTGGTGCAGCAGATGGAGCGCCTGGTGGAGCGCTTCGAGGAGATCGAGGACCCCTACCTGCGCGAGCGCAAGGCCGACGTGCAGCACGCGGTGGAGCGCGTGCTCAAGGTGCTGACCGGCGCGCAGACGCTCGCCGAGCCGACGGCCGCGGAGGAGCAGAAGCTGATCGTGGTGGCGCACGACCTCTCGCCCGGCGACATGATCCTGTTCAAGCGCCACCGCTACGGCGGCTTCGTCACCGACGTGGGCGGCGTCACCTCGCACACCGCGATCGTCGCGCGCAGCCTCGGCATCCCGGCGATCGTCGGCCTGCACCACGCGCGCCAGACCGTGGCCGAAGGGGAGCTGCTGATCGTCGACGGCGTGCAGGGCGTGCTGATCGTCAATCCCGACCCGCTGGTGCTCGCCGAGTACCGCAGCCGCCAGGCCGAGCTCAAGGCCGCGCGCCAGCGCTTGAAGCGCCTGAAGAAGACCCCCTCGGCCACCGCCGACGGCACGCCCATCGAGCTCTACGCCAACATCGAGCTGCCGCAGGACGCGCCCGAGGCGCTCGAGGCCGGGGCGCAGGGCGTGGGCCTGTTCCGCACCGAGTTCCTGTTCCTCAACCGCAGGGACCTGCCGGGAGAAGACGAGCAGTTCGAGGCTTATCGCCAGGTCGCCGCGGCGATGAAGGGCCGGCCGGTGGTGCTGCGCACGCTCGACGCCGGCGCCGACAAGGCGATGAACGGCGACGGCGAGACGGCGCAGAACATCCCCAACCCGGCGATGGGCCTGCGCGCGATCCGCTTCTGCCTCGCCGAGCCGCAGATGTTCCTCACGCAGCTGCGCGCGATCCTGCGCGCGTCGCACTACGGGCGCGTGCGCATCCTGCTGCCGATGCTCGCGCACGTGCACGAGATCGAGCAGACCCTCGCCCTCATCCGGCAGGCGAAGCAGCAACTCGACGAGCGCGGCCTGCCCTATGACCGGGAAGTCCAGGTCGGCGGCATGATCGAGATCCCGGCGGCGGCGCTGGCGCTGCCGATCTTCATGCGGCGGCTGGACTTCCTGTCGATCGGCACCAACGACCTGATCCAGTACACGCTCGCCATCGACCGCACCGACGACGCCGTTGCCCACCTCTACGACCCGCTGCACCCCGCGGTGCTGACGCTGGTCGCGAACACCATCCAGAGCGCTACGCGCGGCGGCGTGCCGATCGCGGTATGCGGCGAGATGGCGGGCGACCTGCAGCTCACGCGCCTGCTGCTCGGCCTCGGGCTGCGCAACTTCTCGATGCACCCCTCGCAGCTCCTGGCGATCAAGGAGCGGATCCTGCACACCACCCTCGGCGAGGTGCAGGCGCTCGCCCAGCGCGTGCTGCGCAACACCGATCCGGCCAAGACGCGCGAGCTGCTCGCCAAGCTCAACGCATGAGCGGCCCGCTCGCGGGCGTGCGGGTGCTCGACCTGACCACGGTGGTCATGGGCCCCTACGCCACCCAGATCCTCGCCGACCTGGGCGCCGACGTGGTGAAGGTCGAGCCGCCCGAGGGCGACGTGATGCGCCACGCCTGGCCGCTCCGCAACCCCGGCATGGGGCACATCTTCCTCAATGCCAACCGCAACAAGCGCTCGGTCGTCCTGGATTTGAAGTCACCCGGGGGGCGCGAAGCGGCCCTGGCGCTGGCAAAGCGATCGGACGTGCTGGTCTACAACATCCGCCCGCAGGCGATGGCGCGCCTCAGGCTTTCCTACGAAGAAGTCCGCTCCGTGAACGGGAAAATCATCTATGTGGGCTGCTTCGGCTACAGCCAGCGCGGGCCCTACGCCGCCAAGGCCGCCTACGACGACCTGATCCAGGGCGCGGCGGGGATTCCCTGGCTGCTGCACAAGCAGGGCGCGGCCGAGCCGCGCTACGCGCCGATCATCGTCGCCGACCGCTCGGTCGGGCAGCAGGTGGCGAGCGCGGTGAGCGCGGCGCTGTACTACCGCGAGCGCTCCGGCAGGGGGCAGCGCGTCGACGTGCCGATGTTCGAGCACCTGCTGCAGATCGTGCTGGGCGAGCACCTCGGCGGCTACACCTTCGAGCCGCCGCAGGGCGAGGCCGGCTACGCGCGCATGCTCGCGCCCGACCGGCGGCCCTACCGGACGAAGGACGGCTACGTCTGCGCGCTCATCTACAACGACAAGCAGTGGAAGGCGTTTTTCGAGGTAATCGGCCAGCCGGAGAAGTTCAGGGATGCGAAGTTCTCCAACCAGGCAATCCGCAGCAAGCACTACGCAGAGGCCTACGCCTTCGTGGCCGAGGAGATGAAGAAGCGCGGCACCGCGGAATGGATCGCGGCGCTCGAGCGCGCCGACATCCCGGTGCAGCGCATGAACAGCCTCGCCGACATCGTCGCCGACCCGCACCTCGCGGCGACCGGCTACTTCCGGATCGTGGAGCACCCCAGCGAGGGCCGCATCCGCTCGATGGCGGTGCCCTCCGAATGGTCCGAGTCGCCGCCCGAGTACCGGCGCCACGCGCCGCGCCTGGGCGAGCACACGCGGGAGGTCTTGCGTGAGGCGGGATTTTCCGATGAGAAGATTTCCTCCCTGGTGCGGAGCGGGGCCGCAAAAGAGCCGCCTCCGCTATAATTCGCGCGCGCCGATTTGATGCTCAGCTTGCGGGCGCCTAACAAATACCGCTAAAGAGAAATGAACGCTCCTGAAAGCAACCCCGCCTACGTAATCGCGCAGAAGGCGCGCTTCGACGCGCCGATCCGCCTGAAGGGCGGCGCCGAGCTGCCCTCCTTCGAGATCGCCTACGAGACCTACGGCGAGCTGAACGCGGCGAAGTCGAACGCGGTGCTCGTCTGCCACGCGCTCAACGCCTCCCACCATGTGGCAGGCGTCTATGAGGACGACAAAGAGAATGTCGGGTGGTGGGACAACCTCGTGGGGCCGGGCAAGCCGCTCGACACGCGGCGCTTCTTCGTCGTCGGCTCCAACTACCTGGGCAGCTGCTTCGGCTCCACCGGGCCCGCGTCGATCAACCCTGCGAGCGGCAGGCCCTGGGGCGCCGAGTTCCCGGTGGTCACGGTCGAGGACTGGGTCGAGGCGCAGGCGCGCCTCGCCGATCGCCTCGGCATCGAGCGCTTCGCGGCGGTGATCGGCGGCTCGCTCGGCGCGATGCAGGCGCTGCAGTGGGCGCTCTCCTACCCCGAGCGCATCCGCCACTCGATCGTGATCGCCGCCGCCGCCAGGCTCTCGCCGCAGAACATCGCCTTCAACGAGGTAGCGCGCCAGGCGATCATGACCGACCCCGACTTCCACGGCGGTCACTACTACGACAAGGGCGTGGTGCCCACGCGCGGCCTGCGCATCGCGCGCATGATCGGCCACATCACCTACCTCTCGGGCGAGGCGATGGCGGAGAAGTTCGGGCGCCTGCTGCGCCGCGGCGCGCCCGGCTTCGACTTCGACATCGACTTCGAGATCGAGTCCTACCTGCGCTACCAGGGCGACAAGTTCTCGACCTACTTCGACGCCAACACCTACCTGCGCATCACCAAGGCGCTCGACTACTTCGACCCGGCCGCGGACTTCGGCGGGGACCTGACGAAGGCGCTGGCGCGCGCGCGCGCCGCGTTCCTCGTGGTGTCGTTCAAGTCCGACTGGCGCTTCCCGCCGGCGCGCTCGCGCGAGCTGGTGCGCGCGCTGCTCGACAACCGGCGCATCGTTTCCTACCTCGAGCTCGACGCGCCCGGCGGCCACGACGCCTTCCTGCTGGAAGACGAGCGCTACCACGCCGCGCTGCGCGCCTACCTCGGGAACATCGAGCTGTGAGGCGCGCGCCTTGAGACCCGATCTTGCCGCCATCGTGCACTGGGTGCCGCGCGGGGCGCGCGTGCTCGACCTGGGCTGCGGCGACGGCACGCTGCTGCGCTCGCTGTGGCACGAGCGCGAGGCGCCGGGCTACGGCGTGGAGATCGACGACGACAGCGTGATCGCCTGCGTGGCGAACGACGTCAACGTGCTGCAAGTCGACCTGGAGAGCGGGCTGTCGCTGTTCGCCGACGGCTCTTTCGACTGCGTGATCCTCTCCGAGACGCTGCAGACCATCCACCGCACCGAGCTGCTGATGCGCGAGATGCTGCGCGTCGGGCGCGAGATGATCGTGAGCTTCCCCAACTTCGGCCACTGGAGCGCGCGCCTGCAGGTGCTGCTGGGCCGCATGCCGGTCTCCGAGACCCTGCCCTACGAGTGGTACGAGACCCCGAACGTGCACCACTGCACCGTCGCGGACTTCGAGGACCTGTGCCGGCGCCTGGGCGTGCGCATCCGCGAGCGGCTGGTGCTGCACGAGGGCAAGCCGGTGACGCTGCTGCCGAACCTCTTCGGCAGCCTCGCGGTCTACCGCTGCACCGCGGGCTAGAGAATCGCCGCGCCGTTTGCGGCAAATCAAGACCTGCGGCGCGAAACGGCGTAAAGATGCATCGGTCCGGGTCTCAGCCTACGGAGGTTCGCCGTGAACATCGCGCCCACCATTCAGGACTATCTCGCCGCGCAGCAGATCGCGTACGAAGTGCTCTCGCACCCGCGCACCATGACCAGCAGCGCCAGCGCCGAGTCGGCGCACTTGCCGGGCAAGAGCGTCGCGAAGGCGGTCGTGGTCGAGGACGACCGCGGCTACGTGCTGGCGGTGCTGCCTTCGACTTACCACCTGCAGTTTTCCGCGCTGGAACGCGAGCTGCACCGCAGCGGGCTGCGGCTCGCCACGGAGCCCGAGCTCGACAGGCTGTTTCCCGATTGCCAGCCCGGCGCGGTGCCCCCGCTCGGCAAGCCCTACGGCCTGACGACGATCGTGGAGGAGGACCTCGCGGCGCAGCCCGAGATCTTCTTCGAGGCGGGCGACCACGAGCATCTGGTGCACCTCACGCAAGCCGAGTTTGTCCGCCTGACCTGCGACTCGCCCTGCGCGCATTTCAGCCGCGCGGCGCCGGCATGATCAGGAAGCTGCCGTCGGGCGGGTACCGGCTCTATTCACGCAGGCTCAACCCGAAGACCGGCCGGCGGCGTAACCTCGGCAGCTTCGCGACGCGCGCGGCCGCGGAGAAGCACGAGCGCGCCGTGCAGTTCTTCAAGCGAAGGGGCTAGCCATGGCCGGTTACTCCTTGCCCGCCGAGCCGATCGACAGGTCCGCGAGCCCGGAGCGCATCATGAGCCAGAAGAGCAGCACGCCGGGGAAGGCGACGAGCGTGGTCAGCAGGTAGAAGTTCACGTAGCCGATCGCATCGATCAGCCACCCGGCGCTCGTTCCGGTGAGGACGCGGCCGGCGATGCTGGCCAGTGCCGAGAGCAGGGCATACTGGCTGGCGGTGAAGCGCAGGTTGCACAGCGCGGACAGGTAGGCGACCACCGTGACGCCGCCGATGCCGCTGGCGAAGTTCTCGAAGCTGACCGCGGCGGCCATCCCGATGTTGCTGTGGCCGGCGGCCGCGAGCGCGGCGAAGCTGAAGTTGGAGACCGCCATGAGGATCAGGCTGACGAGGACGGCGCGCTTCATGCCGAGCCGCTCGTACATCACGCCGCCCACGAAGACGCCGACCAGCAAGGCGACGAAGCCTACGCCGACGTCGTAGA
>MERP01000076.1:32088-32493 GCA_001772055.1 Betaproteobacteria bacterium RIFCSPLOWO2_12_FULL_68_19
AGGCGACCTCGTCGTTGGTGAAGCCCAGGTCCTGGAAGAGCAGCCGCAGGCTCAGGTTGGCGAGCGTGTCGCCGATCTTGTGGATGAGCACGAAGAGCAGCACCACGAGCGCCCCCTGCCGCCTCAGGAACTCGAGGAGCGGGCTGAAATAGGCGACGATCGCTTCGACGGCGCCCCGGACCTGCGCCGGCGCTTGGTGCCGCGCAGGCTCGCCCATCACCGCGCCGACCAGCATCGCCGGGATGGCGAAGGCGGCGCAGGCGAAATAGGCTACGGCCCAACCGAACCGCGCGCCCAGCACCAGCGCCAGCGCCCCGGCCGCCGCCGCGCCGATCCGCCACCCGTACTGGGACATGCCCGACCCGGCGCCGAGCTGGCGCGGCTCGAGCAGCTCGATGCGGTAGG
>MERP01000077.1 GCA_001772055.1 Betaproteobacteria bacterium RIFCSPLOWO2_12_FULL_68_19
GCGGCGCGCGAGCGTATGCTCGAGCGCCACGCTGCCGCGCAGGCGCACCACATCGTCTGCGCCATAGCCGCGCTTCACGCCTTTCCAGCGAGGGTTCTCCGCCCAGTCTTTTTCTAATGCTGCGGTCTGTTTTTTTCGCTGCTCCACGTTTTTCTCTCCAATGAAAAAGATCGGTACTCGGAGTGTGCGGACAGCGATGGCGCGCAGCAACACGCCATTTGGCTCATCTCAGCTGCAACAAAACAAGGATTTACAGGGTCTTACGACCTCATCGTTTCACGATGCGGTGCAAACTTTCAAGAAATGGTGCTGTGCCGCAATTCAGGTCTGGACCAGCTTGCGGTGGCGGTTGACGCTCATCAGGATGCCCGTGCCGATGAACAGCGTAAGCAGCGCGGTGCCGCCGTAGGAGAGGAACGGCAGCGGCACCCCGACCACCGGCAGGATGCCCGAGACCATGCCCATGTTGACGAAGGCATAGGTGAAGAACATGAGCGAGACCGCGCCCGCGAGCAGCCGCGCGAACACGGTGGCGGCATTGGCCGCGATCACCAGTCCGCGGCCGATGAGCAGCGCATAGAGCACGAGCAGCACCAGGTTGCCGATCAGCCCGAACTCCTCGGAGTACACGGCGAAGATGAAGTCGGTGTCGCGCTCGGGGATGAACTCCAGGTGCGCCTGCGTGCCGTTCAGCCAGCCCTTGCCCGAGAGCCCGCCCGAGCCCACCGCGATAGTCGACTGGATGATGTGGTAGCCCGCGCCGAGGGGATCCTGCGTCGGATCGAGCAGGGTCAGGATGCGGCGGCGCTGGTAGTCGTGCAGGATGCCCCACAGCGGGAAGAGGCTCGCGACGAAGGCGAGCGTCAGCCCGCCCAGCACCTTCCAGCTGATACCGGCGAAGAAGATGACGTAGAAGCCCGCCGCGCCGACCAGAGCGGCGGTGCCGAGGTCGGGCTGGCGCACGATGAGGCCCACCGGGACGGCGAGCAGCAGCGCCGCCATCGCGAAGTTGCGCAGGCGCAGGGTCGACTCGTTCTTGTGGAAGTACCAGGCGAGCATGAGCGGCAGCGCGAGCTTCATGATCTCCGAGGGCTGGAAGCGGCCGATGCCGACGTTGAGCCAGCGCCGCGCGCCGTTGACCACGTCGCCGAACAGCGCCACCGCCACCAGCAGCGCGAGGCCGAAGGCGTAGGCCGGCACCGCGAAGCGCATCAGCGTCTGCGGCGTGAGCTGCGCCGCGAGCCACATCGCCACCAGCGCGATGCCGAGGTTTCCGAGCTGGCTCACCAGCCGCGCGGGGTTCTGGTAGGCGGCCGAGAACAGCGCCGCGAGCCCGAGCATCGAGAGCGCGACGATCAGCACCAGCAGCGCCTGGTCGATGCCTTCGGCGAGCCGCCAGGCGATGCGGCGCAGCGGCAGGCGGGCGAGCTCCATCAGTCGTTGCCCTCCTGCTCGGCGTCTTCGTCCTCGGGGGCGGCCTGCATTCCGGGCGGCACCTTGCCGAGCAGGAAGTAGTCGAGCACCGTGCGGGCGATCGGTGCGGCCGTGCGCGCCCCGAAGCCGCCGTTTTCCACCACCACCGCGAGCGCGATGCGCGGGCTTTCGACCGGCGCGAAGGCGATGAACAGCGAATGGTCGCGCAGGCGCTCGGCGACCTTGGACTCCTCGTACTTCTCGTTCTGCTTGATCGCGATCACCTGCGCGGTGCCGGTCTTGCCGCCGCTCGTGTACTGCGCGCCGGCGAAGGCGCGCGCGCCGGTGCCTTCCTTGTTCACCCCCGCCATGGCGCGCTTGACGAACTCGACGTGCTCGGCGCGCAGCGGCGCCTTGTGCGTGAGCTCGGGCTCGACGTAGCGGCGCTCGCCGCTGCGCGCGCGGTCGACGTGCGAGACCAGCCGCGGCTTGTACATCGCGCCGCCGTTGGCGAGCGTCGCGGTGGCGAGCGCGAGCTGGATCGGCGTATAGGCGTTGTAGCCCTGGCCGATGCCGATCGAGATGGTCTCGCCGGGATACCAGCGCTGGTCGGCGGGGCGGCGAAAGCGCTTCGTCTTCCATTCCGGGGAAGGCAGCACGCCGGCGGCCTCGCCCTGCAGGTCGATGCCGCTGCGCGCGCCGAAGCCGAAGTGCCTCATGAAGCCCGCGATCGCGTCGATGCCCATGTCGTTCGCGAGCTGGTAGTAGTACACGTCCGAGGACACCACGATCGACTTGTGCAGGTCGACCACGCCGTGGCCGCCGGGCTTCGAATCGCGGAAGCGGCGCTCGCCGAACACGAAGTAGCCCGGGTCGACGATGGTGCTGCGCGGCGTGCGCTTGCCGAGCTGCAGCGCGGCGAGCGCCATGAACGGCTTGAAGGTGGAGCCGGGCGGGTAGAGCCCGGAGATGGCGCGGTTGTTGAGCGGCTTGTCGGGCGAGTTGTTGAGCTCGGCCCAGTACTGCGGGTCGATGCCGTCGACGAACTGGTTCGGGTCGAAGCCCGGCTTGGAAACGAGCGCGAGCACTCCGCCGCTCGAAGGCTCGATCGCCACCAGCGCGCCGCGGCGCTCGCCGAAGGCGATCTCCGCCACCTGCTGCAGGCGGATGTCGAGCGTGAGCGTGACGTCGTTGCCGGGCAGCGACGCGGTGCGCGACAGCGTGCGGATGCCGCGCCCGGCGGCGTCGATCTCGACCTGCTCGAAGCCGGTGGTGCCGTGCAGCTCGTCCTCGTAGCTCGCCTCGACGCCTGCCTTGCCGATGTAGTCGCTGCCGCGGTAGTTCGCGTAGGCGCCTTCCGCCTCGAGGCGCTCCTGGTCGGCCTGGGTGACGCGGCCCATGTAGCCGATGACGTGCGAGGCGATGTCGCCGTGCGGGTACTGGCGGAACAGGCGCGCCTTGATCTCCACCCCCTCGTAGCGATAGCGGTTGGCGGCGAACTTCGCCACCTCTTCGTCGGAGAGCCGGGTGCGGATCGGCAGGCTCTCGGCGTTGCGCGTCTCGACCAGCAGCTTGCGGAAGCGCGCGCGGTCGCGCGGCTGGATCTCGATCAGCTCGGAGAGCTCGTCGATGGTGCGCTCGAGGTCCTCGACGCGGCGCGGGAAGATCTCGAGCGTGTAGCCAGAATAGTTGCGCGCGATCACCATCCCGTTGCGGTCGACGATCAGCCCGCGGTTGGGCGGCACCGGCACGATGGAGATGCGGTTGTCCTCGGCCTTGGCGCGGTAGACCTCGTGCTGCACGACCTGCAGGAGGAAGAAGCGCCCGGCGAGCAGCGCGAAGGCGACCAGTACCGCGATCGCCGCGACGCCGAGGCGCAGCTGGAACTGCGCGAGCTCGCGCTCGTAGTTCCTGAGCTCGGCGGCGCCCATGCTAGATCGCCTGCTCGCGCTCGGTGCGCCGCTGCGGCAGCAGCAGCAGCCAGGTGGCCGCCGGCCAGAGCATCGCGCCGGCGAGCGGCCCGACCAGGATCGCCCAGCCGGGGAAGGGGTCGCCCGCGGCCAGGCGCACCAGCAGCGCCACGCCCTGCGTGACGAGCAGCATCAACGCGACGTGCAGCGCCTGCAGGCCGGGACCGAACCAGAGAATGCGCCGCGACAGCCAGATGGCGAGGAAGGCGAGCAGCGAGTACGCGAGCGCATGCTGGCCGAGCAGCACGCCATTGCCCGCGTCGGAGAGCAGGCCGAGCGTCCAGGCGACGCCCAGGCCGACCAGGCGCGGCTGGCGCACGCACCAGAAGGCGAGCACCAGGGCCACGAAGTCCGGCACCACGCGTACGTCGGGCCACGGCAGGAAATTGAGGAACAGCGCGAGCGCGAAAGAGGCCACGATGGTGCTCGCGCGCACCGGCAGCAGGATCTGCGACCTAGCGGGAAGCATCGGTGTCCTTGGCCCGGCTGCGCGCGCGGCGCGTTTTCTCGGTGCGGGACTTGCCGGCGTCCTCCGGCAGCGCGGGCCGGGCGGACTCGTTCACGAGCACCAGCACGTAGCGCCCGCGGTCGATGCCCGCCACCGGCTTGCACACCGCGCGCGCGAAGGTGTTCTCGGCCTCGCGCTCGATGCGCACCACGACTGCGACCGGCAGGCCGGCGGGATAGATACCGTCGATCCCCGAGGTGACCAGGCGATCGCCGTTCTGGATGTCCGTGACCGGCGACATGAAGCGCAGCTCGAGCATGCCCGAGGCGCCGCCGCCGAAAGCCACCGCGCGCAGCCCGTTCCTCACTACCTGCACCGGAGTGGCGTGATCGCGGTCGGTGAGCAGCGTCACTTCCGACACCAGCGGGTGCACGCGCGTCACCTGGCCGACCACGCCCTCCTCGTCGGCCACCGGGCTCCCCGGGCGCACGCCCTGCGCCGCGCCGCGGTCGATGAACACCTTGTGCGAGTATGGGTCGCGCCCGACGTAGAGCACTTCGGCCGGCGTGGCGCGTACCGCGAGCCGCTCGGCCGCGCCGATCAGCCGGCGCAGCTGCTCGGCTTCAGCCTGCGCTGCCTGGAAGCGCTGGGCATCCTGCGAGTAGGCGAGCGCCTTGGCGCGCAGCTGCTCGTTCTCCGCCACCAGCTGCGCCTGCGTCGCGAAGTACTCGCCGACGCGCGAGGCGAGGTCGACCGGCGCGGTGCCGAGGCGCTGCAGGGGGTAGGCAGCGAGCGCGATCCAGCTGCGCAGCCCCTCGACGTAGCGGAAGCGGGCGTCGATCACCAGCAGCGCGAGCGAAAGCGAGGCGAAAAAGAACAACCTGACGAGCGGTGCCGGCCCACGCTTGAAGAACGGCGGGGGGCTGTGGTCCATCCCCCGCTATTCTCAATCGTTGGTGAAGATCGGGCCGAAGTGCTCCATCTTCTCCAGGGCCTTGCCCGAGCCGCGCACCACGCAGGTGAGGGGATCGTCGGCGACGATCACCGGCAGCCCGGTCTCCTCCATCAGCAGGCGATCGAGGTCGCGCAGCAGCGCGCCGCCGCCGGTGAGCACCATGCCCTTCTCGGCGATGTCGGCGCCGAGCTCGGGCGGGGTCTGCTCGAGCGCGGACTTCACCGCCGAGACGATCTGGTTGAGCGGCTCGGTGATCGCTTCGAGGATCTCGTTCGAGGAGATGGTGAAGCTGCGCGGGATGCCCTCGGCGAGGTTGCGGCCCTTCACCT
>MERP01000078.1 GCA_001772055.1 Betaproteobacteria bacterium RIFCSPLOWO2_12_FULL_68_19
CCTCCCTGAGTCGTTATAAGTATCTTTGGCGAGACACTTTTTCGACTCACGCCCCGATGTTTCGTTCTTACAGTGAGAAATTCAGGCTAGCGCACGATCGTCCGGGCGGCGAAAGCGTACGCTAGCGGCATGCTGCACGAATTCCTGACATCGAATCGCAATGAGCTGATCAAGCGCTGCAGGCACGCTGCGGGGACAAGGGTCGAGCCCTCCCTGTCCGCCGCGACCATCGATAGCGGCGTGCCGCTGTTCCTGCAGCAGCTCACGGGCATCCTGCGCAAAGAGCAACAGACGGACGATCGACCGGCGGAAGGCAAATCGTCGGTGCTGCTCGGGGGTGACGGGCGCTCCGATATCGGCCGCACGGCGGCCTTGCAAGGCGCCGAGTTTCTGCGCCTTGGATACAACCTCGACCAGGTGGTCCACGGCTACGGCGACGTGTGCCAGGCCATCACCACCCTGGCCGTCGAGCAGACGGCGCCCATCTCCGCCGACGAGTTCCGCACGCTCAACCGTTGCCTGGACAACGCCATCGCCGACGCCGTCTCCGCTTTCAGCGGCGCCGGCCGGGTCTCGCGCGTGGCACAAGCGGAGACCCTGTCCGAACGCCTGAACGCATACGCCGAGGAGCAAAGGCGCTTGGTCGATATCGCCGCGCGCTCCTATGCCGCGATCAAGACCGGCACCGTGGGCATGGCCGGCGCGACCGGCGCGTTGCTCCTCCATACCCTGGAAGAATTGCGCTCCCTCCCCGAACGCAAACTGCCCGAGATTCGCCTGCGCGACCCGGCGACCGGGCTTGCGCCCAAGCTGAACTCCTAGGCAGCACCAGGATGTGTTCGCCCACGCGCCCGAGAGCCGCGGCGCGGCCGACTACGCCGCGCTGCTCGAGGAGTTGAGCACGGCGGGCTTCCTGCGGTAGGAATTCTCCCCGCTATATGTGCGCTGGCACACCGCGCGCGCGCGTACGCCGGCGGACGATGGCTGGAAAGGCAAACCCATGGACCTGAACACGATGAAATCCGACGCGCGCGAGGCGCCGCCGCCGGCGCGCGCGCCGCGCAGGATCGCGCCGAAGGAAAGCCGCATGCGCGAGCGGCGGGCGAGCCACGAGGCCCTGCACGACGGCGTGACCGGCCTGCCGAACCTGGCGCTGTTCAAGGACCGGCTGGAAAGCGCGCTGGCGCAGGCGCAACGCCACGACTGGCGCCTGGCGGTGCTGTTCCTCGACCTGGAGGCGTTCAAGCGCATCAACGAGCGGCACGGCAGGGAGGTCGGCGACCGGGTCCTGAAGGTGGTGGCGCAGCGCCTGCAGGCGCTGCTGCGCGGCGGCGACACGGTCGCCCACCGCGGCGGGGACGAGTTCCTGTTGCTCGCGCTGGAAGCCAGGGACGAGGCCAACGTGCTCGCCTTCGCCGGCACGATCCTGGAGCGCATCGCGCAGGCATGCGAGGTGGACGGCGCGAGCCTCACAGTGGGAGCGAGCATCGGCATCGCGGTGTATCCCGAGGACGGGCGCTCGGGACGCGAGCTGCTCAGGCACGCCGACCTGGCGATGTGCGCGGCCATCGAGCAGAAAAAAGGCGTGATGCTGCACAGCCAGATGCCGCGCTAGGCCCCGCGCCGGCGCCAGCGGCGCCTTGCCCTGCTACTGCTTGTCCTCCGTCAGTACCCGCCCTTGCGCAGGCTCTCGGGCAGCCCGGCGATCTTGCCTGCCTGCTTGGAGGGGTTGCCCGGGAAGAGGTCGAACAGGGTCTTGTTGTCCACCTTGCGGCCGGGCCACTTGTCCTGCATGGCTTTGAGGATGGCGCGGTTGTTCGGCTGCTCGCCGTTGTGGTTGAAGAAGGCGTCGCGCAGGTACTCGATCACGTCCCAGTGATCCTGGGTGAGCGTGAGGCCCTCGGCCGCGGCGATCGCCTGCGCCACGTCCTTGTCCCAGTCGTCCTGGTTCACGAGGTAGCCGTTCTCGGTGGCCTCGAGCGTCCTGCCGTTGACTTCGTAGGTCATGAGTCTGTCTCCTGGAACCAGCGCTAAATGGGGATTGTCGAAGAACCTTTTGCGGGAGCAAGCCGATGTTCAATCCGATCACGCTGCCGTTCGGCGCCAAGATGCTGTTCAATACCGTCAAGCTCAAGCCGGGCGTCAAGTTCGAGGACGTGGAGCTGGCCGTGGGCGAGATGTGCAACGCCGTCAAGGAGACCTACGGCGGCGACAAGGGCGGATTCATCGCCGGGCAGGTGTTCAAGTTCTCCGGCTTCGTCTCCGACCAGGGGTCGCTCAACGCCACGCGCAGCGCCGACGAGCACTACGTCATCGTCACCTACTGGCGCTCCTTCGAGGAGCACGAGCGCTCGCACGCCGACGCCACGTTCACCAACAAGTTCGAGGCGCTGGCCAAGATGTGCACGGAGACCAAGGAGCTGGGCTACGACATGCTCTGGCAGGGCGAGCCGGAAGGGCAAGGCTAGTCCTCCCAGCCGGCGCGCGCCGCGCCGCGCAGGTCGCCCACGTCCTTGTGGGGGATGAAGAGGCCGCAGCCGAGCTTGCGCGCCTCGCCCAGCCCGTGGCGCTGCAAGGCGAGCGACTGCGCGGGCGTGGCGACCGTCACCATCAGGCTGCGCGCACGGTAAGCGCGCTGCGGCGTGGCGAGCGTCACGTCGCGCCCGCAGAGCATGGTCGAGGCCTCTACGCCGAGCGACCGCAGCGCCTCGGTTGCCGCGGCGAGGAATCCCGTTTCGTCGTCCGCATCCTCGAAGATCACGCTGCGCGAGAAGAGCGAGGCGATGCGCAGCAGCGGGCGCGGCGACAGCCGCCCGACGCGCATCGGAAAGCCGGCGATGTTCAGTGTCAGGCCGGTGAGCGCCGCCGCATCCCGCAGGCGACTCTCGGGGAGCCGCAGCACGAGTTTCGTGCGCTGGGAGAGCTGCAGCAGCGCGTCCTCGCCCTCGGGCCGCTGCCAGCCCGCGCCCGAGGCCGCGCCGTGCACGGTATGGAGCCCCGCCTGCGGCTCGTCGGCGAACCAGGGCAGCGCCGCCAGGATCGCCGCGGACAATGCGTAGGCATGGTCGACCGGCAGGCTGCGGCACTCGATCGCGAACGCCGCGTCCACGACTTCTTCCATGGTGCTCAGTCCGCGGGCAGCGCCGCCTGCAGGGCGTCGCGGTCGAACCACCACTCGTCCTGCACCAGCACGTCGACCACGTTCCGCAGGCGCGGCAGGAACAGCGCCGGGTCGTTGAGCTCCATGTCCTCGAGCCACTGGTTGAACGCATGCTGCCCATCGACGCCGCTGTGCCGGCGCGCCACCGTGGCGAGCACCTGGTTGGCGTAGAGCAGCAAGTGCTCGCGCTGGGGATCGCGGGCGCGCAGATCGGCGAGGTAGTACGCCGTCACGGCCGCCACCGCCGCGCCGTCGGCATCCGGCGGCGTCTCCTCCACCACGTGCTGGAGCAGCGCGACGCTCAGCTCGGGATCGACCGGGTAGGTCACCGCGAGCCAGATGCCCTGGCCGAGCGCGGCGAGCGACTGCGGCTCGCCGGCGAGGAACAGGATGTCGCAGGCCTGCGCCGCGCCTTCCCAGGCCTGCTCGGCCAGGTAAAGGTCGAAGGCCTCGCGCGCCGCCGCCCAGGCTTCGGGCCCTTTCTCCAGCCGCACCAGGGCGCGCCCGAGCTGCAGCTGCAGGTCGGCGCGCCGCAGCCGCTCCGCGCCGGGGGAAAGCGCCTCGAGCTGGCCGCTCAGGTCGGCGACCAGGCGCTCCAGCATTGCGGTCGATTCCTTGGCATCCGTGCTGTCGTCGGCGTTGCCGACGGCGGGATCTTCCCGGATGTACTTCAGCGGGATGTACTTCATATGCGATCCAGGTATCGGGCGCGGTAAACGAGCCGTCCGGGGGCGCCGTCGGTGAAGGCGCTACGGTCGTGCAGCACGTTGTTGCACACCAGGCCCTGGCCGGCGGCCAGCCGGAGTGTGAACACGTAAGGCGAGCCGGCGTCGAGGATCTGCTTCAGAAACTGCACCGCCGCGCGGGTCGCCTCGTCCGGCCGCCATTCGATGCTGCGCGTGCGCGCGGTGTAGCGCATGTGGAGCGCGCCGCCATCGGTCGAGAACACCGGTCCGGTTTGCGCGGGACGCATCATGGCGCCATCCTCCTCGTTGGCGGGAATGGTCATGGCGTCGGGGGCCGAGAGCGCCTGCACGTATTGCGGATCGGCATCGCGCAACAGCAGGTAGGCGATCTCGGGGTCGAGCAGGCGGTTCTCGCCGCCAGCGGCGGCAGGCCGCACGCAATGCAGGATGAAGGCGCGGATGCGCTGCTCAGGGGCGTTGTAGTAGCCGTCGGTATGCCACAGCAGGCGCCGGTTCGAGTACGGAATGTAGCCGCGGGCGGACTTTTCCGGGGCCACCTCGAGCGAGCTGATGCCGTCCTCGTCCGAGAGCGGGTTGGCATGCAGGCGCGTGAGGCCCAGGCGCTCGCCCAGCCGGCGCGCGATGTCCTTGTCGGCCACGTCGGCAAGCGGGCCCGCGTAGACGGCCATGTTCGCCGCGCCGCAGACGCGCCGGATTTCCGCGGCCTCGCTGTCGCTGAGCTCGCGCGGGTCGCGCACCTCCACGATCAGGTCCTCGGCGCTGCGCGGATAGCGCGCGAGCTTGCGCTCGCGCCAGCGTTCGAATGGGTCTTGCAGGACGGCGTTCAAGGCGAGCACAACGTACCGCATTTGCGGCTGTTTTGGGCATAAGCAACCCGTATATCTCCAAAGGGAGGGGTATCCCCTCCGGCCTATCCCCAATGACCAGGCAGGTGCGCAATGCGGCGTCATTACACTGGCGCAGCTCGATTTCGCACCATGGAGGGATAGCGATGTCCGAAGCCCCCAAGCAGCCCAAGGATCCGCAGCGGCACAGCACCTACGTGCCCAAGGAAAAGAAGTCCACCAAGGCGTTTCATCCGACGCCCATGCTCGACCAGCTCGAAAGCGGCCCGTGGCCGAGCTTCGTCACCGGCCTGAAGCGCCTGGCGCACGAGAACAACATGATGGTCGACCTGCTCGGCCAGCTC
>MERP01000079.1 GCA_001772055.1 Betaproteobacteria bacterium RIFCSPLOWO2_12_FULL_68_19
CCATTTATTGCACGCCCTCGCGTGCCGACCATGTGCTCCACGCGGCAAGCGGCCGCGAGCCGACCGAAATCATGGAAAGGAGCAAGCATGTCCCGCATCAATGTCGTTGATCCGAAGACCGCCACGGGCGAAGCCAAGGAGCTGCTGGAAACCGTCCGGCAGCAACTTGGCATCGTGCCCAATTTCATCCGCGCGCTGGCCAACTCGCCCAAGGCGCTGTCGGCCTTCCTCGGCCTCTACGGGCCCTTGGGCGGCGCGGCGATCGACAAGGCGACGCAGGAGCGCATCGCGCTGGTCGTAGCCGAGGAAAACGGCTGCCAATATTGCGTCTCCGCGCACACCGCGATCGGCAGGGGCGCGGGCCTGAGCAACGAGGAAATGCTGCTCAACCGCCAGGGCGACTCCAGCAGCGCCAAGGCCGCAGCCGCGGTGGCGTTCGCTCAACGTGTTCACCAACCTCCTCGGCAAGTCGACGCTGATCAACATCGATTTCCCGGAAGTGGCGCTGCTCGCCAGCGCCGAGAAAATCGCCGCATAGGCCAACGATGAGCCATCGCTTCGCCGACATCGCGTTCACCGACGCAGTAAAGGCCGCCCAGGAGCAGTACCGATCGCGCTCGCGGAACGAGCGCCTGCAGCGAACGGGCGGTCCACACGACGCGCTGGGCGATGTCGAGACCGCCTTCATCGCCGGACGCGACAGCTTCTATATGGCCACGGTCGGCGCGACCGGCTGGCCGTATGTGCAGCACCGCGGAGGCCCGCCGGGTTTCCTGAAGGTGCTGGGACCCAAGACGCTGGCGTTCGCCGATTTCCGTGGCAACACCCAGCTTGTCTCCGCCGGTAACGCGGTCGGGAACGATCGTGTGTCGCTGATCCTGATGGACTACCCCCATCGTCGGCGGCTCAAGCTCCTCGGGCACATCCGCTTCGAGGATGCGAGCCGCGTCGACCCGGAGATCTCGAAGGCGGTGCAGCTGCCAGCCTACCGTGGCCGCGTCGAGCGGGTGGCGGTGGTCGAGGTGGAGGCGTTCGACTGGAACTGCCCGCAGCACATTACCCCGCGCTTTACCGAAGCCGAGGTGCGCTCGGCAGTGCAGCCGCTGCATGACCGCATCGCCGAGCTGGAGGCGAAGCTCGCTTAGAACAGCCGCTCGATCTGGCCGCGCTCGAGGCCGATGTCGCGAAGCGCCCGGTCGCTCAGCGCGCGCAGCTCGGAGCGGGTGCGTGCCGCGACCCAGGAACGCCAGATAAGAAGCAGCAGCCTCATGGGCGGGAGCATGCCGGCCCCGCCTGGGCCGCTCAAACGGAATCGGGGCATGCAGGGCATGCGCGGAGCGCATGCCAGGGCCCGAGAAATCAGGGGCTTGCGGAACCGATTGCGGGCCGGGGCGCGGCGCTATATTTTTTCCGCACCATGCTGCGCAAACGCACCCCGCGGCGCGAGGACCTCGGCCTGACGCCGGCCGAGTTCGGCGTGCTCGCGCGCCTGGACAGCCCGCAGAAAATCCAGGCGTTCGTGCATGGGCTGCGGCAGAACTTCGAGCTGGACGGCGACACCTGCCGGCCGGTGCGCTCGGTGCTGCGCGAGCGCAGCGCGCACTGCATCGAGGGCGCGATGCTCGCCGCCTGCGCCTTCTGGGTGCACGCGAGCCGCCGCTGCTGCTCGACATGCGCGCGGTGCGCGACTTCGACCACGTGGTGGCGGTCTACCGGCGCAAGGGCCGCTGGGGCGCGATCTCCAAGACCAACGGCATCGGCCTGCGCTCGCGCGACCCGGTGTACCGCACGCTGCGCGAGCTCGCCATGTCCTACTTCCACGAGTACACCAACCGGCGCGACCACAAGACGCTGCGCGAGTACTCGCTGCCCTACGACCTGCGGCGCGTCGACCCGAAGCTCTGGGTGAGCGGCGAGAAGAACGCCTGGGAGGTGGCCGAGCGCCTGGACGAGCTGCGCCACTTCAAGCTCGTCAACGGCCACCACCTGCAGGCGGTGACGCGGCGCGACCCGTTCGAGCGCCGCGCCGCGCTGCTGCTTCAGTACCGCCGCCCGCGCGCCCTCATCGAGAAGCTCGCGCGGCTCAAGAAGAAGCGGAAAAAGTAGCGGCTGGAAAGGTCGCTACTTCTTCGCGTCGATCTTGCCCATCTTCTCCAGCGCGAGCCTGAGGCGCGCAGCGTCGCGGTCCCAGTACTTCTTGAACTCCGGCGCATCGAGGTACTGGATCGGGGTCGCGACCTTGTCCATCGCGCCCTTGAACTGCGGCGAGTTGGCCGCCGCGCGCACCGCCTCGCGCAGCCTCCGCTGCACCGGCGCGGGCGTGGCCGCCGGGGCGAACACGCCCGACCAGATGTAGAACTCGGCGTCGTAGCCGAGCTCCTTGAAGGTCGGGATGTCCGGCAGGAGCTTCAGGCGCTCGGTGCCCCAGCTCGCGAGCGCGCGCATCTTGCCGGCCTTGATCTGGCCGATCGCCGCTGCGGGTCCCGAGGCGAGCGCCTCGACCTGCCCGCCCAGCAGCGCCGTGACCGCCGGCCCGCCGCCCTGGTAGGGCACGTGGAAGAGCTGCACGCCCGCCGCCTGCGCGAAGATCTCCATCGCGACGTGCAGGGTGCTGTACACCCCGGCCGAGGAATAGTTGATCTTGCCCGGATTCGCCTTGGCGGCGGCAACGAAGTCCTTGACCGACTTGTAGGGGCCGTCGGCACGCACCACCAGCACCGTCGGGTCGGCGGTGACCAGCGCGATGGGCGCGAAGTCGGCCATCTCGTAGGCGGGCTGCTTGCCGTTGATGCGGTCGGCCACCGGGAAAACCGAGATCGAAGAGAGGCCCATCAGGAAGGTATAGCCGTCCGGCGCGCTCTTCGCGACCACCGCCATGCCCACCGCGCCGCCGGCGCCGGTGCGGTTCACCACCACCACCGGCTGCCCGAGGCTCTTTTCCATCACCGCGGCGAGCGGCCGGCCGACGATGTCGGCCACCCCGCCCGGCGGGAAGGGCACGATCATGGTGACCGGCTTGGTGGGGAAGCCCTGCGCCCAGGCGGGCGAGAGAAACAGCGAGAAAAGCAGGCCGGCGAGAATGCGTGGCATAGGTCCTCCTTCGGCCGCGAAGTTTACACGCGGTTACAGATGTTGCACTTTATCGGTTCACTCGCGGCGCTCTTGCGCGTGAAATGGGGGCCGTTTCGAAAGGAGGCAGCCCATGTTGAGCAAGCTCGCAATCGCCGCCGCAGCCCTGGCCGTGTCCGTCCCGGCGCTCGCCGACTCGCAGCGCGGCCATGGCCCGTTCCTGCACCGGGAGCCCGCGCACCGCGTCGATGATCGGGTGGTGCGCCGCGACTTCACCCGGCGTCACTTCCACCACTACTACCCGCCGCAGCGCCGCGTGGTGATCATGCCGCCCCCGCGCGTGTACTACGCGCCGGCGCCGGTCTATTACGGCCCGCCCGCGCCGTACGGCGGGGTCTCCATCCGCTTCAACATCCCGTTCTGATCAGTTGTTGAACTCGGCCTTGAATCCGGGCGGCGGCGAGTAGGCGAAGCTGCCGCGCCGGAGCACGGCCTCCCGCCCGCCGTTCGCCGCCACCAGCTCGGCCTGGCGGCGCTTGGCGCGCCGGTCGACCTCGACGGGGTCGAGCAGGGACAGGAGCTTCTGGTGCAGGAAGCTCACTTCATGCGTGAACGCCTTGTCCGTGCCCAGGTCCTTCAGCTCTTCCGGATCCTTTTCCAGGTCGAAGAGCTGCGGCTGGTCGGGGTAGCGCACGAAGTACACGTACTTCCACTTGCCGTAGCGGATCATGTACTCGCCGGCCCGCGACGACGAGGCGTGGTACTCCGAGAGCACGCCGCGCGCGGGAATGGCGCCGAAGAGCGATGCACCTGCCGCCTCCGGCGCGGCTGCCCCCACGCATTCCATCACCGTCGGGTAGACGTCGACGTGGCTCACCGGTTCGCGGCGCACCGCGCCCGCCGGCACGCCCGGCCCGGCGAGGATCATCGGCACCTTGGCCGCCTCCTCGTAGAGCACCTGCTTCCCCCACAGGCCGCGCGCGCCCATGTTGTCGCCGTGGTCGGAGGTGTAGAGCACGCGCGTAGTCTTCTCAAGTCCCGTATCCCGCATTGCATTGAGGAGGTTACCCACGTTCTCGTCGAGAGAGCTGATGAGGCCGAAGTAGCCGGCGCGGGCGCGCTTCACCGCCGCCTCGTCGGCGAAGTGCTTGTCGTAGCCGGTGTTCTCGCCCTGGTCGCGCACGTAGGGATGAACGTTTTTCTCCCGATAGAGCTTCGGCATCGGGATGCGCTCGAACGGATAGCGGTAGTACCAGTGCGGCGGCGCCGTCAGCGGGAAATGGGGCGCGACGAAGGAGACGAACAGCACCCACGGCTGCGCGGCGGGCTTCGCCGCCTGCTCGCGCAGCCAGATCTGCGCGCGCGCGGCGATCTCGCGGTCGTACCAGGTGTACTCCGACTCGCCCGGCCCGGCGAGCGCGGCGAGCTTGCTTCCGTCGGCGCGCGGCGGCATGTCGTCGCCGCGCAGCAGGCCGTAGAGGTCGCCTTTGCCCTCGAACACGTTCATCGGCACGATCTCTTCCGAGAAGCCGTTGTCGTCGTCGGTGGAGCGGAAGTGGAGCTTGCCGACCGAGACGACGCGATGGCCCTGGTCGCGCAGCCGGTGATGCCAGCTCGGCACGCTGCCGTCGTAGGGGTCGGCGTTGTCCCAGAAGCCGATCTGGTGGATGTACTTGCCGATGGCGAAGGCGGCGCGCGCCGGGACGCAGATCGGGCACGTGGTGTAGGCGTCGGTGAAGCGCGTGCCGCGCGCGGCGAGCCGGTCGAGGTTCGGCGTCTGCACGAGCTGGTTGCCCGAGCAGCCCATCCAGCGCGGGTCGTGCTCGTCGGACATGATGATGACGAGGTTGCCGGGCGTCATGCCATTCCCACCTGCGGCAGGCGCGGCCGGATGTCGTCGGGGCGAGCGCGGATCATGTCCATCAGCTCTTTCCTGGCTTTCGAGGTTTCGAAGACGTTGTCGATCTCGTGCGGATCGTTGACGAGGTCATACAGCTCGCCCGCGCCGGAGCGCAGGTCCACCGTCAGCTTGTGCGTGCGCGTGCGCACCGTGCGCAGGTCGAGGTCGACTCCGGAGCGCGAGGCGCGCAGGTCCCATTCGCTGTACGCGAAATCCCGGCTCGCCTTGCCGTCCACCAGACTTTTCAGAGAAACAGAATGATCTGCTTTGAAGGGCACGCCGGCGTAGTCGGCGAAGGTCGCGGGCAGGTCCAGCGTCGAGACGGGATCGGCGACGATTTTCCCCTTGGGAATTCCGGGACCTTGCAGGAGCAATCCCACTTTCAATAGGCCTTCATAGGCCATCGGCCCCTTGAGGATCAGCCCGTGGTCGCCGAGCCAGTCGCCGTGATCCGTCGAATAGACCACCAAGGTGTCCTCCGAAAGACCGAGCTGCTCCAGGTGCAGCAGGATCCGCCCGACGTTGTGGTCGATGAGCGAGATCATCCCGTAGTAGTTGGCGATCAGCTCGCGCAGCTGCCGGTCGCTGTGCACCGGGATGCGCGAGTACTCCTCGCGGATCTTGGCGAGGTGCGGCACGATCTGCGGCTTGCCCTCCAGGCTCTGCCGGTGCCACCACGGCCGGCGCTCGAGGTCGAGCGCGCGCTCGGGCGGCAGGTCGACCTCGTCCGGATGGTGCATGCGGCTCCAGGGATCGGGCGCGTCGAACGGGTGGTGCGGGTCGGGGAAAGAGGCCCAGATGCAGAAAGACTGGCTCTTATTCTTAGTCAAAAACTCTATTGTTCTGTCGCCAATCCAGGTCGAGTTGTGGAAGGCGGCGGGCAGCGCCGAGTGGAAGGTCTGCATCGCCGTGGAAAGCGGCGGCAGCTTCGTCTCGTAGAGCCGCTGCAGCTCCTCGCCGCGCCCGTCCTTGTGGAACCAGCGCTCGTAATGCTGGCCGCGCGGGGGCTTCATCGGCGGCCAGTGGTTGTGGCCCTCCACCATCAGCTCGACGTGCTCGAAGCCCATGTAGGGCCCGGTCCAGTCCTGCGGCTGGTCGCTGTTGCGGCATTCGGGCGTGCCGGTGGGCGCGAAGGTATGCGAGGTGGCGAAGTGCGCCTTGCCGATGTAGCCGGTGCGGTAGCCGGCGCGCGCGAATGCGCCGCCGAAGCCGGCCTCGCCGATGCGCGGGTCGAGGTCGATGCCGTTGTCGGAGACCCCGTGCGTGTAGGGCAGCAGGCCGGTCAGGATCGAGGCGCGCGAAGGCTGGCACACCAGGTTCGGCGTGATGCAGGCCGAGAAGCGCGTGCCTTCGCGCGCCAGGCGATCCAGGTGCGGCGTCTTTACCTTCCTGCCCTCGAACCCGTAGCAGTCGCCGCGCTGCTGGTCCGAGGTGATGAACAACAGGTTCAGTCGTCCACCCCTCAGTTATCCACCCGCGCGCCGCTTGCCTTCACCACCGGCGCCCAGCGCCCGATCTCGGCCTTGATGAAGCCGGTGAACGCCTCGGGCGAGGCGCTCGGCGTCACTTCGAGGCCGGCGCCGTTGAAGCGCTGGACAAGGCGGGGGTCGCGCAGCGCCTTGACGAACTCTTCGTAGATGCGCTTCACCACCGGCGCGGGCGTGCCCGCGGGCACTGCCGGGCCCCACCACTGCACGGTCTCGAATCCGGCCACGCCGGCTTCCTGGAAGGTCGGCGTGTCCGGCAGCAGGCGCTGGCGCGCCTTGCTCGTGACCGCGAAAGCCTTGAGCCGGCCGGCCTTGATGTGCCCCGCGGTCGGCGGCAGCCCGAGCGAGGCGAGCGGGATCGTTCCTCCCACCACGTCGCCGATCGCCTGCCCGCCGCCCTTGTAGGGCACGTGGGTGATCTTCAGCCCGCCGGCGAGGTTCTTGAAGAGCTCCGCGGCGAGGTGTTGCGGCGTGCCGTTGCCGGGCGAGCCGTAGGCGAGCTTGCCGGGGTTCGCTTTCGCGTAGGCGATCAGCTCCTGCAGCGTGTTCGCCGGCACCGAGGGATGCCCGACCAGGATGTGCGCGCCGCTCACCATCTGCGTCACGTGCACGAAGTCCTTCACCGGATCGTAGGGCAGCCTGGCGAAGAGCGACGGCGCGATGGTGTAGGCGTCGGCGTAGAAAAGGATGGTGTGGCCGTCGGGCGTCGAGCGCGCCACCGCCTCGGCGGCGATGTTGGCCGCGCCGCCGGTGCGGTTCTCGACCACCACCGGCTGGCCGATCGACTCGGACAGGATCGGCGAGATGACGCGCCCGCTCATGTCCATCGCGCCGCCGGCGGCGTAGCCGAGCACCAGGCGCACCGGCTTGGTCGGCCAGGTCTGCGCGGCGAGCGAGGTCATCAGAGCGGATGCAAAGACAAAAACCAGGAACTGCAGCGGGCGTTTCATGGGTCCTCCTCCCTTGACGAAACGTCTAAACGTTTATACAACAAGCCGCCCGGCCATGTCGACGCTCGTTTTTTCGCCGCAGCCCGTGATCGCCCTGCACCACCAGGTGAAGCAGGACCTGCTGCTGCGGCTGCGCGCCGGAAGCTGGCCCCCGGGCAGCGAGATCCCTCCGGAGCCGGCGCTGTGCGCGCACTACCGCGTGAGCCGCGGCACGCTGCGCCGCGCCATCGGCGACCTGGTGAACGAGGGCTATCTCGAGCGCTTCCGCGGCCGCGGCACTTTCGTCAGCCCGCCGAAGCTGGAAAGCCGCTTCGCCGGCTCCTTCGGCCGCTTCACCGTGGTCGGCCCTTCGCTCGAGCCGCGCAGCCGGGTGGTCTTCTGCCGGCGGGTGCGCGCGCAGGAATCGGTCGCCTCGGTGCTGGGGCTTGAGCGCGGCGAGGCGGTCTGGCACCTCGAGCGGGTGCGCTTCGCGGGCGAGCGCCCGGCGGCGCTGCAGGCGAGCTACCTGCCCTGCGCGCTCTTCCCGGAGCTCTCGCGCCAGCCGCTCGGCACGCGCTTCCTGCTCGACGTCATGACCGAGGTGTACGCGGTGCCGCTGCTGCGCGCGGTCGAGGTGGTCGACCCGACCAAGGCCGACAGCTATGCGGCGAAGCAGCTCGGGATCAGGGCCGGCACGCCGCTCTTTCGCGTCGAGCGGCGCACCTATTCCATCGAGGAGCGCGTGGTCGAATACCGCCTTTCGGTGCTGCGCGGCGACATCTTCCGCTACCGCACCGAGTTCCGCTGATCCTTCATTTTCGGCGGGCCGGCCACGCCCAGGCCGACGCGCGTGGTCTCGAGATCGATCAGGTCCTCGGGCATGACGTTCGCGAGGTTCACGTCCGGGCCGAGCTCCTCGATGAGCAGCTTCTTCAGGAGCTCCACGTCGCAGGCGCGCACCTCGGGAATCCACGGGCCTGGCAGCTCGATCATGACTTTCTTCAGGTCCAAATTCCTGAGAAGCAGATCGAGTGTCCTGCGGTTGGGCCTGCCCTTGACCACCAGCTCGGCCGCCTCCACCAGCACCAGCGCCGCGCCGGCGGCAAAGCAGTCCTCGGCCTGCGAGACCAGGAGCCGCGGGTTGCTTGCCGTCTCCTTGGAGCCGACCTCGCCGTAGACCGTGAGGCCGGCCGCGCGGGCCGAGCGGATCTGTCTTCTTCTTTCAAGCGCAGTGAGCGGGACCACGTTGTCCGAGATCTCGATCGCCTCGAAGCCGAGCCGCAGCGCCTCCTCGTAGAAGGGCCCGAGGGCGCGGCTTCCCTGGGTGGCGAAGACATACTCGTGGAACTGGCCGCCGAGGAACGGCTGCACGCGGTGGCGCCGATATTGCTTTAGTTTCTTTACCAGGCTCTTTTCATCGTAAAGCCGGGCCGTCCCGGTCTTGATCTTGGCGAGGTCGACGTAGTCGGCGGCGAGCGCGAGCAGGTCGGCCTGCCGCCCCAGGGGCAGCCCCGCGTCGACGATCATCGTCAGGCCGGAATGGCGGGGCTTCTAGCCGTGTTTCTCACTACGGCCCGCCGGCAGCGGTACCATGGCAAAGGGTCGTTTCGGCATGCCCGGCATGTTAGTTTCCGCAAGCTGCGGCGACAAAAGGAAAATCGATGAGGATACCCCCATGGACCGACGCGCATTCGTTCTCGCCCTCGCGGCACTGCCCCTCTGCGCCCACGCAAGGCCGCGCAACATGACGGAAGTCGAGGCCTTGCAGAAGAACTGGCAGGCGTTCCTGCCCGCCGGGATGAGCGTCCCCTCGCCCGCGGAGCCGCTCAAGCTCTCCGACGACGAGTGGAAGAAGCGCCTGCCCGGCGAGTCCTACGGCGTGCTGCGCAAGGAGCGCACCGAGCGCGCCGGCACGAGCCCGCTCAACGACGAGAAGCGCTCGGGCATCTTCGCCTGCGCCGGCTGCGGGCTGCCGCTCTTCACCTCCGAAATGAAGTTCGAATCCGGCACCGGCTGGCCCTCGTTCTTCACCACCATCCCGGGCGTGTTCGGCATGAAGAAGGACTTCTACCTCATCTACCCGCGCAGCGAGTACCACTGCATCCGCTGCGGCGGGCACCACGGGCACGTCTTCGACGACGGCCCGCCGCCCACCAACCAGCGCTGGTGCAACAACGGCGTGGCGCTCAAGTTCATCCCGAAGGACGGCAAGGCGGCGTAGCTGCAGGGTTTCGCGAACATCCGCCGCGAAGAGGTGGCGCCGACCCTCGTCGCGGGCCTTTTCTTCTTCTGCGTGCTCACGGCGCTGATGGTGGTGCGTCCGGCGCGCGAGGCGCTGGGCATGCAGCGCGGCATCGAGGCGATCCGCTGGCTTTTCATCGGCACGGTGGTCGTCACCCTTCTCGTCAACCCGGTCTTCGGCCTGCTCGTGAGCCGCTTTCGCCGCCTCGCCTTCATCGCCGCGACATACCTCTTTTTCGCCTTCGGCCTGCTCGCGTTCTACGCGCTGCTCGCGCTCGCGCCGGCGGCGATCGGTGAGCGCACGGGCCAGGTCTTCTATGTGTGGTTCAGCGTCTTCAACCTGTTCGCGACGATGCTCGTCTGGGCGCTGATGGCGGACCGCTTTTCGCTCGAGCAGAGCAAGCGCCTGTTCGGCGCCATCGCCGTGGGCGGAACGCTCGGGGCGATCTTCGGCCCGTGGCTCGCAGCCGTGCTGGCGAAGCCGCTCGGCACGCCCGCCCTGCTGCTGGTGGCGGCGGGGTTCCTCGTGCTGGCGCTGGGAGCGGCCTGGTGGCTGACGAAGCTTTCTACAAATGTTCGACAGGATGGGAATTTCCTGGAAGAACAAAGTGTGATCGGCGGCAGCGCGTGGGAAGGCTTCCGGTCGGCGTTCCGCTCGCCCTACCTGCTCGCCATCTGCGGCTACGTGCTGGTCCTCGCGGTGATGGTCACCTTCCTCTACTTCACCCGCCTGCAGATGGTAGCGGCGCTGGGCACCGACCTCGACACGCGCACCACGACGTTCGCGCGGATCGACGTGATCACGCAGGCGGCGACGCTCCTCCTGCAGGCGATCGTCACCGGGCATCTCATGAAACGGCTCGGCGTGTCCGTGACGCTCGCGCTGCTGCCGGTCACGGCGGCCCTGGGCTTCCTGGGTCTCGCGCTCGTCGGCTCGCTTGCGGCGCTCATCGCGTTCGAGGCGACGTTCCGCGCCGTGCAGCGCGGCATCATGCGGCCCGCGCGCGAGACGCTGTTCACCGTGGTGCCCCGCGCCGACCGGTACAAGTCGAAGGCGTTCATCGACACCTTCGTATACCGGGCGGGCGACGTCATCGGCGCGCAGACCGAGGGCCTGCTCGGGCGGCTGGGCATGGGACTGGCCGCGCTCGCGTCCTTCGCGCTACCGCTCGCGATGGTATGGATGGCGCTCGGCTTGTGGC
>MERP01000080.1:0-293 GCA_001772055.1 Betaproteobacteria bacterium RIFCSPLOWO2_12_FULL_68_19
GAAGCCGATCGCGCCCATGAGCGAGCTCGCGCTCCCCGCGGCGGCGGGGAAGGGCGTGAGCGCGGCGGCGGTGGCGGTCGGGATGAGCAGCGCCGAGCCGAAAAGGAACAGCGCGAACGGCGGCACCACCACCAGCCAGTGCGCTACGCCCGCCCAGGCGAGCGCCGCCGCCGTGCCGCCGGCGGCGAGGAGCAGGATCGCCCCGAGGCGCATGACCCCGTGGCTGCCGAGCCGCAGCAGCAAGCGCGTCCCGGCCGCCGCGCCGACGATCTGCCCGCTCGCGACGAGCGCAA
>MERP01000080.1:329-5043 GCA_001772055.1 Betaproteobacteria bacterium RIFCSPLOWO2_12_FULL_68_19
CGCGGATCAGCGTGAGCGCGGAATTCGACACCCACGCGAGGATGCCGACGTGGCAGCAGAGCACCAGAAGAAAGGGCGCGACGAAGCGCGGCTCGGCAAGGATATGCGCGAAGGTGCGCGCGATCGCCACCGGACGGGCGGAGCGCCGCTCGGCGGGCGCGGTTTCCGCCAGGCCGAACGCGACCCAGGCGAGCAGCACCGCCGCGATCGCCGCCATGGCGCCGAAGATCGACCGCCAGCCGGCCGAAGCCGTGAGAAGCGCGCCGGCGAGCGGGGCGGTGATCGGCACGATGCTGAACACGACCATCATGGCGGCGAGCATGCGCGCCGCCTGCTCGTGCGCGTAGAGGTCGCGCACCACGGAGCGGCCGATCACCGCGCCGCTCGACATCCCCAGGCCCTGCGCCAGCCTCGCCGCCGAGAGCGAGACGACCGATTCCGCCAGCAGCGCCGCAGCCGAGGAGCCGAGCATGATCGCAAGCCCGGCGAAGAGCACCGGCTTGCGGCCGTAGCGATCGGAGAGCGGGCCCCAGAGGAGCTGCCCCGCGGCGAGGCCGGCGAAGTAGGTGGTGACGGCGAGCTGCGCCGCGCCGGCATCGACCGAGAGCGACTCGGCGAGCGCGGGCAGGCTGGGAACGAAGAAGTCGGTGCCGAGCGCCGGCAGCGCGATCAGCGCGCCGAGCAGCACGGTGAGCCTCATGCGACGCTCGGCGTGCGCCCGGCGAGCACTTCCAGCATCATCGAGCGGTCGATGTTCTGCCCGGTCAGCACCACCGCCACCCGGCGGCCCCGCTGCCGGGCCCGTTCCTTGATCAGGGCGGCGAGGGGCGCGGCGCCCGCGCCCTCGGCGGTGTTGTGCGTATCGCTGAAGAGAATGCGGATCGCCTCGGCGACCTCGTCGTCGGACACCTCGACGATGCGCTCCGCGCCGCGGCGGATGAGCTGCAGCGCTCCCGCGTCGGGCACGCGCACCGCCATGCCGTCGGCGAAAGTAAGCGCGCTGTCGGTCGCGACGGCCTGACCGGATTCCCACGAAAGTCTGTATCCGTTGGCGCGCTCCGACACCACGCCGACGATGCGCGTGCTCAGGCCGAGCGCGTCGCGCGTGCCGATCAGGCCGCAGATCCCCGAGCCCAGGCCGATGGGCACATATACCGCGTCGAGCTCGCCCGCGCCCTTGAACAGCTCGTAGGCGTAGGTGGCCACGCCCAGCACCAGGTCGGGGTGGAAGGAGGGCGCGTACTCCAGGCCGCGCTCGGCGGCGAGCCGCGTGGCATGGATCCTCGCCTCGTCGAAGTCGCGGCCGTGCTCGACGAGCTCGGCGCCGAACGCGCGCATCGCCGCGTTCTTCTCTGCCGAGTTGCCGCGCGGCACGACGATCGTCACCGCCACCCCGGCGCGCGCGCCGGCGTAGGCGAGCGACTGGCCGTGGTTGCCGCGCGTGGCGCTCACCACGCCGCGCACGCCCGGCCTCTCGCGCTTCAGGCGGTCGAAGTACACCAGCCCGCCGCGCAGCTTGAAGGCGCCGATCGGCGTGTGGTTCTCGTGCTTGACCACGACCTCGGCGCCCAGGCGCGCCGCGAGCAGCGGCCAGGCGAGCTGCGGCGTGGGCGGCACCGCGGCGCGCACCACCGGCAGGACCGCCTCGAGCTCGGCGAGCGTGAACATGAGGGCGGCATGATAGTGGCACAATGCGGCCTCGCGATGCGAGGCTGGCAATTCTGGGTCGACCGCGGCGGCACCTTCACCGACGTGGTCGCGCGCCGGCCCGACGGCACCATCGCCACCCTCAAGCTGCTCTCCGACAACCCCGGGCGCTACGACGATGCCGCGCTGCAGGGCATCAGAAACATCTTGGGCGTGGGAGAGGGCGAGCCCATCCCTTGCGAGCGCATCGACGCGGTCAAGATGGGCACCACGGTCGCCACCAATGCGCTGCTCGAGCGCAAGGGCGAGCGCACGGTGCTCGCCATCACGCGCGGCTTCCGCGACGCGCTGCGCATCGCCTACCAGAACCGGCCGCGGCTCTTCGACCGGCACATCGTGCTGCCGGAGATGCTCTACGAGAAGGTGCTCGAGGTCGAGGAGCGGGTCGGGGCCAGAGGCAGTGTTTTTTTGCCTTTAGATGAAAATCGAACTTTTTCCGATCTAAAAGCGGCCTTTGACGAAGGATTCCGCTCCATCGCCATCGTCCTCATGCACGGCTACCGCTTCCCCGCGCATGAATCCAGAATCGGGGAGCTTGCGAAGCAAGTTGGCTTTAGCCAGATCTCGGTCTCGCACAAGGTGAGCCCGCTGATGAAGCTGGTCGGGCGCGGCGACACCACCGTGGTCGACGCCTACCTCTCGCCGATCCTCTCGCGCTACGTCGAGCGCATCGCGGGCGAGCTGGGCGGGGTGCGGCTGCTGTTCATGCAGTCGAGCGGCGGGCTGACCGACGCGCGGCGCTTCCAGGGCAAGGACGCGATCCTCTCCGGGCCGGCGGGGGGCATCGTCGGCGCCGCGCGCACCGCGCGCATGGCGGGCTTCGAGCGCATCATCGGCTTCGACATGGGCGGCACCTCGACCGACGTGTCGCACTATGCCGGCGAGTTCGAGCGCGAGTTCGAGACGCGCGTCGCCGGGGTGCGCATGCGCGCCCCGATGATGAGCATCCACACGGTGGCCGCGGGCGGCGGCTCGTGCCTTCACTTCGACGGCGCGCGCTATCGCGTCGGGCCGGATTCGGCCGGCGCGAATCCCGGCCCGGCCTGCTACCGCCGCGGCGGCCCGCTCACCGTCACCGACGCCAACCTGATGCTCGGCAAGATCCAGCCGAAGCACTTCCCGCGCGTGTTCGGCCCTCAGGGCGACGACCCCCTCGACAGCCTCGCCGTTGAAGAGAAGTTCCTGGAACTTCAAAAGCGAATCGGCGATGGACGCTCGGCCGAGCAGGTCGCGGAGGGCTTCATCGAGATCGCGGTCGGGAACATGGCCAACGCGATCAAGCACATCTCGGTGCAGCGCGGCCACGACGTGACCGCGTACACGCTGTGCTGCTTCGGCGGCGCGGCGGGCCAGCACGCCTGCCTGGTCGCCGACGCGCTCGCGATGACGCGCGTGTTCATCCACCCGCACGCGGGCGTGCTCTCGGCCTACGGCATGGGGCTTGCCGACCAGACCGCGATGCGCGAGCAGGCGCTCGAGCTGAGGCTCGAGCCGCAGATGCTGCGCGAGCTGGAGGACTGGGCGGAGAAGCTCGCAGCCGACGCGCGCAACGATCTGGTGGCGCAGGGGGTCAAGCCGGAAGGCGTAGCGGTTGTTCGTCATGTTCATCTGAAATACGAGGGGACCGATACCGCGCTGCCGGTGAGGCTCGGGCCGATCGCGGACATGCTGGCGCAGTTCGAGGCCGCCTACCGCAAGCAGTTCTCTTTCCTCATGCCGGACAAGCCTCTGCTCGTCGAGGCGGTCTCGGTCGAGGCGATCGCCGCCGGAGAAGTCATTGAAGAGAGAACTGCCACTTCAACTTCTCATGCTCATCCGGCAGAAACCGTCCGCATGTTCGGCGGCGGCAAGTGGCGCGAGGCGCCGCTGTACCGGCGCGCAGACCTCGCGCCCGGCCAGCGCATCGACGGCCCGGCGATCATCGCGGAGGCGAACGCCACCACCGTGGTCGAGCCGGAATGGCGCGCGACGGTAACGCCGCTCGATCATCTCGTCCTGGAGAGAATTTCCCTGAGAAAGACCAGAACGGCCATCGGCACCTCGGTCGACCCGGTGCGCCTGGAGATCTTCAACAACCTGTTCATGTCGATCGCCGAGCAGATGGGGCTGCGGCTGCAGAACACCGCGTACTCGGTGAACATCAAGGAGCGGCTGGACTTCTCCTGCGCGCTGTTCGACGCCGAGGGCAACCTGATCGCCAACGCGCCGCACATGCCGGTGCACCTGGGCTCGATGGGCGAGTCGATCCGCACCGTGATCCGGTTGAACGCCGGGAAGATCAAGCCGGGCAACGTCTACGTGCTCAACGCGCCGTACAACGGCGGCACGCACCTCCCGGATGTGACCGTGATAACACCGGTGTTTGAAAAAAATCAAATCTTGTTCTACGTCGGTTCTCGCGGCCACCACGCCGACATCGGCGGCATCACCCCCGGCTCGATGCCGCCCGGCTCGAAGCTCGTGGCGGAGGAGGGCGTGCTGATCGACAACTTCCTGCTGGTCGAGGAAGGGCGCTGGCGGGAAAAGGAGACGCGCGAGCTGCTCGGCTCCGGCCCTCACCCGGCGAGGAACGTCGAGCAGAACCTCGCCGACCTGCGCGCGCAGGTGGCGGCCAACGAGAAGGGGGTGCAGGAGCTCGGCCGCATGGTCGAGCACTTCGGCCTGGAGGTGGTGCGCGCCTACATGGGCCACGTGCAGGCGAACGCCGAGGAATCGGTGCGCCGCGTCCTCGGGGTATTGAAGGATGGAAGCTTCGACTACCCGATGGATAACGGGGCGCACATCCGGGTAAAAATCGCGATCGGCAGGGGCCGCAGGACAGCAAGGATCGATTTCTCCGGCACCTCGCCCCAGCTGCCCGACAACTTCAACGCCCCGGCGGCGGTGTGCATGGCGGCGGTGCTGTACGTGTTCCGCACGCTGGTCGACGACGAGATTCCGCTCAACGCGGGATGCCTGAAGCCGCTGGAGGTGTTCATTCCGGAGGGCAGCATGCTGCGCCCGCGCT
>MERP01000081.1:0-550 GCA_001772055.1 Betaproteobacteria bacterium RIFCSPLOWO2_12_FULL_68_19
CCCCATGAACCGGCCGGTCGAAGTCGGCGCCATCGCGCCGCTGTATCGCGACGTGAAACGCCTGCTGACCCGGAGCATTGCGGCCGGAGAGTGGCCGCCCGGCGCGGCGCTGCCTTCGGAGACCCGGCTCGCCGAGCGTTTCAACGTCTCGATCGGCACGCTGCGCAAGGCGATCGACGAGCTGGTTGCCGAGCGCATGGTGGTGCGCCAGCAGGGGCGCGGGACCTTCGTCGCGACCCACGGCTCGAGCCGCCTGCTCTTCCACTTCTTCCATATCGTGCCGCGCGGAGGCGAGAAGCAGTATCCGCACACCCGCACGCTCGGCTTCCGGCGCAACCCGGCCGGGCCCGACGAGGCAAGAAAGCTCGGGCTCGGCCCCGGCGAGCCCGTACTGCGCATCCGCAACCTGCTCACGCTGCAGGGCCAGCCCGTGATCGTTGACGACCTGGTGCTGCCGCGGCGGCTGTTTCCCGACCTCACGCAGAAGATCTTCACGGCGCGCGACAACACGATCTATCACCTTTACCAGACGCGCTACGGGATCAACGTG
>MERP01000081.1:573-9317 GCA_001772055.1 Betaproteobacteria bacterium RIFCSPLOWO2_12_FULL_68_19
GCAGAAGATCTTCACGGCGCGCGACAACACGATCTATCACCTTTACCAGACGCGCTACGGGATCAACGTGCTGCGCACCAGCGAGCGGCTGCGCGCAACGCTGGCCAGCGCAGAGATCGCCAGGCTGCTGGGGGTGAAGCAGGGCGCGCCGCTGCTCGAGATCAACCGCACCGCGCTCAGCTACCACGACGTGCCGGTCGAGCTGCGCAGGAGCCTCGTCAATACCGAGAAGCACGAATATTTCTCGGATCTGGGCAAGCAGGGCGAGCCGGCGGCGCGATAAGCTGACGCAGTGACCTCGCGCCGCGAGTTCCTTCGAAGCCTCGCCGTGCTCGCGGCGGCAGCGGCGTCGCCGCTCAGGGCGCAACCCCCGCGCTTCGCGTCGTACCCGTTCGCGCTCGGCGTCGCCTCCGGCTATCCGTCCCCCGATGGCATGGTGCTGTGGACGCGCCTCACCGGCGTGGACCCCATCGCCACAACGCTGCGCTGGGAGGTCGCCGAGGACGAGGCCATGAAATCCATTGTCTTTTCCGGAACGACCACTGCGGAGCCGGCGTGGGCGCATTCCGCGCACGTCGAGGTGCGGGGGCTCGAGCCGGATCGCTGGTACTGGTACCGGTTCGGCGCCGGGGATGCGCAAAGCCCGGTCGGGCGCACGCGCAGTACGGGCTCGCCGGGGCCGAGCCCGAGCTTTCTTGCCTCGTCGGGCCCGGCCGGGTTGCGCCGGAAGCCGAGCGTGCGGGTGTGCGGATACTGCTTCTCGCCTCCGCGCGGCACGATATGGAAGAAGTGGAAGAGCAGGCGGCTCGAGCCGTGGGTCGCGACGAAGGTCCCGCGCCCCTGCTGGCGCACCACCATGCGCTCGGCAACCAGCTCGTCGATCGCCTTGCGCAGCGTGCCGATCGAGACGTTGAAACGCTCGGCGAGCCGGGTCTCCGAAGGCAGCGCCGCGCCGGGCGGCCACTCTCCGGCCGCAATGCTCCGGGTCAGCAGGGACGAGGCCATGAAATCCATTGTCTTTTCCGGAACGACCACTGCGGAGCCGGCGTGGGCGCATTCCGCGCACGTCGAGGTGCGGGGGCTCGAGCCGGATCGCTGGTACTGGTACCGGTTCGGCGCCGGGGATGCGCAAAGCCCGGTCGGGCGCACGCGCACGGCGCCCGCGCCGGGCGTCGTGCCCGGACGCCTGCGCTTCGCGTTCGGCTCCTGCCAGCAATACGAGCAGGGTTACTTCGGCGCTTACCGGCACATCGTCGCCGATGCGCCCGAGCTGATGGTTTTTCTCGGCGACTACATCTACGAATCGAGCTGGGGCCGGGACCATGTGCGCCACCACGACGCGCCGGAGCCTTACACGCTCGAGGAGTATCGCGCGCGCCATGCGCTGTACCGCAGCGACCCCGATCTCCAGGCGGCGCACGCCGCCTGCCCCTGGGTCCTGACCTGGGACGATCACGAAGTCGACAACGACTATGCCGACGAGCGCCCGGAGGACGGCATGCCGCGCGAGGCCTTTCTCGAGCGCCGGGCGGCGGCCTATCGCGCCTACTACGAGCACATGCCGCTGCCGGCGCGGATGCGCCCGGACGGGCCGCGCATGCGCCTCCATGCGCAGCTCGGCTGGGGCGGCCTCGCGCAGTTTCACGTGCTCGACACGCGCCAGTACCGCTCCTGGCAGGCCTGTCCGCGCCGCAACCGCGCCGGCGGCTCCAACACCGTCGACGTCGAGCAATGCGCGCGCCTTTTCGCGCCGGGCCGCTCGATGCTCGGCTTTGCGCAGGAGCGATGGCTCGACGCCGCGCTCGCGCGCTCGCGCGCCGGCTGGAACGTCATCGCGCAGACCACCCGCATGGCGCAGTTCGACCAGAAGCCCGGGCCCGGGCGGCGCGCCTGGACCGACGGCTGGGACGGCTATCCCGCAGCGCGGACGCGTCTTTTCGAAGCCCTCACTTCACACAAAGTTTCAAATCCCGTCGTGATCGGCGGCGACGTGCACTCGTTCCACGTCTCGCAGTTGAAGGCCGACTTCGACGATCCCGCCTCGCCGGTCGTCGCAGCCGAGTTCGTCGGCACCTCGATCACCTCGCAGGCCTGGGCGCAGGAGCGGGTAAACCGGTTCCTCCCCGACAACCCGCACATCGTGCTAGCCGACAGCCGCTACCGCGGCTACACGCGCGTCGACGTAAGTCCGAAGCTGCTCAGGGCGGACCTGCGTGCGATGGCGTCGGTGCGGGAGCGCGACGCCGACTGCAGCACGCTGGCGTCGTTCGTGGTCGAGGACGGAAGGCCCGACCCGAAGCTCGCCTAGCTACTTGCAGCGCAGGTTGCCGAGAGTGAGGTCGACGGGGCGCGTGCAGTCCTGCTCGCTCACCGTGCGGTCCGGCGCGAGCTCGGGCGCGCTCTCGCGCTGCGTCTCGTAGCTGTACATCCCCGCGGCGATGATGCCGACCCCGAGGATCGTCGCCGCATGCGAGTCGGAATCGATGTGCACCGCGCACCCGGCCGGCAGGCCGAGCAGAGCGAGGAGCAGGAGCATCGCGCGCATTGCGCGCGCATTCTACGCCCCGGAGCAGGCGCGACGCAGCCGGTCGCGCACCGCCGCCCATTCGGGCGCATCGGGCGGCGCCTCGACCAGGATCGCCTCGCAGCCCGCCGAGTCGAGCTCGCGCAGCGCCGCATACAGGCGCCGCGCGTACGCCGCGGGCTCGCGCGGCATGCGCAGCCAGTAGTCGACGCGCTCGTCCGGGCGCGAGAACGCCAGCACGGCGACGCGATCCGTCATCACGGCAATCTGCCTGTCCAGTTCGTGGGCGGGGAGCAGGCGCGCCGGGGTGCGCGGCGCGTAGTGGCGCTCGAGCGAGCCGGGGTGGCGGGGCGCAGCAAGATTTTTTTCCGTCACTTTCATGACTTCTTCGATCTGCTGCTTCGTGATCGCCCCCGGCCGCAACAGCACCGCCCCGCCCCCGGAAAGATCGACGATCGTCGATTCGATGCCTACCTCGCTCGGCCCGCCCTCCAGCACGAGCTCGACATCGGCGCCGAGGTCCTCGCGCACGTGCGCGGCCGTGGTCGGCGACACCAGCCCGAAGCGATTCGCCGACGGTGCAGCCACACCCGAGCCGAAGATGGAAAGCAATTCATGAGCGACAGGATGTGAAGGCACGCGCAGGCCCACGCTGTCCTGCCCGCCGGTGACGAAGTCCTGGGCCAGCTCGGAGCGCTTGAGGATCAGGGTGAGCGGACCGGGCCAGAAGCGCTCGGCCAGCCTGCGCGCCGCGTCGGGCACCTCGCGCGCCCAGGCGAAGGCCTGCTCCGCCGAGGCGAAGTGCACGATGACCGGGTGATCGGCGGGCCTGCCTTTGACGGCATAAAGCCGCGCCACGGCCCTGGCGTTCGACGCGTCGGCACCGAGGCCGTAGACGGTTTCAGTAGGGAACGCGACCAACCCGCCCGCTTTCAGGATTTCCGCCCCTCGGGCAACTTCGGATTTCATCGTTCTTCCGGGAATCCGGCTTCCTTCTGATGGCGCAGCGCCAGCACGAGAATGACGTCTTGCGCCTCGCGGTACTCGTAGAGCGCAACATAGCCCGACTTGCCTCGGGATATGACGAGCGCGCGGAGTTCCTCGTCCACGGGCCGCCCGATCAGCGGGTGACGCTCGAGAATGCGAAGGGCGTCGAGGATCAAGTCAGCGGCCGCGCCTGCGGCGACTGGATCCTCGGCAGCGGCAAACTCGAAAATCCGATCGAGGTCGGCTTCCGCGCGTGCCGCGAACTCTAGGCGCGCCACCGCTTGAGTCGCGGCCGCTTGGCAGGCTTGCCGGCCGCGCGCGCAGCGTAATAGCTCCTTACGTCCTCGAACGCGTAGGCCTTGCCGGTGCGCAGGGCGTGACGCCGCGCCTTGAGGGCGTCCGCGATGAACTCCTTGCGCCGTTCCGCCAGCCGGGTCTGCTGCTCGATGGCCTCGACCATGAAAGCGTGCGCGCTCTTGTCAGTTCCTTCGACAACGGACGCGACCCGGTCCTTGAGCTCGGGGGAAAGCTTCAGTGTAACGGCCATGGTATTACTATGGTAACACCTCAGTGCCTGGGCAGCTCGGCCTTTCGCACCGCTTCGGCTTGCTTCTTTCTGAAGTCTTTCAACTTTGCAGCGAGTTTCTCGTCCGACAGCGCCAGCATGGAGATCGCGTAAAGCGCGGCGTTCGCGGCGCCTGCCTCGCCGATGGCGAAGGTCGCGACCGGAACACCCATGGGCATCTGGACCGTGGAGAGCAGAGAATCGAGCCCCTGCAGGTGCTTCGAGGGTATCGGCACGCCGAGCACCGGCAGCGTCGTGTGCGCGGCGACTACCCCGGCGAGGTGCGCCGCGCCCCCGGCGCCGGCGATGATCGCCTTCAGGCCGCGCTGCGCGGCACTCGCCGCCCATTCGGCCACCAGCTCGGGGCTGCGATGCGCCGACATCGCCTTGGCCTCGTAGGGGACGCCGAAATCGTCCAGCATGCGCGCGGCCGCCTTCATCGTGTCCCAGTCGGAGCTCGATCCCATCACGATGCCGATCACGCGAGCTTCCTCCCCGTGAGGCGCTCGAGCGCGTCCCGGTATTTCTGCGAAGTGCGGGAGATCACGTCCGGCGGCAGCTTCGGCGCCGGCGGGGTCTTGTCCCAGGTAAGCGTCTCGAGATAGTCGCGCACGTATTGCTTGTCGTACGAGGGCGGGCTGATTCCGACCTGGTAGGAGTCCGCCGGCCAGAAGCGCGAGGAGTCGGCGGTGAGGACTTCGTCGATGAGGACGAGATCGTTTCTTTCATCCAAGCCGAATTCGAACTTCGTATCCGCAATGATGATTCCCTTGGTCGCCGCGTAGTCGGCCGCCTCCTTGTAGAGGCGCAGGCTGATGTCGCGCACCTTGGCGGCGATGTCCTTGCCGACCAGCTTCTCGGCCTCGGCGAAGCTGATGTTCTGGTCGTGCCCCGTTTCGGCCTTGGTGGCGGGCGTGAAGATCGGCTGCGGCAGCTTCTCGGCCTGGCGCAGCCCCTTGGGCAGCTCGATGCCGCATACCGCGCCGGTCCTCTGGTAGTCCTTCCAGCCCGAGCCGATGAGGTAGCCGCGCACCACCGCCTCGATCGGCAGGGGCTTGAGCTTCTTCACCACCACCGAGCGGCCGCGCACCTGGGCCTGTTCCTCGGGGGTGACAATGGATTCGGGATCTATGCTCGTCAGCTGGTTCGGCACGATGTGGCGCAGGCGCTCGAACCAGAAGTTGGCCATCTGGTTCAGCACCTTGCCCTTGTCGGGGATCGGATCGGGCAGCACCACGTCGAAGGCGGAGAGCCGGTCGCTCGCGACGATCAGCATCTTGTCGTCGCCCACCGCGTAGATGTCGCGCACCTTCCCTTTGCCGATCCGTGGAAGTGATTTTATTTTTGATTCAAACAAAGCCATCAGGCTGCCTGTTTTTCAAGCTCCGGGCGCCACTTGCCCTGGCAGGCGAGGCTGTTCATGCGCGCGCGGTGATGGAAGGCCTTCTGCGCCGCGGCGACGTTGCCCGCCTCGCCGCGCCAGGTATTGAGCGCCGGGTTCTGCAGCGCGCGCGAGTAAGAGAAGGTGAGCGGCCAGGGCAGCCCCTTGGTCGCGGCCATCGCGCTCAGGTGCGCGGTCGCCGACTCGTCGGACTGGCCGCCGGAGAGGAACACGATGCCGGGCTGCGCGGCGGGGACGGTGCGCTTGAGCACGCGCAGCGTGCGCTCGGCGACCTCGCCAGGGCCGGCCTGGCGCGGGTTGCCCTTGCCCGAGACGACCATGCTGGTCTTTAGAATCAGAAATTCCGGAAAAACATTGTATGCAGCGATCGCGGCATAGGTCGCGCGCAGCGTCGCCTCGGTGACCTCCTCGCAGCGCTCGATCGTGTGCTCGCCGTCGAGCAGCACCTCGGGCTCGATCATGGGAACGATGGAAGCGGCCTGGCAGGCTGCCGCGTAGCGCGCCAGCGCATGCGCATTGGCGTACAGGCAGCTGTGGGTCGGGATGTTCTTGCCGATGGTGATGACCGCGCGCCACTTGGCGAAGCGGCAGCCCATCTTGAAGTACTCGTCGAGCCGCTTGGAGAGCCCGTCGAGGCCCTCGGTCACCTTCTCGCCCGGCGCGAGCGGGATGTCGACCGTGCCCTTGTCCACCTTGATGCCGGGAATGATGCCTTTCTTCGCCAGATAGGCCGGGAACGTCGCGCCGTCGTCGGCCTTCTGCCGCGCGGTCTCGTCGAACAGGATCACTCCGGAGAGGAATTGCTCGATGCCCGGCGTACCGAAGAGCAGTCCGCGGTAGGCGCGGCGGCTCTCCTCGGTGCAGTCGACGCCCACCGACTGGAAGCGCTTCTCGCAGGTGCCGCTCGACTCGTCGGCCGCGAGGATGCCTTTGCCTTTGGCGACCATAGCGGCCGCCGTCTTTGATAGAAGTGCCTTGTCCATGGGGAATTGGGGGGTTAAATGGCCAACAGGGGAGGAGGATTCTCACGTACAATGCGCGGTTTTTCAAGAACTTCCCATGCCTCGCGCGCTGCGCAACCTCGCCATCATCGCCCACGTCGACCACGGCAAGACCACCCTGGTCGACAAGCTGCTGCAGCAGTCGGGCACGTTCGCCGCGCACCAGCACGTCGAGGAGCGGGTGATGGACTCGAACGACCTCGAGCGCGAGCGCGGCATCACCATCCTGGCGAAAAACTGCGCGGTGCGCTACCGCGGCGCGCACATCAACATCGTCGACACGCCGGGCCACGCCGACTTCGGCGGCGAGGTGGAGCGCGTGCTCTCGATGGTCGACGGGGTGCTGCTGCTGGTCGACGCGGTCGAGGGACCGATGCCGCAGACCCGCTTCGTGACGCGCAAGGCGCTCGCCCACGGCCTGAAGCCGATCGTGGTGGTGAACAAGGTCGACCGTCCCGGCGCGCGGCCCGAGTGGGTGGTGAACCAGACCTTCGATCTGTTCGACAAGCTCGGCGCCTCCGAGCACCAGCTCGACTTCCCGGTGATCTACGCCTCCGCGCTGCAAGGCTGGTCTACCGCCGAACCCAATACCATCGGGAAAGACATGACGCCGCTGTTCGAGGCGATCCTCGAGCACGTGCCGATGCGCGACGAGGACGCCGACGCGCCGCTGCAGCTGCAGATCTGCTCGCTCGACTACTCGAGCTACGTCGGCAAGATCGGCATCGGGCGCATCCGCCGCGGCAGGCTGCGGGCGGCGCAGGAGGTGCTCGTCCTTCATGGAGAGAAATCCGTGAAGGCGAAGATCAACCAGGTGCTCATGTTCGAGGGCCTGGAGCGGGTGCAGGTCGAGGAAGCGGTGGCGGGCGACATCGTGCTCGTCAACGGCATCGAGGAGCTCTGGATCGGCTCGACGCTGTGCGACCTCGATCATCCCGAGGCGCTGCCGCTGCTGCGCGTCGACGAGCCGACCCTCACCATGAACTTCCTGGTGAACGCCTCGCCGCTCGCCGGCCGCGAGGGCAAGTTCGTCACCAGCCGGCAGCTGCGCGAGCGCCTCGAGCGCGAGACGAAGAGCAACGTGGCGCTGCGCGTGGAGTACCCCGAGGACACCGACACCTTCATCGTCTGCGGGCGCGGCGAGCTGCACCTCACCATCCTGCTCGAGAACATGCGCCGCGAGGGCTACGAGCTGGCGGTGTCGCGGCCACGCGTCGTGTACAAGGACATCGACGGCGTGCGCTGCGAGCCCTTCGAGCTTCTGACGGTCGACGTGGAGGACCAGCATCAGGGCGGCGTCATGGAAGAGCTGGGCGGGCGCCGCGGCGAGCTGGTCGAGATGCATCCGGACGGCAAGGGAAGGGTACGGCTCGACTACCGCATCCCGGCGCGCGGGCTGATCGGCTTCCAGGGCGAGTTCATGACCCTCACCCGCGGCACGGGCATCATGAGCCACGTGTTCGACGACTATGCGCCGGCCAAGGGCGAGGTCGCCGAGCGCCGCAACGGGGTGCTGGTGTCGCAGGACGACGGCGTGGCGGTGGCTTACGCGCTGTGGAAGCTGCAGGAGCGCGGCCGCATGTTCGTGAGCCCCGGCGACCCGGTCTACGAGGGCATGATCGTCGGCATCCACAGCCGCGACAACGACCTGGTGGTCAACCCGATCCGCACCAAGCAGCTCACCAACATCCGCGCCTCGGGCAAGGACGAGGCGATCGACCTCACGCCCCCGATCGGCGTCACGCTCGAGTACGCGGTGGAGTTCATCGGCGACGACGAGCTGGCCGAGATCACGCCGCGCTCGATCCGCCTGCGCAAGCGCCATCTCGAGGAGCACGAAAGGAAGCGCGCCGAGCGGGCCGCGGCGTAATCCGGCATAGTTAGGCCCGTATGGCGGGACGGGTCCTTCCATTGGTTCTGTTTTTCACGTTGGCAGCCTGTGCCAGCGCCCCCCGTGCACCCGTCGAGGCGCCGAGCGGCAGCGCCGGGCGCGCGGCCGGCCATGCGGCGAAGATGGTCGGCAAGCCCTACCGCTTCGGCGGCTCGAGCCCCTCGAGGGGATTCGATTGCAGCGGCCTGGTGCAGTTCAGCTACCGCCAGGCGGGCATGGCGCTGCCGCGCACTACCGAGGACCAGCTGCGGGCGTCCAGGCCGGTGCGCGGGTCGATGCAGCGCGGCGACCTGCTGTTCTTCGACCAGGAAGGCAAGAAGAAGTCGCACGTCGGCATCTACCTCGGCGACGGCAGGTTCGTGCACGCGCCCTCC
>MERP01000082.1 GCA_001772055.1 Betaproteobacteria bacterium RIFCSPLOWO2_12_FULL_68_19
ATTCTATGCCCGGCGCTCACTCCCCGCGCAGCGCGCTCAGGCCTTGGGCTCGTCGGGCCTTGGCCAGAGATCCGGGCCCGTAGCGTGCGGCTTCGCTGCGGCGCCCAGGACCTTGAGCGTCTCCGCGAGCTCGCCAGCACCGACGCAAAGCCCGACATACCGGACCACGCCGTCCCTCACGAACTGCGTCGCACCGCCCTTGAATGCCCCGCGCAGGATCTCTGCCTCGCTGATCGGGAAGACCACGTTGGTCAGCGGGTCGGTGGCGTAAACGGGCGCCACCAGTATGTGCGGTGCCGGACGCAGCGCGCGCCCAAGAGTCGCCGTGATGTGCTGCAGGGGGATACCGTGTGAGTGTCAGCTGGAGCGGGTGAAGGGAATCGAACCCTCGTATGCAGCTTGGGAAGCTGCCGTTCTGCCATTGAACTACACCCGCCTGCCGCGGATTTTAAGGCAGTTCCATTCGATCACGCGGTGCCCCATCCCCTCCTCCCCCGCTAGTGCGCTTCAGGAACTCGCTTGCGCGCCGGGCTGTCCGTTTATGGGCCGGCCGAAAGATCGGGAGGAAATATATTGAAGCTCGCTTTGCTCGTGGCCTGTCTTTGCTTCGCTCCGTCCGGCGCCGCGGCGGACGAGATTCGCCTCGCCAACGGCGACCGCATCAGCGGCCAGATCAAAGGCAGGGCGGGCGACAGGCTGATCGTGGCGACGCCGTATGCCGGCGAGGTGGCGCTCGACTGGCGCCAGGTGGTGTCGATCTCGACGACGCAGCCCGTGGAAGTGATGCTCCGGGGCGCGGCGGCGCCGACGCTCGGCACCCTGCAGCCGCTCTACGGCGGCGGCGCGCTGCTCGTCGCCCCCGACGCAAGCGCCGCCGAGATCGCGCTCGAGGACATCGCCTACCTGAATCCCGAGCCGCACAGGAGCGGCCTTGGCACGTCGTACGAGGGGCGCGCGACGCTCTCGGCGACCTACACGAGCGGCAACGTCGAGAGCGAGCGCCTCTACGCGGACGCCGAGCTCACGGCGCGCGCCAGGCTTTACCGGTACTCCCTCTCGGGCAAGATCGAGCAGCGCGAGGACCCTGTGCTCGGCGACACCTCGGCCTGGCTCGTGGGTGGCAACTACGACCGGTTCCTCGACGAGCGACGATTCGGCTACGGCCGCACGTCGATCGAGCACGACGAGGCGAAGGACGTCGACCGGCGCACGGCGCTCGGCGCGGGCTACGGCGTGGAGCTCCTCGACGCGCCGGCCGCGAGCCTCTCGGTTCGCGGCGGCCTGGACTATGTCGTGGTGGAGCGCTTCGTCGGGCCGGGCGAGGAGTACCCGGCGGCCGGCTGGGGCATCAAGGGCAGCCTCAGGCCCAAGGGCCGCAAGGTCGAGCTCTTCCACGAGCAGGAGGGTTTCTGGAACCTGGAGGACACGGCCGCGGTCGTGGTGCGCTCGAAGACCGGGGTGCGTGTGCCTCTGATCGCGCGCATCAACGCAGCCGCGCAGCTCAACGTCGACTGGGAGCGCCGGCCCGCGCCGGGGCGCGCGTCGACCGACCGCACGCTGCTGCTCGGGGTTGATTACACGTGGTAATCTTGATCGCATGATCGAGGTGACCGTCAACGGTGCGCCGCGGCGCTTGGAAAGCTCGATGCCTGTGTCGGCGCTGATCGAAACCATGTCCCTGGCAGGGAAAAAGCTCGCCGTTGAGCGCAACGGCGAGATCGTGCCGAAGAGCGCGCATGCGAGCACGCTGGTGGCGGACGGCGACCAGCTCGAGATCGTGGTCGCGGTGGGCGGAGGCTAGGCCGTGAAAGACGCGCTCGTCATCGCGGGCAGGAGCTATGGCTCGCGGCTGCTCGTCGGCACCGGCAAGTACCGCGACTTCGCGCAGACGCGCGCCGCGGTCGAGGCCTCCGGCGCCGAGATCGTCACCGTCGCCATCCGCCGCACCAACATCGGCCAGAACCGCGGCGAGCCGAGCCTGCTCGACGCGCTGCCGCCCTCCAGGTTCACCTACCTGCCCAACACCGCCGGCTGCTACAGCGCCGCCGACGCGGTGCGCACGCTCCGCCTCGCGCGCGAGCTGCTCGGCGGGCACGAGCTCGCCAAGCTCGAGGTGCTGGGCGATCCGCACACGCTGTACCCGAACATGCCGGAGACCCTGAAGGCCGCCGAGCAGCTGGTGAAGGAAGGCTTCAAGGTCATGGTGTACTGCTCCGACGACCCGATCCAGGCGCAGCTGCTGGAGTCGATCGGCTGCGTCGCGGTGATGCCGCTCGCCTCGCTCATCGGCTCGGGCATGGGCATCCTCAATCCCTGGAACCTGCAGCTCGTGATCGAGAAGGTGAAGGTGCCGGTGCTGGTCGACGCGGGCGTGGGCACCGCCTCGGACGCCTCGATCGCGATGGAGCTCGGCTGCGACGGCGTGCTGATGAACACCGCCATCGCCGCGGCGCGCGACCCGGTGCTGATGGCCGGGGCGATGAAGAAGGCGGTCGAGGCCGGGCGCGAGGCCTTCCTCGCCGGCCGCATGCCGAAGAAGCTCTACAGCGCCGCGCCCTCCTCGCCCACCGAAGGAACGATCTCCTCAAAGGCCGCTTGAACCGGCCGATCCGCAGCTATGTCCTGCGACAGGGCAGGACCACCCCGGCGCAAACACGCGCGCTGGAGCAGCTCTACCCGAAGTACGGCATTGCGTTTTCCGATCAGAAGATCATTTCCGCTCGCCCACTCGTGCTCGAAATCGGATCCGGGATGGGTGAGACAACGGTCGAGATCGCCAAGGCCCATCCCGAGGTCGATTTCATCGCCGCAGAAGTCCACGGCCCGGGCGTGGGCAGCCTCCTCAACCGCATCGAGGCGGGGCGGCTCGCCAACGTGCGCGTCGTGCGCCACGACGCCGTCGACGTGCTCGAGCACATGGTCGCCGACGGCTCACTCGCGGCGATCCACCTCTTCTTCCCCGACCCCTGGCCGAAGAAGCGCCATCACAAGCGCCGCCTGGTGCAGCCCGCCTTCGCCGCGCTCGCCGCGCGCAAGCTCGCCCCCGGCGGCATCCTGCATGCGGCCACCGACTGGCCGGACTACGCCGACCGGATGCAGGAAGTGTTCTCCAGGGAGGCGTCCCTGGAGAAGGCGGACAGCGGCCTGGCCGAGAAACCGGTCACCAAGTTCGAGGCGCGCGGCAAGCGCCTCGGCCACCCGATCCGGGAGCTTTTCTACAAGAGGCGGCCATGAATGTCCCAGGTATGAAGATCCTCGACGAGGTGATCCCGGCGCGCGCGGGCTGGAGCCGCGAGATCTCGCGCGGCCAGGTGCTGCGCCTGGTCGACCTCGAAGGCCGCCAGGCGGTCGACTTCCTCTGCTACAACTCGAGCGACTACGAGGAGCGCTACGCCGCCGCCGACACGATGAAGATCAACGGCAGCATCTTCGTGCGCAAGGGCACGGTGCTCTACTCCGTGAACTGCAACCCGATGTTCACCCTGATCGAGGATACCTGCGGCTTCCACGACACGATCGGCGGCTGCTGCTCCTCGAGCCTCAACCGCCACCGTTACGGCAAGCCCGGCGATCCGAACTGCCGGCAGAACTTCCTCGACCAGCTCAAGCGCTACGGCATGGGCGCGCGCGACATGGTCGCCAACCTCAACTTCTTCATGTACGTGCCGGTGGGCGCCGACGGCGCGATGGACATGGGCCCGAGCATCTCCAAGCCCGGCGACTACGTCGAGCTGCGCGCCGAGATGGATGTCCTCGCGGTGATCTCCAACTGCCCGCAGATGAACAACCCGGTGAACGACTACAAGCCCACCCCCGTGCGGGCGATCGTCTACCAGCCTTAGCTATCTATTTTTCCGGCAGGAAGAGCTGCAGCAGCTCGTTGAGGAAGCGCTGCCCGCGCGCCGTGGGCCGGATGAGCTTCCAGTCTCGCTCGATCAGGCCTTTCGCTTCGGCTTTCTCCAGCCCCGCTTCGATCGTGGAGAGCGCCAGACCCGTTCGTTCACTGAATAATTTCACTTCAAAGCCTTCCACCAGGCGAAGCGCGTTCAGCATGAACTCGAACGGCAGCTCCGAGGGCGGTACGGTCTTGTCTTCCGCAAGAGTGCTCTTTTGCAGGTAGTCCCTGGGCTGCTTGACGCGTTCGTGGCGCGTGACGCGGTCGGGGAAGCTGACCTTGCCGTGCGCGCCCGCGCCGATGCCGAGGTAGTCGCCGAACTCCCAGTAGTTGAGGTTGTGGCGGCAGCGCATGCCGGGCTTCGCGAAGGCCGAGGTCTCGTAATGCTCGAATCCCCCTTGATGCAGGGTTTCTTCGATCATCAATTGCACGTCGGCGCACAAATCGTGCTCCGGGAGCAGCGGCGGCTTGCTCCAGAAAGCGGTGTTCGGCTCGATGGTGAGCTGGTAGGCCGAGAGGTGCGGCACGGCGCATTGGAGCGCCTGCTCGAGGTCGGCGCGCGCCATTTCCACGCTCTGGCCGGGCAGGCCGTACATCAGGTCGAGGTTCACGTTGTCGAAGCTCTCGAGCGCGGCGTCGATGGCGCGGCGCGCCTCGGCCGACGAGTGGATGCGTCCCAGCCGGGCGAGCATCGCGTCGTCGAAGCTCTGCACGCCCACCGAGATGCGGTTCACGCCCGCCGCGCGGAAGCCGCGGAAGCGCGCCGCCTCGACCGTGCCCGGGTTCGCCTCGAGCGTGATCTCGGCATGCGGCTCGAGCGCAAGGCGCGCGCGGATCGCCGAGAGCAGCGCGTCGATCGATTCGGGCGAGAACAGGCTCGGCGTGCCCCCGCCGATGAACACGCTCAGGACGCGCCTGCCCCACACCGAGGGAAGCAGGCTTTCCAGGTCGAGCATCAGCTTCTCGACGTACTCGCGCTCGGGCAGCTCGCCCCCGACCTGATGGGAATTGAAGTCGCAATACGGGCACTTGCGCACGCACCACGGGATGTGCACGTAGAGCGCCAGCGGCGGCAGCACGGCAAGCCGTACCTGCTTCGAGTTCTCAACCAGGACAGGATTCACTTAGCAAACCCATGAGCTTCGCGAGCGCCTGTCCGCGGTGGCTGAGGCGGTTCTTTTCCGCCGGCTCGAGCTCGGCGGCGGTCCTGCCCAGGCCCGGCAGGTAGAACAGCGGGTCGTAGCCGAAGCCGCCGCGGCCGCGCGGCGCGCGCGCGATCTCGCCGCGCCAGAGGCCCTCGGCGATAAGGGGTCTGGGATCATCGACGCGCTGCACGAGGACCATGATGCAGTAGTAGCAGGCACTACGATTTTGACCAACTTTTCTCAACAACAATTCGTTATTGCGGGCATCCCGCTCCTCCCGGCCGCCTTCCCGCCCGGCGTAGTAGGCCGAGTGCACGCCGGGCTCGCCGCGCAGCGCCTCGACGCACAGCCCGGAATCGTCGGCGAGCGCCGGCAGGCCGCAAGCGCGGGCCGCGTGGCGCGCCTTGGCGAGCGCGTTCTCGAGGAAGGTGTCGTGCGGCTCCTCCGCCTCGGCCACCCCAAGGCTGCCTTGTGAAATCACTTCAAAGGAAAGTGGAGCGAGCAGCGTCCCGATCTCCCGCAGCTTGCCGGGATTGCCCGAGGCGAGGACGAGCTTCACGCTCCTAAAGCGCGCTTCTGCTGTGCGATCAGTTCGCCGATGCCACGCGCCGCGAGCTCTACCAGCGCATCCAGTTCCTTTTGCGAGAACGGCTCGCCCTCAGCCGTGCCCTGCAGCTCGACGAAGCCCCCGGCGCCGGTCATCACCACGTTCATGTCGGTGCCGCAGGCAGAGTCCTCGGCATAGTCCAGGTCGAGCACCGGCACGCCCTGATAGATGCCCACGGAGACCGCGGCGACGAAGTCCCTGACAGGGCTTTGCACGATGAGCTTTCGTTCCTGGAGCCAGGAAACGGCATCGTGCAGGGCGACAAAGGCGCCGGTGATCGCGGCGGTGCGCGTCCCCCCGTCGGCCTGGAGCACGTCGCAGTCCACCTGTATGGTTCTCGTCCCGAGCGACGCGAGGTCGACGACCGCGCGGAGCGAGCGTCCTATCAAGCGCTGGATCTCCTGCGTGCGGCCGGACTGCTTGCCGCGCGCCGCCTCGCGCTCGCTGCGCGTGTTGGTCGCGCGCGGCAGCATGCCGTACTCGGCCGTGACCCAGCCGCGGCCGCTGTCGCGCAGGAACGGCGGCACGCGCTCTTCGACCGAGGCGGTGCACAGCACGCGCGTGTCGCCGAACTCGACCAGCACCGAGCCTTCGGCGTGGCGCGTGTAGCGGCGCGTGATGCGCACCGGCCGCAGCTCCTCGGACCGCCTCGCGCTCGGCCTCATCGCGGCGGGACGTTCTTGCGCAGCGCCGCCCGCAGCTCGTCGATCGCCTTCTCGATGTCCTCGTCCGACATGTGCATGAAGTCCAGATCGGTGGCGGTGAAGTCCTGCACCAGGGTCGGCTCCTCGAGCGGGCCGGAGGGCTCGAGCTCCTCCTCGCCCCAGGCCATCGCCAGCGCCGAGATG
>MERP01000083.1 GCA_001772055.1 Betaproteobacteria bacterium RIFCSPLOWO2_12_FULL_68_19
ATCAGCACCGAACCTACCATGCCGCGCCAACCTACAAAACCAACCTTTCTCATGACGTTTTTCCGGAAAGATACATTGAATTACAAAGCTGCCACTACCGCGTCGCCCATTTGCACTGTGCCGATCTGCTGCGTTCCCGCCTGATGGATATCCGCCGTACGCAGCCCGCGCGCCAATACCTTGGCCACTGCGGCTTCGATGCGATCGGCGGCCTGATCCTGATTGAAACTGTAGCGCAACATCATCGCCGCCGAAAGTATCGTCGCCAGAGGATTTGCCAGATTCTTGCCGGCGATGTCGGGCGCCGAGCCGTGGATGGGCTCGTACAGGCCCTTGTTGTTCGCGTCGAGCGAGGCCGAGGGCAGCATGCCGATCGAGCCGGTGAGCATCGAGGCCTCGTCGGAGAGGATGTCGCCGAACAGGTTGCCGGTGACGATCACGTCGAACTGCTTGGGGTTGCGCACGAGCTGCATGGCGCAGTTGTCCACGTACATGTGCGAGAGCTCGACATCGCCGAAGCTTCTCGACTCCTCGGTGAGCACCTCGCGCCAGAGCTGCGAAGTCTCGAGCACGTTCGCCTTGTCGACCGAGCACACGCGCCGGGAGCGCCGGCGCGCGGCTTCGAAGGCGACGCGCGCGATGCGCCGCACCTCGCTCTCGCTGTAGAGCATCGTGTCGAATCCTTCGCGCTCCGCGCCCTTGCTTCTGATTCCCTTGGGCTGGCCGAAATAGATGTCGCCGGTCAGCTCGCGCACGATCAGCAGATCGAGGCCGGCCACCAGCTCGGGGCGCAGCGAGGACGCGGCGGCGAGCTCCGGGTAGACCTGCGCCGGGCGCAGGTTGGCGAACAGGCCGAGCGCCTTGCGCAGGCCGAGGATCGCCTGCTCGGGGCGCTTGGCGCGCTCGAGATTGTCGTAGCGCGGGTCGCCCACCGCGCCGAACAGGATCGCATCCGCCTCTTTCGCCAGCCGCAGCGTTTCGGGGGGAAGCGGATGGCCGGCCGCCTCGATGCCCGCGCCGCCCACGGGCGCTGTTTGAAGTTGAACCTTCAGATCCAATTTCTGCAGGACCCTGCAGGCCTGGCTGACGATCTCCGGCCCGATGCCGTCGCCGGGCAGCACCGCCACCCGCATCAGAAGTACCAGGGATATTGCGCTTTGCGGCGCGCTTCGAACTCGCGGATCTTGCCGGCGTGGCGCAGCGTGAGGCCGATGTCGTCCAGCCCGTTCAGCAGGCAGTACTTGCGGAATGCGTTGACCTCGAAGCGCATGCTCTTCGATCCGTCGGCCGTCGAAACGCCTTGCTGCTCCAGGTTCACGACCAGCTTGAAGCCGGGAAAAGCGGCGCAGTCGTGGAACAGCCGGTCCACCTCGGCCTCCGACAGCACCACCGGCAGCAGGCCGTTCTTGAAGCAGTTGTTGTAGAAGATGTCGGCGAAGGACGGCGCGACGACGCAGCGAAAGCCGTAGTCGACGAGCGCCCAGGGCGCGTGCTCGCGCGAGGAGCCGCAGCCGAAGTTCTTGCGCGCGAGCAGGATCGTCGCGCCGCGGTAGCGCGGCTGGTTGAGCACGAACTCCGGGTCGTGGCGCCAGGCGGCGAACAGCGCGTTCGCGAAGCCGGTGCGCTTGATCGACTTCAGGTGCTCCTTGGGGATGATCTGGTCGGTGTCGACGTTGGCGCGGTCGAGGGGTGCCACCAATCCGGTCAGGACAGTGAACTTATCCATCTCAGCGCCATTCCCGCACGTCGACGAAGTGCCCCGCGATCGCCGCCGCGGCCGCCATCGCCGGGCTCACGAGGTGCGTGCGAGCGCCCTCGCCCTGGCGGCCCTCGAAGTTGCGGTTCGAGGTCGAGGCGCAGCGCTCGCCCGGGCCGACGCGGTCCTCGTTCATGCCCAGGCACATCGAGCAGCCCGGCTCGCGCCACTCGAAGCCGGCGTCGCGGAACACCCGGTCGAGGCCCTCGCGCTCGGCCTGCGCCTTCACCAGGCCGGAGCCCGGGACCACCAGCGCCTGGCGGATGTTGGACGCGAGGCGCCTGCCCTTCACCACCGCGGCGGCGAGGCGCAGGTCCTCGATGCGCGAATTGGTGCACGAGCCGATGAACACCTTGTCGAGCCTGATGTCGGTCATGCGCGTGCGCGGCTCGAGGCCCATGTAGATGAGCGCGCGCTCCATGCCCTCGCGTCGCATCGCGTCCTTTTCCCGCTCGGGGTCGGGCACCGCTTCGTCCACGGCGACCACCATCTCGGGCGAGGTGCCCCAGGTGACGTGCGGCTTGATGGCGCGCGCGTCGAGCTTCACCTCGCGGTCGAACTTGGCGTCCGGGTCGCTCGTCAGGCCGCGCCAGCAGGCCGCCGCGCGTTCCCACTCGGCGCCCGCGGGAGCGAACGGCCGGCCCTTCACGTAGGCGAGCGTCGTGTCGTCCACGGCCACCATGCCGGCGCGCGCGCCCGCCTCGATCGCCATGTTGCACACCGTCATGCGGCCTTCCATCGACAGGGCGCGGATGGTGCTGCCGGCGAACTCGATCGCGTGCCCGGTGCCGCCGGCGGTGCCGATGCGCCCGATGATGGCGAGGATCACGTCCTTCGCGGTCATGCCGCGGCCGAGGGGGCCGTCCACCGCGACGCGCATGTTCTTCATCTTGCGCGTGATGAGGCACTGCGTCGCGAGCACGTGCTCGACTTCGGAAGTGCCGATGCCGTGCGCGAGGCAGGCAAACGCGCCGTGCGTGCTGGTGTGCGAGTCGCCGCACACCACCGTCATGCCGGGCAGCGTCGCGCCCTGCTCCGGCCCGATGACATGGACGATGCCCTGGCGCTTGTCGAGGAACGGAAAGTAGACCTTGGCCCCGTACTCGCGCATGTTGGCGTCGAGGGTCTCGATCTGCAGCTTGGCGAACGGGTCGCGCACCCCCGCCATGCCTTCTTCCCAGCGCTCGGTCGGGGTGTTGTGGTCGGCGGTGGCGACCACCGAGTCGACGCGCCAGGGCTTGCGGCCCGCGAGCTTCAGGCCCTCGTAGGCCTGGGGGCTCGTGACCTCATGCACCAGGTGGCGATCGATGTAGATGAGCGCCGTGCCGTCGTCCTCGACGTGCACCAGGTGGCTGTCCCACAGCTTGTCGTAGAGCGTCTTCCCCATGTTTCGGCCTGCCGGAACACGAAATTATCTCACAGCGAATCAGCGCTTTGCGCTCTGATAGAGCGGCATCACCCTGGCCGCGTACTCGCGCAGGTCGGCGATGCGGCTGTCGTGCGAGGGATGGGTCGAGAGGAACTGCGGCGGCTGCCCGTCGCCGAGCTTGTGCATCTTTTCCCACAGGGAAACCGCGGCGCGCGGGTCGTAACCCGCGCTCGCGGCAAGCTCGACGCCGATGCGGTCCGACTCGGTCTCGTGGGTGCGCGAGTTGGGCAGGTTGAGGGTCACGTCGAGCGCCAGCTGCGACAGGTCGAGCGCCCTGCCGGAGATGCCGGTGACGGCGCCGAGCACCGCGAGGCCCATGCTCTGCGCCATCGCCTGCGAGGCGCGCTCGCGGCCGTGCTCGCGCAGGGCGTGCGCGATCTCGTGGCCCATCACCGCGGCGAGCTCGTCGTCGCTCGCGTTGAGCTGCTGGATCAGGCCGCTGTAGACGGCCATCTTCCCGCCCGGCATCGCCCAGGCGTTCACGTCCTTGACGGAGATCACGTTCACCTCCCACTTCCAGGCCGGGGCGTCCGGTCGGAAGCTGGCGGTCTGCGGGATGAGCCGCTTGGCGATGGCCCGCACGCGCGCCACCTGGGCCGGGTCCCGGTTGAGCACCCCTTTCGCCTTCGCCTCGGCCATCATCTCGCCGTAGGCCTTCTCGGCGCCGGCGTTCATCTGCTCGGACGAGATCATCATGCGCTGCTCTCGGTCGACGCCGACAGCGCCCGCCTTGGTCGTCTCGACGGACTGGCAACCCGCAGTAAGCGCCGCCGCGGCGGCGACGGCGATGATCAGGCGGCTCATGGCACCCTCGAACGTTTGGTCAGGCTCCTTTTGTTGACAGCTCAGAAGCCGGCTCGTTTCAGCACATAGGCAAAAAGGAGGCCTGCCCCCGCCGCGAGGGCTGAAAGGGAGAAGGCGGCCGCGGGCCCGGCCAGCTCCCAGGCCCAGCCCGCCGCGAGCGCCCCGGCGGCCCCGCCCGCGCCGTAGGAGAGGCTGGAAAAGAGCGTTTGACCGCGGCCTTGCGCGTGTGGGGGGAATACCCGATGCACGGCCGCCACGGCCGCGGCGTGAAACGAGCCGAAGGTCGCGGCGTGCAGGAGCTGCGCCAGCAGCAGCAGCACGGCCACGTCGGCGGCCCAGCCGATGGCGAGGAAGCGAAGCGCTCCCAGCGCGCAGCTCGCCGCCAGGATCGTCGCCAGCGACGCGCGCCTGAAAAGCGCGGGGAGATACAGGAACACCAGGATCTCGGCCAGCACGCCCAGCGTCCACGCGAAGCCGATGAAGGTCTCGCCGTAGCCCAGGCGCTGCAGGTGCAGCGTGAGGAACACGTACAGCGCGCCATGCGCGAAGGCCATGGAGAATCCGCTGCCGAGCAGGGCCGTCGCGCCCGGCGGGAGCACGAACCGCGCGCGCTGCACGGCACGGTGCGTCGCGCCCGCCGGCAGGTACAGCGCGGCGCCCAGGGTGCCGAGGGCGCAGCCCAGCAGCACCGCCGCCAGCGTGGCGGCGGGCTGCACTTCGAGCCAGGCGCCGCCGCCGAGCACCGTCGCGATGAAGCCGAACGACCCCCACAGGCGGATCGGCCCGTACCTGCCCTGCTGGGCGCCGAGATGGGCGAACGTGATCGCCTCGACCAGCGGCAGCGCTGCCGCCGACAGCACGCTCGTGAGCGCCATCAGGACGGCGATGGCGGCGAAACCCTCGACGAAAGGCAGGACGGCGAAGCCCGCCGCGTTCGCCGCGCAGGAAAAGGCGACGATGGCGCGCTGCGCTCCGGTGCGGTCGGCGAGCCAGCCCCACGCCGCCGGCGCGAAAATGCGCACCGCCGGCGCAGCCGCGAGCACCCAGGCGATCTCTGCCGCGCCGAGGCCGCGGCTGGCGAGATAGAGAGGAAACCACGCCACGTAGACGCCCGCATAGGCAAAAAAGGCGAAGTAGAAAGCGCCGAGGCGAAATGACAGGGGCATCGCGGTTAACTTAGCATCCGGGCCGCATGTCGCGCGCCGCGTTCTACGTCCTGTTCACCGCATCGGGCTTCGCCGGGCTGATCTACGAGTCGATCTGGACGCATTACCTGAAGCTCTACCTCGGGCACGCGGCGTATGCGCAGTCGCTGGTGCTCGCGGTGTTCATGGGCGGCATGGCCGCCGGGGCCGCGCTCTCTGCGCGCGTTTCGGCGCGCCTCGCGAACCCGCTCGCCGCCTATGCGCTGGTGGAGGCGGTCGTGGGGCTGGCCGCGCTCGCCTTCCATCCGCTGTTCGTCGCGCTCACCGACTGGTCCTATGCGTCGCTGCTGCCCGGCCTCGGCGCCGAATGGCTCGCGCTCGGCGCCAAGCTCGCGAGCGCCTGCCTGCTGATCCTGCCGCAGTCGCTGCTGCTGGGCATGACCTTCCCGCTGATGAGCGCCGGCCTCGCGCGCGCGCATCCGGCCGCCGCGGGCGAGTCGATCGCGATGCTCTACTTCACCAACAGCCTCGGCGCCGCCGCCGGCGTGCTGGCAAGCGGCTTCGTGCTGATCGCCTGGGTCGGGCTGCCCGGCACGCTGCGCGCCGCGGGCGCGCTCAATCTGGCGATCGCGCTCGCGGTCTGGCTGCTTGCGCGGCCGGCGCATGACCCGCCGCTGCAGGCCGTTTCCCGGGAGGAGGCATCCTGGCGCCTGCTGCTCGGCGTCGCTTTCTTCACCGGCCTCGCCTCGTTCATCTACGAGATCAGCTGGATCCGCATGCTGTCGCTGGTGCTCGGCGCCTCGACGCATTCGTTCGAGCTGATGCTCTCGACCTTCATCCTCGGCCTGGCGCTGGGCGGCCTCGCGGTGCGCAAGCGGGTCGACGCCGCCGCAGAGCCGGCGCGCGTCCTGGGCTGGGTGCAGGTGGCGATGGCGCTCGCCGCGCTCGCCACGCTGCCGCTCTACGACCTGAGCTTTTCCCTGATGGAAGCCCTGATGAAGGGCCTGGCGCGCAACGATGCCGGCTACCTGCTGTTCAACCTGGCCGGCGGCGGCGTCGCCGCGCTGGTCATGCTGCCGGCGACCTTCTGCGCGGGAATGACGCTGCCGCTGCTCACCGGCGCGCTGCTGCGCCGCGGCGCGGGAGAAGCGGCGATCGGCCGCGTGTATGCCGCCAACACCCTCGGCGCCATCGCCGGGGTGATCTTCGCCGTGCACGCGGGCCTGCCGCTGCTCGGGCTGAAAGGCACGCTCATCGCCGGCAGCCTGGTGGACGCGGCCCTGGGCTTCACGCTGCTGGGCCTGTTCGCCTCGAGGCGGCAGGTCTGGACCGCGGCGGCGGGCAGCGGCGCGATCTTCTTCGCGGCGGCGCTCGGCTTCGAGCTCGACGCCAACAAGATGACCGCGGGCGTGTTCCGCCACGGCGAGCTGGCCGCGTCGCGCGACGCCGAAGTGCTGTTCAAGCGCGACGGCAAGACCGCAACCGTGCACCTGGTGAAGTATCCGGACGCGACCAGCCTGCGCACCAACGGCAAGTCGGACGGGTCCATCAACCTCGAACAGGGCGGCCAGCGCGGCAGCGACGAGATCACCATGGTGCTCACCGGCGCGCTGCCGCTCGCGCTCGCCCCCGCCGCGAAAACCGTAGCGGTGATCGGCATCGGCACCGGCCTCACCACCCACACGCTGCTGCAGAGCCTTTCCATCGAGCGCGTGGAAACCGTCGAGATCGAGTCCGCCATGGCCGAGGCTTCGCGCGGCTTCCTGCCGCGCAACAGCGGCGCTTTCGCCGACCCGCGCGGCGCGATCCTGATCGACGACGCCAAGACCTTCTTCTCCACGCACGGCCGTCGCTACGACGTGATCATCTCCGAGCCTTCCAACCCCTGGGTGAGCGGCGCCTCGAGCCTGTTCACGCGCGAGTTCTACCGCCGCATCCACGGCCACCTCAACGCGGGCGGGCTGCTGGTGCAGTGGTTCCAGCTCTACGAGATCGACGCCTCGCTGGTCGCGACCGTGATGCGCGCGCTCGGCGAGGAGTTCCCGCATTACGCGGTGTTCGCGCCGAGCGACCACGACCTGCTGATCGTGGCGAGCGATGCGCCGGTGCCGCTGCCGGCGCGGGCCGAGGTGTTCGAGCACCCGGGCCTGGCGAAGGAGCTCTGGACGGTGCACGTGCTCAGCGTCGGGGACCTCGACGCGCGCTATCTCGGCAGCCGCGCCACGCTCGAGCCGCTGTTCGCGAGCTACGGCATGCCGGCCAACTCGGACTACGAGCCGGTGCTCGACCTCAACGCCGCGCGCCACCGCTTCATCGAGCGCTCGGCGGTGGACGTCGTCGGCCTGCTCAACGTGGGCGTGCCGCTGCTCGAGCTGCTGGAGCCCGAGCGCAGCCGCCGCGCGGTCAACCCGCTGTTCCAGGGCGCCTATGCGTTCGAGCGGGTCGAGAACACGCGGCTCGCCTGGTACGGGCGCGACTTCCTGGTCGGCCCGCGCATCCCGGTGCCCGAGGCGGTGCCGACCCGGCTGCAGAAGGACCTGGAGCTCCTCAAGCTGCGCCTGTTCGAGTGCCGCGAGCCGCGCGAGCTCGACGTCTGGCTGCACAGCGCGGTGCGCGTGGCGACGGCGCTGAATCCCTACCTCGCCCCCGACGACCTGGCGCTGATCTGGGGTCGCATCGCCTCCGGCTGGTGCTTCGCCTATCTGCACGAGTTCCAGCAGCGCTGGATCGCGCTGTTCCGCGCGGTCGCCGCGCGCGACGGCGCGCGCATGGCGCAGCTCGGCTCGGAGCTGCTTGCCACGCAGACCGAGCTCGGAGCCGAAGCGCGCGAATACCTGCTGATGGCGGCAATGGCCGGGCACATCGCCAACCGCGACGGCGGCGCGGCGCTCGAGCTGTGGCGCCGGCACAGCGGCCAGATCCGCGCCGCGGCGAGCCCCGCCTTCCGCCTGCTGCGCTGCCACGCCGAGCGCAGCCGCTGCGCCGAGGATTTCCGCGCCTACGCCGAGCGCTGAGCGGCGGCGAAGCGCACCGCGCCGATCACCTCGCGGACGAAATCGGGACGCTTCGCGCCTTCGCTGAAGTGGCCGTCGAGCATGAGCTGCGCCAGCCCGTGCACCAGCGACCAGGCCGCCGCGGCGGCGCGCTCCGGGTTCGCCACGTCGCGCCGGGCGCGAAAGGCCGCGAGCAGCGCTTCGTAAGTGCGCCCCGCCGCCTCGCGCAAGCCGGCGTGCTTGCGCAGCTCGAGCTGCCCCCCGAACATGAGCCGGAAGCGGTTCGGGTGCGCGAGAGCGAAGCGCACGTACGCCTCGCCCATGTCCCCACCGCTCCGGCCGTCGAGCTCCTCGCCCAGCATGCGAAAGCCCTCCGCCGCCAGCGCAGCCAGCAGCGCGTCGCGATCCGGGAAATGCCGGTAGGGCGCGTTGTGCGAGACCCCGGCCCGACGCGCCGCCTCGCGCAGCTTCAATCCACCAACACCTTGTTCTTCAAGGAGTTCCCCTCCTGCCTGGAGCAGCGCGGACCGCAGGTCGCCGTGGTGATATGTTGACAGTGTCTACATCTCGTCTTAACGTGATGTTGCCATTGTCAACTTCAGGCCTTGGAAGGTCAAGCCCACCACCGGCTTCTGCTGGCCGGCTGACGTCCCCAGCGCTCGCCAGCCGGCCCCTTGCGGTCATTGGATCACCCAGTCGGCGCGCAGGTGCATGAACCGACCGCGAGCAGGTCGGTTCCCGCACTACTGAAGAATTTGGCGTCCCGCCCTTGGCGCGACGCTCAAGCGGTCGCGGGTGCCTTGCGCGTCAAGGCTACCAATACCACCACGGCCCCCACTACGTATATCAAGGTCCCCAGGTATATAGGCCCGAGATGGCTTACCCAATCATGCTCGAAAGCGCCCGCGTAGTGCAACGGGAGAGCGACCGCCAAGCCCACGACCGGTGAAATCACCGCGGTGATCCACGCCCACCATGCGCCGGCGCGCACTCCATACCATGCCAATCCGATCACCGCGACGGCGGTTGCCGCGATGAATCCGGCGGTGGCCACATGGAGGTGGGTGATGTAGGCCATGACAGCCGGGTTCAGTTGGTTGAGCTGCTCCGGGGTGACGCCATTTAGCGTCGCGACCCCTATTTCGAACCCGGCGCCCGAAAAGGCCCGGAATAAGAACACGATCGCGTAGACAAGGAACATGACCGCTCCCACGACCATCGTCACGGCGCCGCGGTGCGCCAGCGAATTTTGCGCTTGCATGGCAATCCCTCCTCTAGGTGTACTGCTTACAGAATTCATTCTAGTCGTGTGGACGCCTGCAGGGAGCCATCATTGCCCGCGCTGCGCTGCGCAATATCGGGCACGGGATGGTCTATTTTCAGCGGCGCTTCTTCTTCGCCTTGCCGGCGTAGGGATTGCGCCCGGTGCGGAACTCGACGCGCATCGGCGTTCCGACCAGGGCGAACTTGTCCCTGAAGAATCCTTCCAGGTAGCGCTTGTAGGAGTCGGGCACGCGATCGAGCGCGTTGCCGTGGACGATGATGCGCGGGGGGTTGATGCCGCCCTGGTGCGCATAGCGCAGCTTGGGCCGGATCATGCCGCTCTTGGGCGGAGCCTGCCGCTCCACGGCGGCGAGCAGGGCGCGCGTGACCTTGGGCGTGGAGAGCCGCGCCATCGCCGCAGCGTAGGCGGCGTCGACCGAGCGCAGCAGCGGCCCGAGGCCCTTGCCCTGCTTGGCGGATATGGTGTGCAGCTCGGCAAAGCTCAGGAAACCGAGCTTCCATCGCAGCTCGGCCTTGATGCGGCTGCGCGCCTCCTTGCTCGCGGCATCCCACTTGTTCACCGCCACGACCACCGCGCGGCCGCGCTCGAGTATGTAGCCCGCGACGTGCGCGTCCTGCTCGGTCACGCCGTCGAGCGCGTCGAGCAGCAGGATCGCGACGTTCGCCGCCTCGATCGCCTGCAGCGCCTTGACGATCGAGAACAGCTCGACCGGCGTGTCGGTCTTGCCGCGCCGGCGCACGCCGGCGGTGTCGATCAGGGTGTAGCGCCGGCCGGCGCGCTCGAAAGGCACCTCGATCGCGTCGCGCGTGGTGCCCGGCTGGTCGAAGGCGATGACGCGCTCCTCGCCCACCAGCGCGTTGACCAGCGTCGACTTGCCGACGTTCGGGCGCCCGACCACCGCGACGCGCGGATGGCCGGGATCCAGATCTTCCTGTCCGGTATCTTCCGGGAAAGGCGAAAGGGCAACGTCCATCAGCTCGCGCACGCCCTCGCCGTGGGCGGCCGAGAGCGCGGCGGGCGCGCCCAGCCCGAGCTCGTGGAACTCCGCCACCGCGCTCTCCGGCGGCATGCCTTCGGCCTTGTTGACGGCCACTTGCACCGTGGCCTTCATGGTTCTCAGCTTCTGCGCAATCGCGCGGTCGGCGGGCACCAGGCCGGCGCGGGCGTCGACGAGGAAGATCACCGCGTCGGCCTCGGCGATCGCCTGCTCGGCCTGGCGCGCCATCTCGACGAAGATGCCCTGCGCCGCGCCGGGCTCCAGGCCGCCGGTGTCTATCGCGATGAACGCCTTGCCGCCCAGCCGGCCTTCGCCGTAGTGCCGGTCGCGCGTCACCCCGGGCACGTCGTGCACGATCGCGTCGCGGCTGCGGGTGAGGCGGTTAAAGAGCGTCGACTTGCCGACGTTCGGGCGCCCGACGAGCGCGACGACCGGCTTCACAGCGCAAGGGCATGCAGCGCGCCGCCGACCGTCTGTACCAGCAGCCCGGAGGGCAGCGCGAGGGGCGCGGCGCGCACCGCGCCGCCGCCGGTGTCGTGGCGCGCGAGCAAAGCGCCCGATTCCCGGGCGAGGAAGTGGACGTACCCCTCGAAGTCGCCGACCGCGATCGCGTTGCCCGCGGGCAGCGGCAGCGAGAGCTGCCGGTGCGCGAGCCGATCCTGCTTCCAGACCGAGCGCCCGGTGCTGCGGTCGAGCGCGTGCAGCGCGCCGCGCTCGTCGGCCGCGAACGCGTAGCGCGCGTCGATGCTCACGCCGGTGAGGGTGGAGAGCTCGCGCGCCCAGATCTGGCGCCCGTTCGCCGTCTCGTAGCAGCCGACCCTTCCCTGGTAGGCGGCGGCGCAGACCTCGCGGCCCAGCACCACCGGGTCGCCGACCACGTCGGTGACGCGCTCGAGCTCGGTCGAGCCCCGCGGCAGCGCGACCGTGGCCTCCCAGCGCAGCCCGCCGTTGGAGAGCGCGATCGCCGCCAGCTTGCCGCCGCCGAATCCCGCGTACGCGCTGTCGCCGTCGATGACCGCGCCCGCGGGCGTGCGCACGATGAGCGACGAAGGCGCGCGCTGGTAGACCCAGCGGCGCTTCCCGTCCTCGGCACCGAAGGCGAAGATGCGGTTGTCGATGCTGCGCACCAGCACCAGGCCGGCGCCGACGGTGGGCGCCGCGAGCACCTCGCTCGAAACGCGCGCGCGCCAGCGCAGCTTGCCGCTGTCGGCGTCGAGCACCACCACCTCGCCCTCCTCGCTCGCGACCGCGACGCTGCGCCGGTCGGCGCCTACGCCCGCGGACAGGCGTGTGCCCGCCGCCACCCGCCAGCGCGTCGTGCCGCTGCCGGCGTCGAGGCGGCTCACCGTGCCGTCGCGCGCGGCGGCGAACACGGCCTCGCCCACCAGGGCGGGCGCAAAGAAGAAATCCTCCGCGGCGCCGACTTCGGCCCGCCACAGCACGCGCACCGTCTGCGCGCCCGCGAGCTCCGGCAGCGCTGCGGGCTTGGGTCCGGTGGGGGCGCTGGAGCAGCTCGCGAGAGCCGCGGCGGCGGCCGCCGCGCACGCGCGCGCGAGCCTCATCCCCCGAGCGCCTCGAGCCGCATGCGCACGCTGTCGCGGAAGGCACCGCCCTGCCCGGGCGCCTTCTCGAGGGCGAGCTGGTAGGCCGCGCGCGCCTCGGCAGGCCGCTTGTTCGCCACCAGCACGTCGCCCTTGAGGGCGGCGTAATGGGCTTCGTAGGCCGCCGCATGCGGCGCCTCGAGCAGCCGCAGCGCTTCCTCGTAGGCTTTCTCGTCGAGCAGCACCGCCGCCAGGCGCAGGCGCGCGAGATCGCGGAAATCCTCGGAAGAGGAGCGCTCCACCACCCATTGCAGCTGCGCCTTGGCGCCTTTCAGGTCGTCGCGGTCGAAGTGGAAGCGCGCCGCGGTGAGCGCGCCCATGGCGGCGTAGAGCGTGCTCGGGTAGTTCTCGATCAGCGAGCCGCCGGCATCGCGCACCGTCTTCGCATCGCCGGCCTGCGCGCCTTTCGCCAGCGCGTCGAACAGCGCGCCGGCCTGGGCCGTCTGGCTCGCCTGGTGCCAGCGCCAGCCCTGCCATCCGGCAAACGCGAGCGCCGCCGCCACGATCACCGCCACGATCAGCCCGCCGTGCTGCTTCCACCACACCTTGAGCTCGGCGAGCTGTTCCTGTTCCTCGAGATCAAGCGCCATAGAGGGTTTCCTTTACCGCCGCAACGACCTCCTCCAGCGGATGGTCGCGGGCCGTCTTCGACAAGAGATTCTTCACTTGCACCATGTTCCTCGCGAACTCGTCCTCGCCGGCGATCAGCGCCACCCGGAAGCCCTTCCGGTCGGCGTAGGCGAGCTGATTCTTGAGCTTTGCCTGCTCGAGATAGACCTCGGTATTGATCCCCGCGCCGCGCAGCGCCCGCGCCATGTCCAGGTAGCGCTCGAGGTAGCGGCCGTCCATGGTAACCACCAGGGCCTCGGCCGGGGTCCTGGCGGGCTCGCGCAGCAGCCCCGCTTCCTTCAGCTTCGAGAACAGCCGGGTCAGCCCGATGGAGATTCCCACGCCGGGCAGCCTGGTATCGGTAAAGTAGCTCGCCAGGTCGTCGTAGCGCCCGCCGGAGCAGATGCTGCCGAGCTCGGGATAGCTCTCCAGCGTGGTCTCGTAGATGGTGCCGGTGTAATAGTCCAGGCCGCGCACCACCGCCAGATCGATGCCGAACGCGGCCTCGGGAACGCCGAACTTGCGGATCGCCGCCGCGACCTGCGCCAGCTCCTCCACCGCCCCGGGGTCGAGACCGAGCCCCTTCAGGGCGTCGAGCGTCTCACCGGTGCTGCGCCGGGTCGTCATCAGCTGGTGCAGCGCCGCGGCGCGCGGCACGCCTTCGCGCCGCAGATCCTCGAGGATCCTGGCGGCCGGCTCCCGGTCCACCTTGTCGAGGACGCGCAGCACGGCTGCGGAGTTCGCCTGCGGCACCTCGAATTTCTGCAGCAGCGCCTTGAGCACCTTGCGGTTATTGATGCGGATGCGGAACGCGCCGATCGCCATCTCCCCGAACACGCTGTGGATCACGCTCGGGATCTCCGCCTCGGCGAGGATGCTGAGCCGCTCCCGGTTGATGATGTCGATGTCGCACTGGTAGAACTCCCGGAACCTGCCCTTGCTCGCCTGGGGCGTCTCGCCGCGCCAGACCCTCTGGATCTGGTAGCGGCGGAAGGGAAAGGCGAGCTCGCGCTCGCGCATCGCGACATAGCGCGCCAGCGGCACGGTCAGGTCGAAGCGCAGCGCCCCCTTGGTGGACGCCTCGTCCTCGTCCTCGCCCGCCGCCAGCCGGGCAAGCGCATAGATCTCCTTCTCCACGCCGCCCTTGGAGGTCAGGATTTCCTTGCGCTCGGCCGAAGGCGTCTCGATCGGCAGAAAGCCGTAGCGCTCGAAGTTTGCCCGAACGAGCCCGATCAGGGCGTTGAACTGGAGCTGCTCGTGAGGCAGGTACTCCTGGTCGAAGCCCCGCAACAGCGCTGGCCGCACTTTTTGCACTAGCCGTATCTTTCTTTCACGTAGCGCTCGACGATCGCCTGGAACTCCTCCGCGATGCGCTCGCCTTTCAGGGTCACGGTCTTGCGCCCGTCGACGTACACCGGCGCCACCGGCAGCTCGTTGCTGCCGGGAAGGCTGATGCCGATGTCGGCGTGCTTGGACTCCCCCGGCCCGTTGACCACGCAGCCCATCACCGCGACGCGCATGCTCTCGACGCCGGGATGGGTGTCGCGCCAGAGCGGCATTTGCTGTCTCAGGAACGATTCGATTTTCTGGGCAAGCTCCTGGAAAACCGTGCTCGTGGTCCGGCCGCAGCCGGGGCAGGCGCTCACCATCGGGCTGAAGGCGCGCAGCCCCATGGTCTGCAGCAGCTCCTGGGCCACCTGGACTTCGCGCGCGCGCTCGCCGCCGGGCTCGGGCGTGAGCGACACGCGGATGGTATCGCCGATGCCCTGCTGCAGCAGCACCGCCATGGCCGCGCTCGAGGCGACGATGCCCTTGGTGCCCATGCCCGCCTCGGTCAGGCCGAGGTGCAGCGCGTAGTCGCAGCGCTCGGCGAGGCTGCGGTACACGGCGATCAGGTCCTGCACCTGGCTCATCTTGCACGAGATGACGATGCGCTCGGCCGGCAGGCCCAGGTCCTCGGCCTGTCGCGCCGACTCCAGCGCCGAGCGCACCACTGCCTCCCGCGTTACCGCGATCGAATCCAGCGGCTGCGCGAGCTTCGCGTTCTCGTCCATCATGCGCGCCAGCAGCTGCGGGTCGAGGCTGCCCCAGTTGACCCCGATGCGCACCGGCCGCTCGTAGCGCAGCGCGCACTCGATCATGGTCGCGAACTGCTCGTCGCGCTTCGCGCCCTTGCCGACGTTGCCGGGATTGATGCGGTACTTGGCGAGCGCCGTAGCGCACTCGGGATGCCGGCTGAGCAGCTTGTGGCCGTTGTAGTGGAAGTCGCCCACCAGCGGCACGCGGCAGCCGATGGCATCGAGCCGCTCGCGGATGCGCGCCACCTGCGCCGCGGCCTCGGGCGTATTGACCGTGACGCGCACCAGCTCCGAGCCGGCGCGCGCCAGCGCCTCGACCTGCCGCACCGTCGCCTGCACGTCGGCGGTATCGGTGTTGGTCATCGACTGCACCACGATCGGCGCCCCGCCGCCGATCAGCACCTCGCCCACCCGCACCTGCCGCGCCACCCGCCTGTTCGGAAAACTCATTGAAGTGTGAACCGTGCGACCTCGACGCGGGTGTGGGGCTGCAGATCGATCGGCCGGTCGTCGTACGTCACGCGCACGTGCTGCGCGTTGCCGATCACCAGGGTGAACGGCGGGCGGCCCCGCACCACGCGCTCGGTGCCGGCGGGATTAAGCGAGGAGACGAGCAGGCGGTCGAGGCCGTCCTTCACCTCGATCCACGCCTCCTCCTCGCAGCGCAGCACGATGCGGTGCACGCCGGCGGCAGGCGGCGCCTGCGCCGCGACCTTGCGCTCCGCGGGCGGGGCGGCCTCGGGCGCCGCGGCCTTCTTCGCGGGCGCGGGCGGCGTAGCCGCCGGCGCCGCGCGCGCCGGCTCGAGCGGCGCCTTCGCCGCGGCGACGAAGGCGAGCTGGCGCGCCGCGTTGCGCTCCTGCTGCCACTCGTAGGCGAGCACGCCGACCGCGCCGAGGATCAGGACCGACATGCCGGCATAGGCGAGCGTCGAGCGCCGCGCGTTGTCGGAAAACGGCACCGGCTGGCTGAAGCGGGCGGCGAGACGGTCGGAACCGGGCGCGTCGAGGCGGTCGCCGAGGCGCTCGAGCAGCGCGTCCGGATCGAGCTTGAGCAGGCGCGCGTAGTTGCGCAGCATGCCGCGCGCAATGGTCGGCCCGGGCAGCGCGCCGAAGCGCTCCTGCTCGAGCGCCTCGAGCTGGCGCGGCGCGAACTTGAGGCTCTGGGCGACGTCGGCGAGGGCCAGCCCCTGGGCCTGCCTTGCCTGCGCGAGCTCGGCGCCGACGCCGGTGGCGGCGGTCTCAGTCAAGCTCGCCCCGCTGCAGCGCCTGGTACTCGGGCGAGCCGGGGTAGCGCCGGCGCAGCTCGGTGGCGAAGCTGCGCTCGGCAACGCGCTGGCCGAGCTTGCGCTCGACGCGCAGCGCGAGCCACAGCGACTCCGGGGTCGGCGTCACCAGCTTGTTGAAGCGCGAAACCAGCTTGCGCGCCTCCGGCATGTTGCCCTGCCGGTAGCGGATCTGCCCGAGCTGCAGCAGCGACGCCGGCTCGTCGGGCTCCAGGCGCAGGGCGCGCTGGAAGAACTCCTCGGCGTCCTTCTCGTTCTTGTTGCGCAGCGTGCACACGCCGGCCGCGGAGTAGGAGCGCCACGGCGTCGCGTACAGCGGATTGCGGATCGCCTGGAGGAAGTAGCGGATCGAGTCCGGCTCGCGCGCGCTCTGGCAGAGGAACCAGCCGTAGTTGTGGTTGATGTCCGGGTCGTTGGGCGACAGGCGCAGCGCGCGCTCGAAGTTGTCTTCCGCAAGCCGGTTCTCGCGCAGCGCCATGTACACCACGCCGAACATGTTGTAGGCCGGCGCGTAGCTCGAGTCGACCCTGGTGGCGGTGCGCAGCTCCTCGAGCGCCACCGCCATGTTGCCGCGGCCGTAGTAGAGCGAGGCGAGCTCGGTATGCAGCCGCGCGCGGTTGCGCGGGTCGCCCACCTCGCCCACTATCGGCCCGCTTTCGGTGGTCGGCCCGGTGTCGCTCGCGCAACCCGCGGCCAGGGCGAGCAGCAGGCACAGGGCGCGCTTCACGCGCGAACCTCCTTCAGCAGGTGGCTGCGCCGCGTGCGGTCGGCGACCTCGCCGGCCAGCTGGCCGCAGGCCGCGGCGATGTCGTCGCCGCGGGTCTTGCGCGTCGTGACCGTGACCCCGGCGCGCTGCAGGATCTCGGCGAAGCGCCGGATGCGCTCGGCGCCCGAGCGGCGGAATTCCGAGCGCGGGAACGGGTTGAACGGGATCAGGTTGAACTTGCTGCGCACGCGCGCCGCGATCGCCGCCAGCTCGCGCGCTTCGGCGTCGCCGTCGTTCACGCCTTCGAGCATCACGTATTCGAAGGTGACGAAGTCGCGCGGCGCCCTCTCCAGGTAGCGATTGCAGGCCGCGAGCAGCTCGCGCAGCGGATACTTGCGGTTCAGCGGCACCAGGCGGTCGCGCAAGGCGTCGTTGGGCGCGTGCAGCGAGACCGCGAGCGCCACCGGGCATTCGTCGCGCAGCCGGTCCATGCCCGCGATCACGCCCGCCGTCGACACCGTCACGCGCCGCCGCGACAGCCCGTAGGCGTTGTCGTCGAGCATCAGGCGCAGCGCGGGCAGCACGTTGTCGAGGTTGAGCAGCGGCTCACCCATTCCCATCATCACCACATTGGAAATCCGGGTTTCGACAAATCGGCTTGCGAGCCACAACTGGCCGATGATTTCCGCCGTCGACAGGTTGCGGTTGAAGCCCTGCTTGCCGGTGGAGCAGAAAGCGCAGTCGAGCACGCAGCCCGCCTGGCTC
>MERP01000084.1:0-4606 GCA_001772055.1 Betaproteobacteria bacterium RIFCSPLOWO2_12_FULL_68_19
CGCAAGCATCTCGCGCACATCCCGGCGCAGGCGCTCGAGCTGCCCTTCGAGAACCGAGCGCACGTGCGCGTCCGCCTCCAGGAGCTTGCCGCCGAGCGCGCTCAGGCGGGCACCGCGTCCGCGCTGCATGTCGACGAGCGGCGCGCCCATCGCACCCGCGCCGGCCCCGAGAAGACCCCATGCGTGGCGATACGAGAGCCCGGCCTCGCGCGCTGCCTCGCGCAACGACGCGGCATGGGCGAGGGTTCGCAGCAGGCCGAGCAGGGCTTCGCCGTGGCGCGGCGGCAGGCCCTGGCCCGACAGCCAGCGCGTGTTCAGTTCGATCTCCGGACCGATATGTAGACTCATGCCTATTCCATTCCGAATGATCCCAAGATTACAGTCATATTGCCGCAATATATATGCAAATACAAACATATCAATGAATGCGCTTGGCGAGGCGGCGCTTGGCGCGCTCGGCCTGATCGTCTCGGGGGAACCGGCGCTTGCTGCGATCGTCGGACTGAGCCTGGGCGTGAGCCTTTCCGCGGTCGCGCTGGCGACGCTGATCGGGCTGCCGCTGGGTGCGGCGGTCGCGGTAGGCCGGTTCCGCGGGCGGCGCGTGCTGATCGTGCTGCTGAACGCACTCATGGGCCTGCCGCCCGTAGTCGTGGGCCTGCTGATCTACCTGCTGCTGTCGCGCGCGGGGCCGCTGGGCGAGCTTGGGCTGCTGTTCACGCCGCCGGCCATGGTCATCGCGCAGACCGTGCTGGTGGTGCCCATCATCGCCGCGCTCTGCCGCCAGTCGGTGGAGGACGCCTGGGTCGAGTACGAGGAGCAGCTGCGTTCGCTGGGGGCGCACGGCATGCGCGCCGCGCTGACCCTGGTCTGGGATACCCGCTATTCGCTGGTCACCGCGGTGCTGGCGGGGCTGGGGCGGGCGCTTGCCGAGGTGGGCGCGGTGATCATCGTCGGCGGCAACATCGACGGCGTCACGCGCGTGATGACCACCACGATCGCGCTCGAGACCTCGAAAGGCGACCTGCCCCTGGCCTTGTCGCTGGGCTTCATCCTGATCGCACTGGTGGTGGTGCTGAATACGGCGGCCCATCTCATCAAGGAAGCCGCGCAGCGGCGCTACGGCTGATGTCCGCCGCGCACGGCATCCTTCCCCTGGTGTTGCGCGACGTCCGGTTCGCAGCGGGCGGGCGCAGCATCATCGACGGCATCTCGGCCGAGATCGCGTCGGGGCCGGCGACGATCATCCTGGGGGCGAACGGCGCCGGCAAGAGCGTCCTGATGCGCCTGATGCACGGCCTGCTCCAGCCGACCTCGGGAGAGATCGCGTGGCGCGCGCAGGGCGGCGAACGGATACGGCGCGGTCAGGCGATGGTGTTCCAGCATCCTGTGATGCTGCGCCGATCGGCGCTCGCCAACATTCTCTACGCGCTGGAGCTCGCGCGCGTCCCCTCCGCCGAGCGCGAGCGGCAGGCGACGGAAGCGCTGCGCGAGGTGGGCCTATCCGACGTCGCGCACCGGCCGGCACGCGTGCTTTCGGGCGGCGAGCAGCAGCGCCTTGCCCTGGCGCGCGCCTGGGCGCTGCATCCGGAGGTGTTGTTCCTCGACGAGCCGACCGCGAATCTGGATCCCGGCGCGACGCGCGAGATCGAGAACGTGATCAAGGCTTTCGATGCGTCGGGAACCAAGATCGTCATGTCGACGCACAACCTCGGCCAGGCGCGCCGGCTCGGGGACGAGGTGCTGTTCATGCACGAGGGGCGGCTCGCCGAGCGCGCCCCGATCGTCCGGTTTTTCTCGCAACCCGCCTCGGCCGAGGCCGCGGCATTCATCAAAGGAGAGTCGCCTTGGGCCTGATTGTGAAGATCGTTCTCGCCTTCCTGCTTTGCACCCCGGTCCATGCGCAACAGAAGTTCATCACGGTAGCCTCTACCACCTCCACCGAGCAGTCCGGGCTGTTCAAGCACCTTCTGCCGCTGTTCGAAAAGAGAACCGGCATGCAGGTCCGCGTGGTGGCGCTCGGCACCGGGCAGTCGCTCGACATGGGCAAGCGCGGCGACGCGGACGTGGTGTTCGTGCACGCCAAAGCCCTCGAAGAAAAGTTCGTCGCCGAGGGGTACGGCGTGAAGCGCTTCGAGGTGATGTACAACGACTTCGTGCTGGTGGGGCCGAAAACCGATCCGGCGAAGGTCGGCGGGACCAAGGACATCGTGGCGGCGCTGGCGAAGATCAGGGCGGCGCGGGCGCCGTTCGCTTCGCGCGGCGACAGGAGCGGCACGCATTTCGCCGAGCTCGAGCTGTGGAAGCTCGCCGGTGTGGACATCGCGAAAGACAGGGGTCCGTGGTACCGCGACACCGGTTCGGGCATGGGGCCGACGCTGAACACCGCGGCCGGAATGAACGCCTATGCGCTCGCCGACCGCGGCACCTGGCTCTCCTTCAAGAACCGGGGTGAGCTTGTAATCTCGGTGGAGGGCGACCAGCGCCTGTTCAACCAGTACGGCGTCATGCTGGTGAATCCCGCGAAGCACCCGCACGTCAAGAAGGAGATGGGCCAGGCCTTCATCGACTGGATCATTTCGCCCGCGGGCCAGAAGGCGATCGCGGAGTATAAGATCGGCGGTGAGCAGCTTTTCTTTCCCAACGCAAAGAGGTGACATGGCGCGATATCGCGGCCTCACGTTGCGCGTGCTCGGCAAGTCCGCCGCGGCCCTGGGCCCGGGCAAGGCCGAACTCGTCGAGCGCATCGCGCAGACGGGGTCGATTTCGGCCGCCGCAAGGGAGATGGGCATGTCCTACCGGCGCGCCTGGCAGCTCGTGGAGGCGCTCAACCGGGCGTTCCGCGAACCGGTCGTCGCCACGGCGATCGGCGGCACGCGCGGCGGCGGGGCGAGGGTGACGCCGTTCGGCGGGCGCCTGGTGGCCCGGTTCCGCGCCATGGAGGACAAGGCGTCGGCCGCCATTGCGGCCGACCTGCGGCGCTTCGCCGCCAATCTTCGGAAACCCCGGAAGCGGCCCTAGCATCGTTATATTCCATGGTATATAGCGTGGGTGCAAACCATGGATCCGTCTCTCGTCGTCCTGCTCGCCTCCGGAATGCTGGCGGCCGCATTCCTCTACGCATCCGTTGGCCATGGTGGCGCGTCGGCCTACATCGCGGCAATGGCGCTCGCCGGCATCGCCCCCGCCGAGATGCGCCCGATCGCATTGCAGCTGAACGTGCTGGTGGCGGCCATCGCGACCGTCAAGTTCCACCGCGCGGGGCACTTCCGCTGGCGGCTGTTCTGGCCGTTCTCGGCGGCTTCCGTTCCGGCAGCCTACCTGGGGGGCGCCATCACGCTGCCCGGTACCGCCTACAAGTTGCTCGTAGGACTGGTGCTCCTGTACGCCGGATGGCAGCTCTGGTGGAGCGCGCGCTCGGGCGAGGAACTGCGGCCGGTGCGCAGCGTGCCCGTGCCGCTGGCGATGGCGATCGGCGCGGGGCTGGGCGTGCTCTCCGGCCTCACCGGCGTGGGCGGGGGCATTTTCCTCAGCCCGCTGCTGCTGCTCGCCGGCTGGGCCGGGACCAGGCAGACCTCGGCCGTCGCCGCGCCTTTCATTCTGGTCAATTCACTTTCCGCGCTGGCCGCCGGCTTTGCAGGGAATCCCGCCCCGCCGCCAGGTTACGCATGGATGCTGATGGCGGTCGTCGTCGTGGGCGGCTGGGCGGGCGCCGAGTACGGCAGCCGGCGCTTCGCCAATCCCCTTATCCGCCGCGTACTCGCAGTGGTGCTGGCGGTCGCCGGCGGCAAGATGGTTCTGGTGTAGATTCCAGGCGCGCTACCGGCCCGCACGCAGGGGAATACCCTACTACCTGAAAATCTTCGTGACTCCATGAAAACCTTCGCCACTCCATGAAAACCTTCGGTTTTGCCGGCTGGTCCGGCAGCGGCAAGACCACGCTCATCGAAAAGCTGATCCCGCTGTTCGTCGAACGCGGCCTGCGCGTTTCGCTGCTCAAGCACGCGCACCACACCTTCGACGTCGACCATCCCGGCAAGGACTCCTACCGGCACCGCCAGGCGGGCGCGGCCGAGGTGCTGGTCACGTCCTCGCGCCGCTGGGCCCTGATGCACGAACTGCGCGGCGGGAAGGAACCGACGTTCGAGGAACAGATCGCGCACCTGTCGCCCTGCGACCTGCTGATCGTAGAGGGATTCAAGTACGCGCCGATTCCCAAGCTCGAAGTCTGGCGCGCCGAGACCGGCGAAGGGCTGCTGCACCCGAACGATCCGCACATCGTCGCCATGGCGAGCGATGTGAAAGTGGAGACCCGGCTGCCGTTGCTCGACCTGAACGCGCACGAAGCGATTGCCGGGTTCATTCTCGGCCACGTCGGGCTGGCATGAACAAGGGTCTGCTTTCGGTGGACGAGGCGCTCGCGACGCTACTGGCCGGCGCCAATCCCGTCGCAGAGGTCGAACAGGTGCCGACGATGGCGGCGGTGAACCGCGTCCTCGCCGCGGCGCAGACCTCCACGATGGACGTGCCGCCGATGGACAACAGCGCCATGGACGGCTATGCGGTGCGGCTCGCCGACCTGAAATCCCCGGAGACGAAACTGCGCGTG
>MERP01000084.1:4626-5240 GCA_001772055.1 Betaproteobacteria bacterium RIFCSPLOWO2_12_FULL_68_19
CCGGAGACGAAACTGCGCGCGGCCCAGCGCATACCGGCCGGTTCTGTGGGCAAGCCGCTCGAGCCGGGAACCGCGGCGCGGATTTTCACCGGTGCCCCGGTTCCTCCCGGCGCAGATGCGGTGGTCATGCAGGAATATTGTTCTGTTGCCGATGATTTTGTTCTTGTAAAAAAAATTCCCAAGGAAGGCGAGTGGATACGTCGCACCGGCAGCGACATCCGCAAGGGCGGCATGGTGCTCGCCGCGGGCAAGCGCCTGCTGCCGCAGGACACCGGACTCGCGGCCTCGGTGGGCATAAAATCGCTCCCGGTTTACCGCAAGCTGCGGCTCGGCCTGTTTTTCACCGGCGACGAGCTGGTCATGCCGGGCGACCCGCTGCCGCCGGGCCGGATCTACAACTCCAACCGCTTCACGCTGAACGGGCTGGCGGCCGCGTTCGGCTGCGAGGTGCGCGACTACGGCATCGTGCCCGACAGGCTGGAGGCGACGCGCGAGGTGCTGAGGCGCGCCGCGGACGAGAACGACGTCATCGTCACCTCGGGCGGCGTGTCGGTGGGCGACGAGGACCACGTGAAGCCCGCGGTGGAAGCCGAGGGGACGCTGCTGATGTGGAA
>MERP01000085.1 GCA_001772055.1 Betaproteobacteria bacterium RIFCSPLOWO2_12_FULL_68_19
GCCCCCGGTGCACCCCGTCGAAGTTGCCGATGGTCAGCGCGCACCGGCCCGAGGTAGGCTGCAACGAGCCGTGTGTGACGACCATGGACGCGGGCTAAAATGTTGAATTATAGTAGCTAAATGCGGGCTTCACCATGAAGACCCTGGAAGACCAGATGGCGTTCTACGCCGCCTACCATCAAGACGGGCGGAACAAGGCGTCGCACTTCATCGGCGTGCCGATGATCATGCTCTCGCTCTTCATCCCGCTCGCCTGGATCCGGCTCGACGTCGGCGGCGTGCCGCTCACCGCGGCGATGCTGTTCGCGGCCGTGGTGATGGTCTACTACTTCCTCCTCGACGTGCCGCTCGCCGTCGCGATGCTGGCGGTCAGCGCAGTACTGGTGTGGCTCGGGCACCAGGTCGCGGCGCTGGGCGCGGCGCAAGGGTGGGCGTGGTTCGGCGTGCTGTTCGTCGGCGGCTGGATCGTGCAGCTCGTCGGGCACGTGTTCGAAGGCCGCAAGCCGGCGCTGGCGGACAACCTGTTCCAGATCTTCGTCGCGCCGATCTTCCTCGCGGCCGAGGTGTTCTTCGCCTTCGGCTATAAGCCCCGGTTGCACGAGGCAGTGCAAAAACGGGCGCTGCAAATGCGAAAAACAGGGACAGACCACGTTTTCAGCGATGAAACCGTGGTCCGTCCCTGATTTCAGTCCTTACCCCTAGTTGAGCCGCGCGCAGAGCGCGGAGAGCTCCATCAGCCTGACGCGCACATCGTCGGAGTCGGGCGCGTCGGGCTCCCGCTCGACGTAGTCCGACAGGTCCTTGAGCGCCGCCCGGTAGCACTCGAGCCGCTGGTAGACGATGCCGCGGTCGCGCAGCTCGGCGTTCGCGTCGGGGGCGACCAGCAGCATGCGGTTCAGCACGTCGAGCATGCTCTCGGGCTTGTCGGCCTGGCGGTAGATGCCCTTGAGGTTGCGTAGCATGCGCGCCAGGATCTGGCGGTTGCTGGCCGGCTCGAGGAACTGGTCGAGCGGCAGCTCGGCGACCGGCACGTTGTCGGCGATGCCCTCGGGAATGACGCGCTGCAGCCGCTCGCGCAGCTCGGCCTCGGACTGGGGCGCGCCGCCCGAGAACGGGTCGAGCACCAGCATCCCGCCGCGCAGGCGCAGCCGCACCAGGAAGTGCCCCGGGAAGGACACGCCCTGCAGCGGCAGGCCGATACGCCGGCCGATCTCCATGTACAGGATCGACAGGGTGAGCGGGATGCCGGTCTTGCGCTCGATCACCTCGTTGAGATAGCTGTTGCGAGGGTCGTAGTAGTTCTCGATATTGCCCCAGAAGCCCAGCTCGTCGAACAGGAACTGGTTGAGCGCAACTACGCGCCCTTCGGCGCCGTGCGCCTGCGGCATGCGCCCGCGCAGGCGCATCGCCATGCGCTCGATCTCGGCGAGATAGCGCTCGACGTCGAGCTCGGGATAGGCGTCCTGCGCGACCATCAGGCAGGCGCGCGCGAGCTCGATGCGGGAGTCCTCGCGCGCCAGCAGCCGGGCGAACGACTCGAGCTGCACGCCCATCACTGCACCCCGCGGCGCGAGAAGTCGCGCGGCCGCAAGCCGAGCGCGGCAAGGCTCGCGCCGTAGCAGGCGGCGCCGAGGAGCACGAGGCCGATCACGGCCGGAACCTTACGCTGCCAGGACGCCACCAGCCACCATGCCGCCTCGCCCATCGTGAAATGCAGCACGGCCGCCATGGCGGCCACGGCGGCGGCGACTTTCACGAGGAAGGCGAGCCAGCCGGGCTGCGGCGTGTAGATGCCGCTTTTCCTGAGGAAGTGGTACAGCAGCGCCGCGTTCAGGCACGCGCCCAGGCCGATGGCGAGCGCGAGCCCCGCGTGGCGCAGCGGCCCGATCAGGGCCAGGTTCATCGCCTGGGTGGCGAGGAGGGTGGCGATGCCGATCTTCACCGGGGTGGCGACGTTCTGCCGGGCATAGAAGCCGGGCGCGAGGATCTTGACCAGGATGATGCCGAGCAGCCCCACGCTGTAGGCGATGAGCGCCTGGCGCGTCATCCAGGCGTCCTCGGCCGTGAAGCGGCCGTACTGGAACAGCATCGCGATGAGCGGCAGCGAAAGCACCGCGAGCCCTACGGCGCCCGGCACCGCAAGCAGCACCGTGACGCGCAGCCCCCAGTCGAGCAGCTTGCTGTACTCGCCCGGGTTGGCGTCCGCATGGTACTTGGACAGGCTGGGCAGCAGGATGGTGCCGACGGCGACCCCCAGCACCCCCGCCGGCAGCTCCATCAGCCGGTCCGCGTAGTAGAGCCAGGAGATGCTGCCGGTCTTCAGATAGGAGGCGAAGACCTGGTTGATGAGCAGCGAGATCTGGCTCACCGAGACGCCGAACGCCGCCGGCAGCATCAGCAGCAGCACCCGGCGCAGGCCCGGGTGCGAGAGATCGAGGCGCCAGCGCGGCAGCAGGCCGAGCCTCACGAGGAACGGGACCTGGAGCGCGAGCTGCAGCAGCCCGCCGGCGAACACCGCCCAGGCGAGCACCAGGACCGGCGGGTCGAAATGCTCCGCGAACAGCGCCGCGCCGACGATGAAGGCGACGTTGAGCAGCGCCGGGGTGATCGCCGGCACCGAGAAGCGGTTCCAGGTGTTCAGGATCCCGGCCGAAAGGGCGACCAGCGAGATGAACAGGATGTAGGGGAAAGTAATGCGCAGCAGCCCGACGGTCAGCGCGAACTTGTCGGGGTCGGAGCCGAAGCCCGGCGCGGTGAGATACACGATGAGCGGCGCCGCCGCCATGCCCGCGGCGGCGGCGAGCACCAGCGCGAGGAACAGCAGCGTCGAGATGGCGTCGATCAGCGACTTGGTGTCCTCGAAGCTGGCGCGGTTCTTGTACTCGGCGAGGATGGGGACGAAGGCCTGCGAGAACGCCCCTTCGGCGAACATGCGCCGCAGCAGGTTCGGGATCTTGAAGGCGACGAAGAACGCGTCGGTGGCGAGGCCGGCGCCGAACAGGCGGGCGATGAAGAAATCGCGCGCATAGCCCAGCACCCGGCTCACCATGGTGAGGCTGCTCACCGCCGCCAGGGCGCGCAGCAGGTTCATGCTAGAATCCGCACCCTTTTCGCAACAGCGCTCGGAAGCCCCGCTCCATGGCCAACATCAAGTCTGCCCGCAAGCGCGCCCGCCAGGCAGTGGCGCGCCGCGACCACAACATGAGCCTGCGCACCGCGGTGCGCAGCGCGATCAAGAACGCGAAGAAGGCGCTCGCCGCCGGCAAGCAGGAAGACGCGCTCAAGGCGCTGCGAGCGTCGCAGCGCATGATCGACCGCGTCGTGGCCAAAGGCGTCCTGCACCGCAACGCGGGCGACCGGCACAAGAGCCGCCTCGCGCATGCCCTGAAGGGCATGAAGTAACTTAAGCAGTATCCCCAACACGCTGCAGTTCGGCGAGTCTCGTGCGCTCCGCGATCCGTCCGTCACGCACCTGCAGCTCGTTGTCCTTGGCGAAGCTCACCAGGAAGCGGTAGGCCATCGGCTCGAGCTCTTCCAGCCGCACGTCGACCACCACGCAGCGCACGCCCGCGGCGGTGACCGGGTGCACGAAGGGCGAGTACTGCATGCGGTGATCGCCGCCGAATGCCGCCATCACGCCGCACAGGCGCTCCGCCCAGTCGCTCGGCCGGAAAGGTTTTCCGTCGAGCGTGACGCCCCGGATGACGAACTCGACCACCGCGCCGGCTTCGGGCATGCGCGATTATAGTAGCCCGCCTCGATGACCAAGCCCTCGAGCCGCATCCTCGTCATCAACGACGAGCACCTCGTGCTGCGCGAGTTCGTGAAGGGCCTGAACGCCGCGGCGCGCACGCTCGACAACCCGCTCGGCATCAGCTTCACCGGCGTCACCACGGCGAAGGAGGCGCTGGCCGCGCTCGAGGCGGACGGGAACTTCCAGGCCGTGCTGGTCGACGACACGCTGTATACGCTTTCCACCCGGAGCACCAACGGAAGGAAGAGCGAAAAGCAGTCCTTGAAGCTGCAAATGTCCGCGCTCGAGCTGGTGCAGCGGATCACGCGCTTCCGGCCGGAGCTCGACGTCTACATCCTGATCGCGCAGGAGAAGGAGGACGACGTCGTGGACGCGCTGTTCGCGGAGTCGGTCGACGGCTATTTCTACCGCGAGGAGCGCGACTACCGCGGCATCTACCGCATCCTCAATGCCCAGATCCAGGAGCGCGCGCGCACGCCCTTCTACGACCAGCTCAAGAACTACGTCTGGATGGCCAAGGACCAGTGGCACACGCCGGGCCACTCCTCGGGCGAGTCGCTGCGCGGCAGCCCCTGGGTGAACGACTTCTACGAGTTCATGGGCGAGCACGTGTTCGACGCCGACCTCTCGGTGTCGGTGCCGATGCTCGACTCGCTGATGGAGCCCAAGGGGGTGATCGCCGAGGCGCAGGCGATGGCGGCGAAGGCGTTCGGCGCGCGCCGCACCTTCTTCGCCACCAACGGCACCTCGACCGCCAACAAGGTCATCTTCCAGACGCTGCTCGCGCCCGGGGAGAAGCTGATCCTCGACCGCAACTGCCACAAGAGCGTGCACCACGGCGTGGTGCTCTCGGGCGCGCACCCGATCTACCTCGACTCCTCGCTCAACCGCAAGTACGGCCTTTATGGCCCCGTGCCCAAGAGGATCATCTTCAACGCCATAAGAAAACACCCGGACGCCCAGGCGCTGATCCTCACCTCCTGCACCTACGACGGGCTGCGCTACGACCTGAAGCCGATCATCGAGGCGGCGCACGAGCGGGGCATCAAGGTGATCATCGACGAGGCCTGGTACGGCTTCGCCCGCTTCCATCCCGCGTTCCGCCCCACCGCGCTCGAGGCCGGCGCGGACTACGCCACCCAGTCGACGCACAAGGTGCTCTCCGCCTTCTCGCAGGCCTCGATGATCCACGTCAACGACCCGCAATTCCGCGAGCACCTGTTCCGCGAGAACTTCAACATGCACACCTCGACCAGCCCGCAGTACGGCCTGATCGCGAGCCTCGACGTGGCGCGCAAGCAGGCGGTGATGGAGGGCTACAAGCTGCTTTCCCGCACGCTCGAGCTTGCAACAGAAATCAGGAAATTAATCAATTCAACCCGGGTGTTTCGCGTCCTCGAGCTGGAGGACCTGCTGCCCGCGTCGGTGCGCTCCGACGGCATCCGCCTCGACCCGACCAAGGTCACGATCGACATCTCGGGCTGCGGCTACACGGTCGAGGACCTGCAGAAGCAGCTGTTCGAGCGCTTCAACATCCAGGTCGAGAAGTCGACTTTCAATACCCTCACGCTGCTGCTCACCATCGGCACCACGCGCTCCAAGGTCTCGCGCCTGTACGATGCGCTGATGCGCATCGCGCGCGAGGGCCACGCGCCGCGCCGGCTGGTGCAGACCCCCGGGATCCCCGCTTTCACCAGGTTGAGGTTTCTGCCGAGAGACGCGTACTACTGCGGCGGCGAGCTGGTGCCGGTGTTCGACGAGCGCGAGCGCGTCAACCGGGCGCTCGCCGGGCGCGTGTGCGCCGACCAGATCGTGCCCTACCCCCCCGGCATCCCGGTGCTGGTGCCCGGCCAGCAGGTCACGGCTCAGGTCCTCGAGTACCTCGGCAGGCTCCTGCACTCGCACAAGCGCATGGAAATGCACGGCGTGGTGCACGAGGGCTATCTGCCCTGCATCCGCGTGCTGAAGCCCGCCGAGGAGAAGGGCTTGAAGCCGCTCGGTTGAACCGATAGGATTCACGAAACGGCGGCCTGTGCCGCCGTTTTGCATTCCGGGAGGGGCCGATGTCCCACGCGACGAGTTCCCACGTGATGAACACCTACCTGCGCCAGAACGTCGCGTTCGTGCGCGGCGAAGGCGTGTGGCTCTGGGACGAGGAAGGCCGCAGGTATCTCGACGCGCTGGCCGGCATCGCGGTCAACACGCTCGGCTACGGGCATCCGAAGCTGAAAAAGGCCCTGCTGGAAAGGGTCGCGAGCGGCGTGCTGCATACCTCCAACCTGTGGCGCATCCCGGAGCAGGAGGCCGCCGCCGAGCGCGTCGCCGCGATCACCGGCCTGGACGAGGTGTTCTTCTGCAACTCCGGCCTCGAGGCGAACGAGGCCGCGATCAAGATCGCGCGCAAGTACGGGCACGAGCGCGGCGTCGCCGAGCCGGCGATCGTGGTGATGGAGAAGGCCTTCCACGGCCGCTCGCTCGCGACGCTCTCGGCCACCGGCAGCCGCAAGGTGCAGGCCGGCTTCGAGCCGCTGGTCTCGGGCTTCGTGCGCGTGCCGCTCAACGACCTGGAGGCGGTGCGCCAGGTCGCCGAGCACAACAAGAACGTGGTCGCGGTGTTCATCGAGCCGATCCAGGGCGAGGGCGGCATCAATGTCGCGCGCCTGGAGTACCTGCGCGGCCTGAAGGAGATCTGCGAGCGCAAGGAATGGCTGTTCATGTCCGACGAGGTGCAGTGCGGCCTGGGGCGCAGCGGCAAGTGGTTCGTCTACCAGCACGCCGGCTTCCTGCCCGACGTGGTGCCGCTCGCCAAGGGGCTGGGCTCGGGCGTGCCGGTGGGCGCCTGCGTGGTGGGCGGGCGCGCCAGGGGGGTGCTCAAGCCGGGCAACCACGGCTCGACCTTCGGCGGCAACCCGCTCGCCATGAGCGCGGTGGTGGCCACGATCGACGCCATCAAGGAGGAAGGCCTGATCGAAAGCGCTGCGCGCGTCGGCGAGCTCATGCGCGGCGCCCTGGCCGCGGCGAACATCGGCCAGGTGCGCGGCATGGGGCTGATGATCGGCGTCGAGCTCGCCCGGCCCTGCGGCGAGCTGGTCAAGGCGGCGCTCGAGGCCGGCCTGGTGATCAACGTGACCGCGGACAATGTGATCCGCCTGCTGCCGCCGCTCGTCATGAACGAGGCCGAGGGCCGCGAGGTCGTCGAGCGGCTGCAGCCGTTGGTGCGGGCGTTCCTCGACAGGCGCGCCGCGGCATGACGGCGAAAGTCCGCCATTACCTCCGCTTCGACGATTTCACGCGCCAGGAATACGAGCACCTGTTCGAGCGCACGCGCTGGATCAAGGAGCGCTTCAAGCGCTACGAGCGCTACTGGCCGCTGGAGGACCGCACGCTCGCCATGATCTTCGAGAAGCAGTCGACGCGCACCCGGCTTTCCTTCGAGGCCGGCATGCACCAGCTCGGCGGCGCCGCGATCTTCCTCGCCACCCGCGACTCGCAGCTCGGGCGCGGCGAGCCGGTCGAGGACATGGCGCAGGTGGTCTCGCGCATGTGCGACGTGGTCATGATCCGCACCTTCGAGCAGGAGACGCTCTCGAGGTTCGCACGCTCCTCGCGCGTGCCGGTGATCAACGGCCTGACCAACGAGTACCACCCCTGCCAGATCCTGGCGGACATCTACACCTACGGCGAGCAGCGCGGCCCGATCCGCGGCCGCACGGTGGCCTGGATCGGCGACTCGAACAACGTCTGCAACACCTGGCTGCAGGCCGCGCAAGTGTTCGATTTCAAGCTGCACGTCTCTACCCCGCCGGGATACGAGGTCGAACCCGAAAGAATGGTGGGGAACTGCGAGCCGTTCGCCGACCCGATGTCCGCGGCGCGCGGCGCCGACCTGGTCACCACCGACGTCTGGACCTCGATGGGCTTCGAGGCGGAGAACGAGGAGCGCCGGCGCGACTTCGAGGCCTGGCAGGTCGACGCCGAGATGATGCGCGCGGCCAAGCGCGACGCGCTGTTCATGCACTGCCTGCCCGCGCACCGCGGCGAGGAAGTGGCCGCCGAGGTCATCGACGGCCCGCAGTCGGTGGTCTGGGACGAGGCCGAGAACCGGCTGCACACGCAGAAGGCGCTGCTCGAATACCTGCTGCTCGGAAAGCTCGAGTGAGGAAGATCCGCAAGGTGGTCCTGGCGTATTCGGGGGGCCTCGATACGTCCGTGATCCTGAAGTGGCTGCAGGAGCGCTACGGCTGCGAGGTGGTCACCTTCACCGCCGACATCGGCCAGGGTGAGGAGCTCGAACCCGCCAGAAGGAAGGCCCGCCGGCTCGGCGTCGCGTCCCGCAACATCGTCATCGAGGACCTGCGCGAGGAGTTCGTGCGCGACTTCGTGTACCCGATGTTCCGCGCCAATGCGCTCTACGAGGGCGAGTACCTGCTCGGCACCTCGATCGCCCGCCCGCTGATCGCCAAACATTTGATTCAAACGGCCAAGAAAACAGGCGCCGATGCGATCTCCCACGGCGCCACCGGCAAGGGCAACGACCAGGTGCGCTTCGAGCTCGGCGCCTACGCGCTGATGCCCGAGGTGAAGATCATCGCGCCCTGGCGCGAGTGGGACCTCGGCTCGCGCGCATCGCTGCTCGCCTACGCCGCCAGGCACGGCATCCCGGTGGACTTCAAGAAAAAGCGCGGCGGCGCGCCCTACTCGATGGACGCGAACCTGCTGCACGTGTCCTACGAGGGCGGGGTGCTCGAGGACCCGGACTACCAGCCCGAGGAATCGATGTGGCGCATCACCGTGTCGCCCGAGCGCGCGCCCGCGCGGCCGCAGACGGTGGAGCTCGAATACCGGCGCGGCGACATCGTCGCGGTCAACGGCCGCCGCCTCAGTCCCGCGCGGGTACTGGCCGAATTGAACCGCCTGGGCGGCCGGCACGGCGTGGGGCGCCTCGACATGGTCGAGAACCGCTACGTCGGCATGAAAAGCCGCGGCTGCTACGAGACGCCCGGCGGCACCATCATGCTCAAGGCGCACCGCGCCATCGAGTCGATCACCCTCGACCGCGAGGTGCTGGCGCTCAAGGACGACCTGATGCCGCGCTACGCGCGCCTCATCTACAACGGCTACTGGTTCAGCCCGGAACGCCGCCTGCTGCAGACGCTGATCGACGCGTCGCAGGCGCCGGCGAACGGCACGGTGCGCGTGAAGCTCTACAAGGGAACCGTGCTGGTGACCGGCCGCTCCTCCAGGAAGGACTCGCTCTTCGACCCCTCCATCGCCACCTTCGAGGACGACAAGGGCGCCTACAGCCAGGCGGACGCCGCCGGCTTCATCCGCCTGAACGCGCTGCGCCTGCGCATCGCCGCCAGGCGAGGAAGGAAGTAGCGTGAAAGCGGCTTTTGTCCTCATCGGGATCTTTTTCCTGATCACGGCAAGGGCAGCCCCGTTTGCCGTGCGGGTGGGCGAGGCGCGCATCGCCCTGGATTCCCCGCCGGGCTTCGCCGACTCGAGCTTCACCGGCTCGCCGCGGCTGCAGGAGCTCGCCGAGTCGCAGACCTCGCCGTCGAACCGGATCCTGACGTTCGCGATCTCCGACGGCGACCTGCGGCTGTTCATGACCGGCGACAAGCCGCAGTTCCGCCGCTACATGATCGTGGTGACGCCCAAGGCGCTGGAGCGCGAGCGCATGAGCGCGGCGGGGTTCGCGCAGCTGGTCGCGGAAGCGCTGCGCGACTTCGGCCCGCCCGCCGCGGGCGACTTCGTCAAGCACCTCGACGCGCAGCCGCAGGGGCGGGCCCACCTGCTCGCCGAGCTGCGCAGGGATCCCGAGGTCGTCTCCGTGCTGCAGGGCACGCGCGTGCCCCTGCCGCGCCGCGGCTTCGGCGGGGACAAGGGCCAGTACGTGCTCTCCAGCCTGACGCTCATGCTGCTGCGCGGCAAGGCGCTCAACCTGTCCGTGTACACCCTCTACGACGGCCCCGCCGATCTCGAGTGGATCAGCGCCACCACCGCGCGCTGGATCGCCGAGCTGCAGCGGCTCAACTCCCGCTAGCGCCCATGCCCTCGTTCGACATCGTCTCGCAGGTCAACCAGCAGGAAGTGAAGAACGCTGTCGAGCAGGTCAACAAGGAGGTCTCGAACCGCTTCGACTTCAAAGGCTCCGACGCGCGCGTCGAGCAGGCCGACTTGCAGCTCACGGTGTACGCCGACGACGAGTTCAAGCTCGGGCAGGTGACCGACGTGCTGCGCACGCGCCTGTCCAAGCGCAACGTCGACGTGCGCTCGCTCGAGCCGGGCAGCGTCGAGAAGATCTCGGGCGACAAGGTGAAGCGGCCGATCGTGGTGAAGGTCGGCGTGCCCCAGGACAGGGCGAAGCAGATCCAGAAGCTGATCAAGGACGCGAAACTCAAGGTCGCCGCCTCCATCCAGGGCGACGCGGTGCGCGTCTCGGGCGCGAAGAAGGACGATCTTCAGGCGGCGATGCAGCTGGTCAGGAAGTCGATCGAGGACCTGCCGCTGCAGTTCATCAACTTCCGCGACTAGGAACAGGGGAACCGGGCGTTCCCCCCTTACCCCCTCGCGAGCCTCTCCGTCCAGCGGTCGTAGACGCGGTCGGCGACGGCGTGCAGCGCGTCCAGGCGCGACTCGAGGTTGCGCTGGATCTCTTCGGGCTTCTGCACCCCGGGGCTGTCGGCCGCGTCGCGGATCTCGCCGGCGCCGCCGCGCAGCCACAGCCGCACCAGCTCCTCGGTCATCTCGACGTGGCACTGCATGCCGAAGTGCTTGCCGAGCGCGAACGCCTGGTTCGCGCAGTGCGTGCTCTCCAGCACGCGCGTGCCGCCGGGCGGGATGCTGAAGGTCTCGCCGTGCCAGTGGAACGACTCGAACCCCTGCAGCTCGCCGAGCCACTCGCGCGCGAGCGCGTTGTCCGCCACGCGCACCTCGCCCCAGCCGATCTCGCGCACCGGGTTGGCGCGCACCGTGCCGCCGAACGCCCTGGCCATCAGCTGGCCGCCGAGGCAGTGGCCGAGCACCGGGAGGTCCTTGCGCACCGCGTCACGGATCAGCTCCAGCGCCGGCGCGATCCACGGCAGCGGGTCGTTGGCGCTCATCGGCCCGCCCATGAAGGCGAGGCCCGAGAAGCGGTGCGCGTCGCGCGGCACCGGGGCGCCCTCGTCGAGCGCCACCACCTGCAGGGGAATTGAGCGTCGCTCCAGATAGGTGGCAAAATAGCCCGGCCCCTCGCTTCGGGCGACCCTGAAAACGGCAACCGGCTTCATGCCAGCGATTATCGCGCTTCTGCTTCTCGTCCTCGCCTGCGCGCCGGCCGCCGCGGCCGACGTGGCGCTGGTCGGGGTGATCGGCGACAAGGCCGCCGTGCTCGCGCTCGACGGCGGCAATCCCAAGACCGTCAAGCTGGGCCAGACCTGGAACGGCATCACCGTGATCGCCGTGGAGCGCGAGCGCGCCACGGTAGAGATCGACGGCCAGCGCCGTGTCCTGCTGCGCGGCATGCACTACCGCAGCGCGCCCGCGGCCTCGGACCGCCAGAGCGTGACGCTCGCGGCCGATCCGCGCGGCCATTTCTTCATGGACGGCGCCGTGAACGGCAACGCGATGCGCTTCCTGGTCGACACCGGCGCCACGGTGGTCGCGCTGCCCGCGGCCGACGCGCGGCGCCTCGGCCTCGACTACCGCAAGGGGCAGCCCGGCTTCACCAATACTGCCGGCGGCGTGGTGCAGGCCTACCGGATCAAGCTCGATCGCGTCAGGCTGGGAGACATCGAGCTCAACGCGGTCGACGCGGTGGTGATCGAGCGGGGGCTCGACATCGCGCTGCTCGGCATGAGCTTCCTGAACCGCGTCGAGATGAAGCGCGAGGGCCAGACCATGACCCTGATCCGGCGCTTCTAGCCGCAATAAAGGGGTCAGAGCAATTTTCGTCTTTCCGCTGTCCACAGCGGAAAATTGCTCTGACCCCTTTATTTTCCCGGAACCAGGGGCACGAAACGCACCGGCAGCACGCGCCGCTCGTCGAAGCCGCCGTCGGCGCGCCTGGTGATGAGCTCGAGGTATTGCATGCCGCCCTCGCTGCCGACCGGGATCACCATCCGGCCGCCCGGCCGCAGCTGCTCGAGCAGCGCCGGCGGGACGCTGGGAGCGGCCGCGGTGACGACGATCGCGTCGAAGGGCGCCTTCTCCGGCCAGCCCTGGTAGCCGTCGCCGATCCTCACCTCGACGTTGCGATAGCCGAGCTCCTCGAGCCGCCGCGCCGCCTGCCTGCCCAGCGACGCGATGATCTCGATCGAGAAGACCTTTGCGGCGATCTCGGCGAGCACCGCCGCCTGGTAGCCCGATCCGGTTCCGACCTCCAGAATCACGTCACTGGGTCTTACATTTAACAAATCCGTGGAGAGCGCCACGATGTAGGGCTGCGAGATGGTCTGGCCGCTGCCGATCGGCAGCGGATGGTTGCGGTAGGCGCGGGAGGCTTCGCCCGGCGGCACCAGGCGGTGGCGCTCGACCTTGCCGAGCGCGGCGCGCACCGCGGGCGACATGCGGGCAAGGCCGGTCTCGGCGCGGGTCTGCGCGTACATGGCTTCCACCTCGGAAACCATGCGCGAGCGCTGTGCTGCGAAGTCCTGCGCGTCGGCTGTGCCGAGCATGAGGAGCAAGAACCCCGCTAGCGCCCTCGTTTGTTCCTCTCGATGAGCGCGTAGGCGCTGTGGTTGTGGATCGACTCGAAGTTCTCGGACTCGACCACGTAGGACTCGATGCGCTCGTCGAGGTTGAGCACCGCGGCGACGTCGCGCACCATGTCCTCGACGAACTTCGGGTTGTCGTAGGCGCGCTCGGTGACGTATTTCTCGTCGGGGCGCTTGAGCAGGCCGTAGAGCTCGCTCGAGCCCTGTTTCTCGATGATGTCGACGAGCTCCTCGATCCAGACGAAGTCGTTGGTGCGGGCGCTGACCGTGACGTGCGAGCGCTGGTTGTGCGCGCCGCGCTCGGAGATGCGCTTGGAGCAGGGACAGAGGCTGGTCACCGGCACCACCACCTTCATCGTGAAGCTCTGCTGCTGCTTCTTGATCTCGCCGGTGAACGACACCTCGTAGTCCATCAGGCTCTTCACCCCGGACACCGGCGCCTTCTTCTCGATGAAGTAGGGGAAGCTCATCTCGATGTGGCCCTCCACCGCCTCGAGGCGCTCGACCATCTCGCGCAGCATCACCTGGAAGCTGTCGACCGTGATCTCGCGCTCGTGCTCCTCGAGGATCTCGACGAAGCGCGACATGTGCGTGCCCTTGAAGTGGTGCGGCAGGCAGACGTACATGTTGAACGTGGCGATGGTGTGCTGCACCGCGCCGGCTCGCTCCTGTATTCGCACCGGGTGGCGGATCGCCTTGACGCCCACCTTGTCGATCGCGAGCTTGCGCGAGTCGGGCGTGGACTGTACGTCGGGAATGTTGTGCAGGTCGCGGGCTTTCATGACCGCCATTTTAACACTTGAGTAATTTAGTCGGGCATTGCCCCGCGGACGGCCTTGCGGATACCTTCGGCATCCAGCCCCACCGAAGCAAGCAGCCTGGCGGGGTCGCCGTGGTCGATGAAGCGGTCGGGAAGGCCGATCAGAAGGATGGGTTTGTGTCCTTCCAGCACCTCACAAACCGCGGATCCGGCGCCGCCCATGATCTGGTGCTCCTCGACGGTGACCAGCAATTCATGGCTGGCAGCGAGCTCCCGTACGAGATCCACATCGAGGGGTTTCACGAAGCGCATGTTCGCCACGGTGGCGTCCAGCGTTTCCGCGGCCTCGAGCGCGGGCTTCAGCATCGCGCCGAAAGCGAGGATGGCGACGCGCCTGCCGGTGCGCCTGATCTCGCCTTTCCCGATCGGAACGGGAGCGAGCTCCTTTCGCACCTCTCCCAGCGCCGCGCCGCGCGGATAGCGCACCGCGGCGGGCGAGCCCATGGCGGCGCCGGTGGTGAGCATGCGGCGGCATTCGTCGGCGTCGGAGGGCGCCATCACGGTCAGGTTGGGCACGGTGCGCAGATAGGCGAAATCGAACGCGCCGTTGTGCGTCGCGCCGTCCCCCCCGACCAGGCCGCCGCGGTCGAGCGCGAACAGCACCGGCAGGTTCTGGATCGCGACGTCGTGGATCAGCTGGTCGTAGCCGCGCTGCAGGAAGGTCGAGTAGATGGCGAGCACCGGCCTCATGCCTTCGCAGGCGAGGCCGGCGCAGAAGGTCACCGCGTGCTGCTCGGCGATGCCGACGTCGAAATAGCGCTGCGGGAAGCGCTCCGAGAATTGCACCATGCCGGAGCCTTCGCGCATCGCCGGGGTCACCGCCACGAGGCGCGGCTCGGCCGCCGCCATGTCGCACAGCCACTCGCCGAACACCTGCGAGTAGGTCGGCCGGCCGCCCGCGCTCTTCTTCAGGCCCTCGGCGGGGTCGAACTTCCCCGGGCCGTGGTAGGCGATCGGGTCGTCCTCGGCGAGCTTGTAGCCCTGGCCCTTGCGCGTGATCACGTGCAGGAACTGCGGGCCCTTCAGCTTCTTGATGTTGGCGAGCGTCGGGATCAGCGCGTCGAGGTCGTGGCCGTCGATCGGACCGAGGTAGTTGAAGCCGAACTCCTCGAACAGCGTCGAGGGCGTGACCATGCCCTTGACGTGCTCCTCGGCGCGCCGCGCCAGCTCCCAGACGCCCACGCGCTTGAGCAGGTGCTCGCTCGCGCGCCGCGCGCTCGAGTAGACGCGCCCCGAGAGCAGGCGCGCCAGGTAGTTGGTGAGCGCGCCGACCGGCGGCGAGATCGACATCTCGTTGTCGTTGAGGATCACCAGCAGGTCGACGTCCATCGCGCCGGCGTTGTTCATCGCCTCGTAGGCCATGCCGGCGGACATCGCGCCGTCGCCGATCACGGCGATGCAATGCCTTTTTTCATTTTTCAATTTTGTCGCAGCGGCCATTCCCAGCGCCGCCGAGATCGAGGTCGAGGAATGCGCGGTGCCGAAGGTGTCGTAGCGCGACTCGCTGCGGCGCGGGAAGCCCGAGATGCCCTCGAGCATGCGCAGGCGCGCCATCGCCTCGCGCCGCCCGGTGAGGATCTTGTGCGGATAGGTCTGGTGCCCGACGTCCCACACGATGCGGTCCTCGGGCGTGTCGAACACGTAGTGCAGCGCGATGGTGAGCTCGACCGTGCCGAGGTTGGACGAGAGGTGCCCGCCGGTCTTCGATACCGACTCGAGCACGAAGGCGCGCAGCTCGTCGGCGAGCTGCCCGAGGCTCCGGCGCTCGAGCGCGCGCAGCTGCGAAGGATCGTCGATCGTCTTCAGCAGCTCGTACATCGATGGATTGTAGCCGTCGGCCGGCAGGTCGCCCGCGAGGGTGCTCATCGCTAGAATTTTCTCAGAACGATGAAGTCCGCGAGCGCCGCGAGCCGTCGCGCGCGGCTGCCGCAGCCTTGCAGGGCCGACTGCGCCTGGGCGCGCAGCGTCTCGGCCAGCTCGCGCGCGCGTGCGATGCCCATGGCCGAGACGTAGGTCGGCTTGCCCTGCCTGGAGTCCTTGCCCGCGGTCTTGCCGAGCGTCGCGGTGCTCGCCTCGGCGTCGAGGATGTCGTCGACCACCTGGAAGGCGAGGCCGACCGCCTTCGCGTACCGGTCGAGCGCCTGGCGCTCCCCGTCCGGCAAGCTGCCGCAGGCCGCGCCGAGCGCCACCGCCGCCCGGATCAGCGCGCCGGTCTTGTGGATGTGCATGAACTCGAGCGCCGGAACGCTGAGCGCGGTGCCCGTGGCCTCGAGGTCGATCTGCTGGCCGCCCGCCATGCCGCGCGAGCCCGCGGCCGCCGCGAGCGCGCGCACCATCTCGAGCTGCGCGCGCGCATCGTCCGCGAGCCGGTGCTCGGCGAGCAGCTGGAAGGCGAGCGACTGCAGCGCGTCGCCGGCCAGCAGCGCCGTGGCCTCGCCGTACTGGACGTGCACCGTCGGCTTGCCGCGCCTGAGCACGTCGTCGTCCATGCACGGCAGGTCGTCGTGCGCGAGCGAGTAGGCGTGCACCAGCTCGACCGCGGCGGCGGCGATCTCGAGCCGCTCGGCGGCCGCGCCCGCGAGCTCGCCGGCGGCGAATGCCAGCAGCGGGCGCACCCGCTTGCCGCCTTCCAGCACGGCGTAGCGCATGGCCTGGTGCAGCCGGGCCGGCGCGACCTGGGGCTGCGGGAGCAGCCGCGCCAGGGTGGACTCCATCCTCGTCTGCACGCCTCCCATCCAGGCGTGGAAATCGGACTCAGTCGCCTTCACCGGGCTCGGCGGCGGCAGACAGGGGTTTCAGGACTTCGCCTTCGAGCACCTTGACCTGCTGCTGGGCGGCCTCCAGGCGGCCCTGGCACAAGCGCGCGAGCTCGAGCCCGCGCTTGTGGGTGGCGAGCGCCTCCTCGAGCGACAGTTCGCCGCTTTCCATGCGGGTGACGATTTTTTCCAGCTCGGCGAGCGCTTTCTCGAAGGAAAGCTCGCCCGAAGGCTTGCTCATCTTTGAGTAAAATACTGTTTTTCCGGAAGCTTTACAACGAACCAGGGGTCTGCAGCGAAATGTCCGAGGTAGCGCGGCTGGCGCAGGTCCGGCCGGCAAGCCCCCAGCTGCCGGTCTCGTGGTACTTCGACCCGAAGATCTTCGAGCTCGAGAAGAGACTGCTGTTCGACGCCGGCCCGAACTATGTCGGCCACGAGCTGATGGTGCCGAGCCCGGGCGACTATCACACCCTGGGCTGGGCCGACGACGCGTGGGCGCTGGTGCGAAATGCCGAGGGGGTCGAGCTGCTCTCCAACGTCTGCCGCCACCGCCAGGGGCTGATGCTCACCGGCCGCGGCAACGCGCAGAACATCGTCTGCCCGGTGCACCGCTGGACCTACGACCTGAGCGGCGCCCTGCTCGGAGCGCCGCATTTCCCCGAGAGCCCCTGCGTGCGCCTGCGCTCGAAGCCCCTCACCCGCTGGCAGGGGCTGCTGTTCACCGGGCCGCGCGACCCGCACGCCGACCTGGCGCGCATCAGCACCGCGCACGACTGGGACTTCGCCGGATACGTGCTCGATTCGGTGCGCGTGGACGAGTACGAGGTCAACTGGAAGACTTTCATCGAGACCTATCTGGAGGTCTACCACGTCGAGCCCTTCCACCCGGGCCTGGGAAACTTCACCGATTGCGGCAACTTCACGGTCGACTACGGCGAGCATTTCTCGGTGCAGATCGTCGCGGCGAAAGCGGGCCTCGGCAAGCCGGGCACGCCCACCTACCGGCGCTGGCACGAGGCCTGCCTCAGCCGCCTCGACGGCGCGCCGCCCAGGCAGGGCGCGCTGTGGATGACCTACTATCCCGGCCTGATGCTCGAGTGGTATCCCAACGTGCTGGTGGTGTCGCATCTCATCGCGCGCGCGCCGACGCACACCACCAACGTGGTCGAGTTCTACTATCCCGAGGAGATCGCGCTGTTCGAGCGCGAGTTCGTGAGCGCGCAGCAGGCGGCCTACGTCGAGACCGCGCTCGAGGACCACGAGATCTGCCGGCGCCTCGACCGCGGCCGGCGCGCCCTCTACGAGCAGGGACTGGACGACGCCGGCCCCTACCAGTCGCCGATGGAGGACGCCGAGGTGCATTTCCATGAGTGGCTCCACGCTCGTCTCGACGGAAGAACTTAGCGCGAGCCTCGGCGCGTGGCGCATCTTCGACTGCCGCCACGACCTCGCCAATCCCGAGCTCGGCGAGCGCCAGTACCGCGAAGCGCACCTCCCGGGCGCGCTGTACGCGCACCTCGACCGCGACCTCTCGGCGCCGAAGAGCGGCACGAACGGCCGCCATCCTCTGCCCGACCCGGGCGCGTTCATCGCCTGGCTCGGGCAGCAGGGGCTCGAGCCCGAGGACCGCGTGGTGTGCTACGACGCCGGAAGTGGGGCCATGGCGGCGCGCCTGTGGTGGATGCTGCGCTGGATGGGTCACGAATCCGTGGCGGTGCTCGACGGCGGTGTTGCGAAATGGGTCAGGGAAGGCCGCAGCGTAACGGCCGAGGTGCCGCAGTTCGCCCCGACGACCTATGCGGCAAGACTGCGGCCGGAACTGGCGGTAGACGTTTCCTATGTCGCCAGGCATCTCGGCAAGGCGACCGTGCTCGATGCGCGCGCGCCGGCGCGCTGGCGCGGCGAATCCGAGCCCATCGACCCTGTCGCCGGCCGCATTCCCGGCTCGCTCAACCGCTTCAGCAACGACAACCTGACGCCGCAAGGCGTGTTCAAGCCGGCCGCGCAACTGCGCAGGGAATTCGAGGCCGTCCTCGAAGGACGGCCGGCGAGCGAGGTCGTGAATTCCTGCGGCTCCGGCGTCGCCGCCTGCCACAACCTGCTCGCCATGGAGATCGCCGGCCTGAAGGGCGCGCGCCTGTACGCCGGCTCCTGGAGCGAGTGGATCGCGGACCCCGCGCGAGCGCGTGAATCCGGCTGACGCCCTCCTCGTCCTTCACTTCGCGATCGTGCTGTTCATCGTCGGCGGGCTGGTGCTGGTGTGGCTCGGCGCAGCGCTCGGCTGGCGCTGGGTGCGCAACCCCTGGTTCCGCTACGCGCACCTCGGCGCGATCGCGTTCGTCGCGCTGGAAGCGCTCGTCGGCATGAACTGCCCGCTCACCGAGTGGGAGGACGCGCTGCGCGGCGGCGCCCGCGCCGAATCCTTCGTCGGCCGCTGGGTGCAGCAGTTGCTCTACTACCGCGCGCCGGAGTGGGTCTTTACCACGCTCTACGTCGCCTGGACGGCGGCCACGCTGGTTACTCTGCGGCTCGTGCCGCCGCGCGCGCGCCGCCGTCGATAAGCCTCAACCCGCAGGGATTGAACCTAGGAAACCCCTCGGAACTGTCTTAACGAGTGGGGCCACTTCTATGAGCACTGCGCGACGTGGGAGATGCAATGAATCCACGGCGAGCAAGCTCAGCTGCGACGAGATACAAGCCCACCATTCCCGTGAATTGGCCTCGCGCCACCATTTGTAGCCCGGCCTAACGTTTTGGTGAACGGCGGGCCGTGCGGTACGTCCACTTTATCGAATGAGGTTCCCCCGTCCGTTCGACCTAGAGTTAGACGCCGACATTCTGAGGAAACGCACCGACGTTACCGAATGAGGGAGGCAGCCGTGCCCACCACCACCAACGCTAAGACGATGAGCGCCGGAACGATCGGCGTTTTGGCGCTCGGCTCGATACGACGCAGCGACACGACGACATAGAGGATTGGCCCGACGACTGCCAGCGAGACAGAAAGCGCAGCCCAAGCCGCCCAGACTTCGCCTCGCTGGAGCGGCAGCAACAGCCACAGCAGCGCTAAGCCGTAGCCCAGGAGGCCACCACCTGCCACCTTGAGCATGCCAAGAATGATGATTTGGAGGCGCGGCTCGAGCACAGCCCACGGCTTGTCGAGAACGGCCGCGTGATAGGGCATGAACGCCTTAGTTAGCACGTAGCGTGCTCCAAAGGCGAGCGCAAGCACAGCTGCCAACACGAGCGATATAAGACTCACGATCTGCATGAGCTGTGCTCCGGCGTCTAACGAGTCTGTAGAAAAAAGGTAGAGTCGAGATGTGGCGCGGTGGCAGTAGGTCCGGTTTGTCTGTTGCCGCCCCTTTCGTCTGGCGGTGCCCGAGTAACCTCGCCGTAACTCCG
>MERP01000086.1:0-2408 GCA_001772055.1 Betaproteobacteria bacterium RIFCSPLOWO2_12_FULL_68_19
AGCCGCATCAAGGACTTCTTCGATATTCATCACCTTGCGAACCACTTCGAGTTTGACCGACCGACCTTGGCCGAAGCTGTGCGCCGAACCTTCGCTCGGCGCGGCACGCCTCTCCCGGCGGAAGATCCAATCGGCCTCACTCCCGCGTATTGGCAGAACCCCTCGCGCCCGCCTCAGGTGCAGGCGTTCGCAAGGCGCGCGCGCCTCCCTGTCGGGCCGGACCCCGGGAAGGATCTTCTCCGCATGCTGCGCGCCTTTCTCCTGCCGGTGCTCGACGATCTGCGTCGCAAGCGCCCCCTCGAAGGGCAATGGCCGCGCGGCGGGCCGTGGAAGGCCGCATCGTGAACGAGGCTCCGGACCCGGTTCCCTGGCCTTGCGAGACCGGGCTAAAGCGGCGGAAGGACGGCTTTCTTGTCACTTTCGCTTCCCGCCAGGAGTTCAGTGACGCCGCCGACCGCCGCGGTGTTCACTGTCAGGGTTCTTTCCGTCGCAAATCTCAACAGGTAATGCGGGCCGCCGGCCTTGGGGCCGGTGCCCGAGAGGCCTTCGCCGCCGAAGGGCTGCACCCCGACCACGGCGCCGATCATGCTGCGGTTGACGTAGATGTTGCCGACGCGCGCGGCGGCCACGATCTCGTCGACGAAGCTCTGGATGCGCGAATGGATGCCGAGCGTCAGGCCGTAGCCGGTGCCGCGGATCCAATCGAGGATCTGCTTCAGCTCCTGCCTCTTGTAGGTGCACACGTGCAGGACGGGCCCGAACACCTCGGTGCGCGGCAGCTCCTCCAGCGGCAGCTGGAAGGCCACGGGGGCGAGGAAATGGAAATCCTCCCGATCGGGAGGGGTTTGCGCCCGCCCGAGCGGGTTTCGATGGCGGGATAGTCGCGCGACATAGGCGGCGAGGGTGTCGTAGGCGGCTGCGTCGATCACCGGGCCGACGTCGGTGTCGGGCTCGGCGGGATCGCCGACCTTCAGCTCGGCAGCCGCGCCGGCGATGAGGCGCAGGATGCGCGGCGCGGCGCCCTCGTCGACGAACAGGATCCGTTGCGCCGAGCAGCGCTGGCCGGCGCTCTGGAACGCGGACGCCACCACGTCGTCGACGACCTGCTCGGGGAGCGCGGAAGAATCGACGATCATCGCGTTCACCCCGCCGGTCTCGGCGATGAGCGGGATGATCGGACCCGCGCGCTTCGCCAGGGCCTGGTTGATGCGCTGCGCGGTCTCGACCGAGCCGGTGAAGGCGACGCCGCTGATTCTCGGGTCGGCGACGAGCGGCGCGCCGATCGCCTCGCCGTCGCCGATGACGCAGGCTACGACGTCTTCCGGGATTCCGCTTTCACGGAAAACCTCTACTGCTGTTAAACCGAGAATCGGTGTTTGCTCGGCCGGCTTGGCGATTACGCTATTGCCGGCGGCGAGCGCGGCGGCGACCTGGCCGGTGAAGATGGCGAGCGGGAAGTTCCACGGGCTGATGCAGGCGAACACGCCCCGGCCATGCAGGTAGAGCTCGTTCCTCTCGCCGGCCGGGCCGGCGAGCGCGAGCGGCTGCGCGATCTTCCTCGCCTGGAGCGCGTAGTAGCGGCAGAAGTCGGCGGCTTCCCTGACCTCGGACACCGCGTCGGCGTAGGTGCGCTTGCCTTCGCGCACGATGAGCGAGACGAGCTCGAGCATGCGCGCTTCGAGCGCCTCGGCGGCGCGCTCGAGGTGCACGGCGCGCTTCGCCGCGGGGACGCGCGACCAGGACTCGAAGGCGGCGGCGGCGCGGCCGATCGCGGTGTCAAGGTTTTCCCGGGAAGTTTGTTGCACCACTGGAACGGCCTTGTCGGAAGCGATCCTGCGTTGAATCGATTCGAGGACGTCCCGGCGCGAAAGGTCGAGGCCGAGGGAATTCAGGCGGTCGGGATAGAGATGGCGCGGCAGCGGGATGCGTGGGTCGGGCGTGTAGGGCTCGGGCAGCGCCTCGAGCGGGTCGGCGACCAGTTGCTCGAGCGGCACGTCCGGGTCTGCGATCTGGTGCACGAACGAGGTGTTGGCGCCGTTCTCGAGCAGGCGGCGCACCAGGTAAGGCAGCAGCTCGTTGAAGCTCCCGACCGGGGCGTACACGCGCACCGGCAGGTCGCGCTCGGCGAGCAGCACGTCGTACAGGGCGTTCCCCATCCCATGGAGCTTCTGGAACTCGAAATCCGACTCGGCGAGCTCCAGAATCGTCGCGACCGTGCGGCAGTTGTGGGTGGCGAAGGCCGGGTAGATGGCCTCCGGTGCTTCGAGGAGCTTCGTCGCGCAGGCGATGTAGGACACATCGGTCGCCGCCTTGCGCGTGAAGACCGGGTAGTCGGGCATGCCGAGCTGCTGCGCGCGCTTGATCTCTCCATCCCAGTAGGCGCCCTTGACGAGGCGGATCGGCAGGGG
>MERP01000086.1:2433-6934 GCA_001772055.1 Betaproteobacteria bacterium RIFCSPLOWO2_12_FULL_68_19
GTAGGCCTGTACGGCAAGCCCTGCGGGACAGCTCTTCGTTACTGATTCATACAGATCGAGCGTGAGCTCCAGGCGCTCGGACTCCTCGGCATCGATGGTCAGGCCGACATTGCGCTCGGACGCGAGGCTGCTCAATTGCTTGAGCCTCGGGAGAAGCTCCGCGAAGACCCGCGCGCGCTTCGCTTCCTCGAAACGAGGATGGAGCGCCGAGAGCTTGACCGAGACCGCGTGGGGAGGCGATACGACTCGAATCGCATTCAGATATTCTTGGAAATAGTTCGCGGCGTCCTCGGCGGTGCGCGCCCCCTCGCCGAGCATGTCGAAGGAGAAGCGATAGGGCGAACGCTCGCCGGCGCGCTTCACGGCATCCTCGATGGTCTCGGCGAGCACGAACTGCTCGGCGAGGATGCGCATCGCCTGGCGCACCGCGGCGCGCACCACCGGCTCGCCGAGGCGTGCGATCAGGCGCTTCAGCTGGCCCGGCTCGTCGTGCCAGCGCGTGATGGTGCCGGTGAGCAGCAGCGCCCAGTCGGTGGCGCTGGCGCTGCTCCAGGCGACGGAGGAGAGCTTGTCCCGCAGGAGGGCGTCCGCGGTTTCGGCATCCGGGATTCTGAGCAGGGCCTCGGCGACGCACATCAGCGCCACGCCTTCCTTGGTGGAAAGGCCGTAATGACGCAGGAACGACTCGGCCGAGAGCGCGCCGGGCGGGGCGGCGCGGGCGCGCTCGGCGAGGCGGGTGGCACGCAGGTCGATGCGCCTGGAGACCGCCGCCGAGGGCTGCAGCGCGCGCAGCCGCGCTACCGCCTGCGCTTCGGCGCTGCGGTGCTGGCTCGCGATGGCGGCGCGCAATTGGCGGCTCAAATTGACGGTTCACTATAATCAGCGCCCAATCCTAGCGAAATGCCCATGAAAGTGCTGTGGACCCCGTCGGAGGAAGCCGTCGAGCAGGCGCAGCTCACGCAATTCGCGCGCCAGGTGGTGCGCAAGCGCCACCTCGACCTGAACAGCTACCCCGAGTTCTACCAGTGGTCGATCGAGCACCCGGAGGACTTCTGGTCCGACGTGTGGGAGTTCTGCGGCCTGATCGCCTCGCGCAAGGGCTCGACGGTGCTGCTCGACGGCGACAAGATGCCGGGCGCGAAGTGGTTCCCCGAGGCGCGGCTCAACATCGCGCAGAACCTGATGCGCCGCGGCGACCGCGGCGACGCCTTCGTGTTCTGGGACGAGAGCGGCTTTCGCCGGCGCGTGAGCTATTCGGAGCTCACCAGCGACGTCTCGCGCGCGGTGCAGGCGCTCGCCGCGCTCGGCCTGCGCTCGGGCGATCGCGCCGCGGCCTTCATCCCGAACATTCCGGAAGCGGGCCTGTTCGCGCTCGCCGCGCTTTCGCAGGGCATCGTCTGGTCCTCGTGCTCGCCGGACTTCGGCGTCGACGGCGTGATCGAGCGCTTCGGCCAGATCGAGCCCAAGGTGCTGTTCTGCGCCGACGGCTACCGCTACAACGGCGAGGAGCACGACTCGCTCGAGCGCGTGCGCGAGATCGCCGAGCGCCTGCCGACGGTAAGGAAGGTGGTGGTGGTGCCGCACCTCGACCCCGAGGTCGACGTCTCGGACATTCCCAAGGCGGTGCGCCTCGACGAGTGGCTGCGCCGCTACCAGCCGGGCGACATCGCCTTCGCGCAGCTGCCCTTCGACCACCCGGCCTACATCCTGTTCACCTCCGGCACCACCGGCAAGCCCAAGTGCATCGTGCACGGCGCCGGCGGCACGCTGCTGCAGGGCCTGAAGATGTACAAGCTGCAGTTCGACCTGCGACCGGGCGACCGCTTCTTCTACTTCTGCACCACCAACTGGGTGGTGTGGAACCTGCTCTTCGGCGCGCTGATGGCCGAGGCGAGCGTGATGCTCTACGACGGCTCGCCGTTCGCCAGGGACGGGCGCATCCTCTTCGAGTACGCGCAGCGCGAGCGCATCACGCACTTCGGCACCTCAGCCAAGTACCTCGACGCGATCGCCAAGCGCGGCGTGCGCCCGCGCGATCACTACGACCTGCCGGGCATGCGCATGCTGCTCTCCACCGGGTCGCCGCTCGCGCCCGAAAGCTATGATTTCGTCTATTCATTCGTCAAGAAAGACGTGTGCCTGTCGTCCATCTCGGGCGGCACCGACATCATGGCCGCCTTCGCCGACGCCAACGCGGTGCTGCCGGTGTACCGCGGCGAGATGCAGTGCCGGTCGCTGGGAATGGCCGTCGAGGTGTACGACGAAGATGGAAATTCCATCGTCGGCAAGAAGGGCGAGCTGGTCTGCACCAAGCCCTTTCCCTCGATGCCGCTCGGCTTCTGGAACGACCGCGGCGACGAGCGCTACCACGCCGCGTACTTCGACAAGTACCCGAACGTCTGGTGCCACGGGGACTGGAGCGAGCTCACCGAGCGCGGCACGATGATCGTCTACGGGCGCTCGGATGCGACGCTCAATCCCGGCGGCGTGAGGATCGGCACCGCCGAGATCTACCGCGTGGTCGAGCGCATCGGCGAGGTCGAGGAGGCCTGCGCGATCGGCCAGCTCTGGCCGCCCGAGCAGCCCACGGATACGAGAGTGGTTCTGTTCGTCAAACTCAGAGAAAACCATGTTCTTGACGCAAACCTCGAGGAGCGCATCCGCGCCGAGATCAGGCGCCACGCCTCGCCGCGCCACGTTCCGGCCAGGATCGTGCAGGTCGCCGACATCCCGCGCACCAAGAACGGCAAGGTGGTCGAGCTCGCGGTGCGCTGCGCCGTGCACGGCATGCCGATCGCCAACACCGACGCGCTCGCCAATCCCGAGGCGCTGGAGCTCTACAAGGACCTGCCGGAACTCGCGACCTAAAAGGGGTCAGAGCAACCTTTCAGGGCGTCGTGCGTTGAGGGGCTATGAGCGTCGACCTGCGTTTCTATTTACAGTGCCTGGCGAAATCGGCCGCGCGCACCGATTGCGCGATCCACGCGTACGTCCTCATGACCAATCACGTGCACCTCCTTGCGACGCCTGGCGCGCCCGGTTCGGCGGCAGCGATGCTGCAGGACATAGGCCGGCGCTACGTGCGCGTCATCAACACGATCCACGGTCGCACCGGGACCCCTTGGTCGAGCCACGCGCACTACGCAGCGGGCAAGAGTAATAACCTGATCACTGAGCACGCCGCGTTTTCGTGGCTTGGGTGCAACTCCGGCCGAGCGGCAAGCGGCGTTCCGCGACCTATTCCTGGATGAATTGGACGAGACGACTCTCGCTCACATCCGCGCGGCCACAAACGCCGGCTGCCCGCTGGGTTCGCCGCTGCCGCGCAAACGCGGCCGTCCAGCAAAGCCAGCCGCCAACGACGACTCGCAGACCGCTATTCCGGGAAAATTGCTCTGACCCTTTTTAGCCGAGGATCTCGCCGATGTGGGTGCGGGTCTCGAGGTCGGCGATGAACTGCCGCAGATCCGGCTCGAGCGCGTCGCGCGTCGAGACCATGCCGAGCGCCCGGCCGTCCTCCACCACCGGCACGTGCCGGAACTCGCCCTCGTACATGAGGTGCAGCGCGTGACCGAAGGGCCGATCGGGCGAGATGGTGCGCGGATTCACCGTCATGACCTCGGCGATGCGCGTCTTCGCCGGGTCGCGGCCCTCGGCCATCACGCGGAACAGCGCGTCGCGCTCGGTGAAGATGCCGGCGAGGCGACCGCCGTCGATCACCAGCAGCGCGCCGATGCGATGGCGCTTCATCAGCCGCGCGGCCGCGTCCACGGTGATGTCGGCGCTTGCAGTGAAGGGCTCCTGGTTGCCGATGACTTCGCGGATCGGTCTTTCCGGCATGGCGCACCTCCTCCTTGGCTTATGAAGCGATGTAGGCCCGCAGAGCCTGCGCCTCCTGCGCGGTCTCCTCGAGCCTGAGCTTCACCAGGTCGCCGATCGACACCAGCCCGAGCAGCCTGCCGTCCTCGACCACCGGCAGGTGCCGGAAGCGCCGCTCGGTCATCAGCGCGAGCGCCTCGTCGAGCGGCATCGAGAGCCGTCCGACGACCAGGCTGCAGGTCATTCGCGCCTCGACCGCCAGCGAGTCGAAATCGCGGTCGCCCTCTGCGTACAGGCGCACCACGTCACGCTCGGTGAAGATGCCGACCGGACAGCCCTCGGCGTCGGGCACCAGCACCGCGCCGACCTTCTCGGCGTGCATGGTGCGGATGGCGTCGGCGATGCTCGACTTGGCCGATACGGTCACCACGCGGCGGCCCTTGGCCGCCAGTACGTCTTCGAGTTTCATGACGCTGCAAACTTTACTCCCGCCCCCGCTAATGTGTGGCATTAGTTCGTTTCATGCCACCGGCAGCAAGTGGCTTATTGCGGCGCAATAACTGCAGCTACGATGCTTCCATGCGCCACCATCAAGCGCTTTCTCCTTCAATGAGAGCTCTTCTCCTGCTGCTCGTCTGCCTGCCGGCCTTCGCCGCCGGGCCGCTGCCGGCGCTGCGCGCCG
>MERP01000087.1 GCA_001772055.1 Betaproteobacteria bacterium RIFCSPLOWO2_12_FULL_68_19
TAACCCGAGGTGTTTCGCCTTGGACCAGCCAGACGCCGGGACCCTTGCCCGGATCGAAAATCGCGCCGATCGGTACCTGCAGCGCCGGCGCAGACCGGCCGTTCGGGATCTGAATCGAGATGGTCGAGCCGAGCGGCGCGTCTGCCAGAGCGCCCTCCAGCACGTACCGAGCCTCGAACGTCCGAGTGAGACGGTTTGCGGCGTCCGACAGCTGGCGAAGTTTCGCAGGGCCCGTCAGCCCGCTTCCATACAAGGTCGCCCGGCCGGCGGATCCGATCGCCGGGCGCAGGGTTTCGGGGAGCTCGATGAGCGCCTCGCGGCGCCCGGCATGCGCCACACGCACGACGACCTGGCCGGCATTAACGACCTGCCCCGGCTCCGCCAGCGTCTCGATTACTACGCCGTCCGCATCGGCAAGTAGGACTGCGTAGCTCGTCTCGTTGCGCGCAACGTCAGCCCGGGCTTCGGCCGCATTCAGCTCCGCGTTAGCCGCCTCGGCGGCAGCCTTCACTTTGTCGTAGGCCGCTGCTGAAACGAAGCTCGCGGAAACGAGGCGGCGGTATCGCACCTCGTCATCCGCAGCTTGGCGCGCGCGCGCCTTGGCGGCAGCAACGGCCTCCTCGTGCGCTCGCGTGGCGAGCCTCAGGTCCGTAGGATCGATACGCATGAGCGCTTGGCCGCGCTTGACGGTTTGCCCGGCATCAACCAAGCGTCCCAGGACCTTCCCTGGGACACGGAACCCCAGGTCGCTCTGCACGTGGGCCGCGACGATTCCGGTGAACGAACGCTCTGACTGGACGGACCTCTCGACCGTCTCGATCCGCACCAGCGGAGGCTGCAACCGCGGGTCAGCTGAGGATGAAGTGGCGTCACTGCATGCCGCCGAGACAAAGGGCAACACCCCGATGAGGGCAACGAAGAGAACATCACGGAGCTGCAGCATGGGAACCTCCGGGGACTACGTCGGGCGCCGCGGCACGACGAGATTGCCAACTGAAACCTGCACCGCCTCGCCTTTTTGATTCTTCGTCGTCGTTCGCACCTTGACCAACCCTTGATGCGGCCGTGATTTCGACGGCCGTACCTCGAGCACTTCGCTCTCGGCGTGCAGCTCGTCGCCTGGTCGCACGGGAACCGGCCAACGAAACTCGTCGAACCCCGCGCCGACGATACCGCCGACGGGTTTGAAGTCGCTCTCGACGAGCAGTCGCATCGTGAGCGCGACGGTATGCCAGCCGCTCGCCGCCAAGCCGCCGAATATCGAGCGGCACGCGGAATCTTCGTCCAGGTGGAAAGGCTGCGGGTCGAATTCTGCCGCGAACGCCTTGATGCGCTCTTTTTCGACGGTGATGCGCCCGGACCCGTAGATCTGTCCGACGGCGAAGTCTTCGAGATATTTGCCGCTCATATTGGCGATCTCCTTTGCAGCGCCGCTGCCGTGGACCACGGCCACGTCAGCGAACCGAACCAGGCGCCGCCCGCCACGGCGGCCAAATTGATGAGGCCAGCGGCGATAAGCCCGAGGCTTTGCGCCAGGAATACGTGCGAGAGCTCACCGGTCCAGCGCAGCGCGAGCCAGCCGGCGAGCGCCGCGATCGCAAGGCGCGCCACGGCGCCGAGGAGCGGCCACAGCAGTCGGCCTGCGCCCTGCGACGCGAAGTAAAGTGCCAACGCGAGGCCGAACATTCCATAGAAAGGCCCCACCGTCCGCAGGTACATCGCTCCGGCCTCGAGCATCCGCGGATCAGTGTCGAAGAGTGAGAGCCATGCCGTCGGAAAGGCGGCGGCGCAAAGGCCGATCGCCTCGGTGAGGATGAAGGCGATGGCAGCGCCGATCCACGCGGTGCGCAGCGCTCGCTCGCGCTCGCCTGCGCCGATGCTCGTGCCGACGATGGCGACCAGCGGGCCACCGAGGCCGAAGACGAGCGGTACAAGCAGGTATTCGAGCCGCGCGCCGGTGCCGTAGCCAGCGATAGCGGCCGGGCCGAACTCGCCGACGAACGCGGTGCCGATGATGATGGTGAGATTCGTCGTCACGGTGACAAGGGCGGCCACCGCACCGACGCGCAGGATGTCGCGAAAGAGCGGCCAGCGGAAGCGCACCGCGCGCAGCGAGGGATGGAGCACGCTCCGTCCGCCCCACAGGTAGGCGACAAACGCGAGGCAACCGAGGACGTAGTACGAAAGGAGGGCCACCGCCCCGCCCGCGATCCCGAGCGCCGGGAACGGCCCCCAGCCGAAAATGAGGGCCGGCGACGCGGGCACGAGGATCACGACGCCGACGCAGGTAACGGCCGCGGGGAATGCCATGTTGCCGGTACCGCGAAGGACGGCAGCGAGCGAGTTGAACAGCCACACCAGCACCGCGCCGGCGAAAACCCAGTTCGAGTACGTGAGCGCGGCCTCGAGCGCGAGACCACTTCCGCCCATCGCCTGGTAGAGCCAGCGCCCGCCGCCGACCACACCGATGGTGAAGGCCGCGCCCAAGCCGAGCGCGATGACCACAGCATGTAACGCCAGCGCATTCGCGTCCGCGCGGCGCCCGGCGCCCAGCGCCCGCGCAATCGACGAAGCGATGCCGCCGCCCATCGCCCCCGCGGACATCATCTGCATCAACATCACGACCGGAAAAACCAGCGCGACCCCGGCAAGCGCATCGGTGCCGAGCTTGCCGATGAAGTAGGTTTCCACGAGGCCCGCGGCCGCCTGCGCCAGCATGATCAGCATGTTCGGCAGCGCGAGCCGCAGCAGCGTGGACGCGATCGGCGCTTCGAGCAGGGTGCGGGTGCGCGGATCCATCATATGATGAACGTCATATACGAAGTCAAAAAAACTAGCCGGCCGTCGCGCGAATCAGCTCGCGTGCTGCCTTGCGGATGCGGTTGGAAAGCTGCGCATCGTCCACTGCCCGCGCCAAGACCACTGCGCCAACCAGGCTCGCAGCGATGCCCATCGCCTTGTCGTGGGCTGCGCCCCTGCCCCATTCGGGGAATTGGCGCTCGATGAGGCCGATGAGATCCTTGATGCGCCGGCTCGCCGCACGGCGCACTTCCGCTTGCTGGCGCGGCACTTCGCTCCCTGCCGCCGCGATGGCGCAGCCCTGCTCAGGAGCAGCCACGTGCCGGTCGGAAAGGTAGGTGTCGACGAGCGCCATGAGCTCTTGGCCCGGCTTCCCCGCCGCGATCGCCCGGGTGAGGTGCTCGATCGATTCCGCACCTGCCTGGTCGGCGGCCGCCGCCAGGAGCGCGTCGCGCGACTCGAAGTGCGCATAGAACCCGCCGTGCGTGAGCCCGGCCTCCTTCATCACGTCGGCGACCCCGACGCCTTCGTAGCCGTGCTTGCGGATGGCGCGCGCCGCCGCGCGCAGAATCCGCTCGCGGGTTTCCTCCTTCTTGGAACGGGCCTCGACCATCGCCATATGATGTTCATCATATTCCTAAACATAGGACTCTGTCAAGCGCTATTAGGAAAGCACGCATAGCCCCGCGTCCGTTTCGGATTTGAGAGCCGTCCAATCCGGATCCGGCAGTCGTCCAATCAGGATTAAGGGTTACGCTCCAAACGTGGAGAGAGCTGGCCGACCTCCGGCGTAATTAGCCGGAGGTCGATGCAGAGGCGTTCACCGCCGCAGAATGAAGAGAAGTGCTAAACGATTGAAGTCGTTGGCCCAGACAACGACCGACTTCCGGCGTTGTTACGCACACCTTCAACACAGTGTGCAGCAACGGAACGAAGGGCTTGCGAGTACTAAGTGATTGAACGTCGAGGGTAACAGCTAGCTTGGAGTTCTCGACCTCCGGCATGGATCAGCACATTTTCCGCACAGTGCGCTGAGCAAGCCCGCCACTGAAAGCAGCTAAGTGATTGAGATTGTTGGCGGAGCGGACGGGACTCGAACCCGCGACCCCCGGCGTGACAGGCCGGTATTCTAACCAACTGAACTACCGCTCCTTCTGCTGCAGTGCTGCGGTGCTGGTGGGTGCTGACGGGATCGAACCGCCGACATTCGCCGTGTAAGAGCGACGCTCTACCAGCTGAGCTAAGCACCCCTGAAAATCAAGGGGCGCTAGTTTATCGCGTCCTTCAGTGCCTTTCCAGCGCGGAACTTCGGCAGGCGCGCGGCTTTGATCTCGAGCGCCTCGCCGGTGCGCGGGTTGCGGCCGGTGCGCGCCTGGCGCTTGCCGGCGTAGAAGGTGCCGAAGCCGACCAGCGTAACGACCTCGTCCTTGCGCAGGCTCGTCTTGACGGACGCGACGAGCGCGTCGACCGCGCGCTCGGCGGCCGACTTGGAAATCTCGGCCGCCTGCGCGATCTGCTCGATCAAATCGGCTTTGTTCAAGGCGGTGGCTAGTGCGTCGTTACGGCGCCGGTCTGGTCATCGGGCTTCGGCGGGATCGGCGCCGGCTCGTCGGCCTCGGGCAGCGGAGCGGGCTGCCGCTCGAGCGCAATCTCGAGCACCTTGTCGATCCACTTCACCGGCACGATCTCGAGCTTGTTCTTGACGTTGTCGGGGATCTCGACCAGGTCCTTCACGTTCTCCTCGGGGATGAGGACGGTCTTGATGCCGCCGCGGTGCGCCGCCAGCAGCTTCTCCTTCAGCCCGCCGATCTGCAGCACCTCGCCGCGCAGCGTGATCTCGCCGGTCATGGCGACGTCGGCGCGCACCGGGATGCCGGAGAGCATCGAGACCATGGCGGTCGCGATGCCGATGCCGGCGCTCGGGCCGTCCTTGGGCGTCGCGCCTTCGGGCAGGTGAATGTGAATGTCGTTCTTCTGGTAGAAGTCCTCCTTCACGCCCAGCTTGCGTGAGCGGGCGCGCACGACCGACAGCGCCGCCTGGATCGACTCCTGCATCACGTCGCCCAGCTTGCCGGTGGTGATGGTCTTGCCCTTCCCCGGCATGGTGACGGCCTCGATGGTGAGCAGCTCCCCGCCCACCTCGGTCCAGGCGAGACCGGTGACCTGGCCGACCTGGTTTTCCTTCTCCGCCATGCCGAAGGTGTAACGGCGCACCCCGAGGGACTTGTCCAGATTCTTCGGCGTGACGGTGATGCGGTGTGGCTTGGCGTCGCCGGCCTGCTTTTCGGTAAGCAGCTGCTTCACCGCCTTGCGGCAAATCTTGGAGAGCTCCCGCTCCAGCGCGCGCACGCCCGCTTCGCGCGTGTAGTAGCGCACGATGTCGCGGATGGCCGCTTCGGATACCGACAGCTCGCCCTCCTTGAGCCCCGTGGCCTTGAGCTGCTTCGGCAGCAGGTAGCGCACGGCGATGTTCATCTTCTCGTCTTCCGTGTAGCCGGAAAGACGGATGACTTCCATGCGGTCGAGAAGCGGCGGCGGGATGTTGAGCGTGTTCGCCGTGGCGACGAACATCACCTCGGAGAGGTCGTACTCCACCTCGATGTAGTGGTCGACGAAGGTGTTGTTCTGCTCGGGGTCTAGTACTTCGAGCAAGGCGCTGGAGGGGTCGCCGCGCCAGTCGGAGCCCATCTTGTCGACCTCGTCGAGCAGGAACAGCGGGTTCTTCACCTGCACCTTGCTCATGTTCTGCAGGATCTTGCCCGGCATCGAGCCGATGTAGGTGCGCCGGTGGCCGCGGATCTCGGCCTCGTCGCGCACGCCGCCGAGCGACATGCGCACGAACTTGCGGTTGGTCGCGCGCGCGATCGACTGGCCGAGCGAGGTCTTGCCCACGCCCGGGGCGCCTACCAGGCACAGGATCGGCGCCTTCATCTTGTCGACGCGCGTCTGCACCGCGAGGTACTCGACGATGCGCTCCTTCACCTTCTCGAGCCCGTAGTGGTCCTTGTCCAGGATTTCCTGCGCGGCCTTGATATCGCGGGAGATCTTCGACTTCTTCTTCCACGGCAGGTTGACGATGGTGTCGATGTAGTTGCGCACCACCGTCGCCTCGGCCGACATCGGCGACATGAGCTTGAGCTTCTTCAGCTCGGCTTCCGCCTTCTTGCGCGCTTCCTTGGGCATGTGCGCGCGGCGGATCTTCTTCTCCATCTCCTCGAGGTCCGCGCCCTCCTCGCCCTCGCCGAGCTCCTTCTGGATCGCCTTCACCTGCTCGTTGAGGTAGTACTCGCGCTGGCTCTTTTCCATCTGGCGCTTGACGCGGCCGCGGATGCGCTTCTCGACCTGGAGGATGTCGATCTCGGTCTCGAGCTGCGACAGCAGGTGCTCCAGGCGCGTCTTGACGTCGAACATCTCGAGCACCTGCTGCTTCTGCTCGAGCTTGAGCGGCAGGTGCGCCGCCACCGTGTCGGCGAGCCGGCCGGCCTCGTCGATGCCCGAAAGCGACGTCAGGATCTCGGGCGGGATCTTCTTGTTGAGCTTGACGTACTGGTCGAACGCCGACAGCAGGGCGCGGCGCATCGCTTCCACCTCGGGCGCGGGCGTGCCGTCGGGCGGGAGCTGAGTCGCCTCGGCGATCCAGTGCGTGCGCACGTCGACCACTTCGCTGATGCGGGCGCGCGCGCCCCCCTCGACCAGCACCTTCACGGTGCCGTCGGGCAGCTTCAGCATTTGCAGGATGTTGGAGACGCAGCCGATCGCGTACATGTCCTGCGGGCCTGGATCGTCCTTGGCGGCGGACTTCTGCGCGACCAGCAAGATGCTTTTCCCCGCTTCCATCGCGGTTTCCATCGCCTTGATGGACTTGGGCCGGCCGACGAACAGCGGAATCACCATGTGGGGGAACACCACCACGTCCCGCAGCGGCAGCAGCGGGTACTGGACGATCTCGGCGGGGGGGAGGTTTTCGGACATTTAGAGTAGCCTCGTCAAGGGGTTGGAGCGCCCGTTATAGGTGTGGGTTCCCCCAGAAAAATCAATGCATAAAGCGTACACGCATGAAGCGCGTACCGCAACGCAGAAAAAGTAACGACTTGTAGTGGTTTTACCCGGAACCGCCGGCGACTTTGTGCTGGTCCGAGTAGATGAGCAGCGGCTTGCCGTCGGCGCTGACCATGGACTCGTCGACCACCACCTTGCTGACGTTCTCCAGCGTGGGCAGCTCGTACATGGTGTCGAGCAGGATCTGCTCGAGGATGGAGCGCAGGCCGCGGGCACCCGTCTTCCGGGCCAGCGCGCGCTTCGCCACGGCGCCGAGCGCCGGGATGCGCACTTCGAGCTCCACACCTTCCATGTGGAACAGGCGCTGGTACTGCTTGATGAGCGCGTTCTTGGGCTCGGTGAGGATCTGGATCAGCGCGTGCTCGTCGAGCTCTTCGAGCGTCGCGAGCACCGGCAGGCGGCCGACGAACTCCGGAATAAGCCCGTACTTGATGAGGTCTTCCGGCTCCACGCTCTTCAGCAGGTCGTAGGTCGCCTTGGAGTTGGCCGGGCTCTTCACTTCCGCGCCGAAGCCGATGCCGGTCTTCTCGGTGCGGTTGCGCACGATCTTCTCCAGGCCGTCGAACGCCCCGCCGCAGACGAACAGGATGTTGGTCGTGTCGACCTGGACGAAGTCCTGGTTCGGATGCTTGCGGCCGCCCTGCGGCGGCACCGAAGCGACCGTGCCTTCCACCAGCTTGAGCAGCGCCTGCTGCACGCCCTCGCCGGAAACATCCCGGGTGATCGAAGGGTTGTCAGACTTGCGGGAAATCTTGTCGATTTCGTCGATGTAGACGATGCCGCGCTTCGCCTTGTCGACGTCGTAGTCGCAGTTCTGCAGCAGCTTCTGGATGATGTTCTCGACGTCCTCGCCGAC
>MERP01000088.1 GCA_001772055.1 Betaproteobacteria bacterium RIFCSPLOWO2_12_FULL_68_19
AGGATCACCAGCTCGCGCAGCGCGCGCGGCGTGCGGCTGTCGTGGCGCAGCACCTTCGAGAACTCCGCCCAGGCGGCGAGCAGCTCAGGGTGGTTGCCGAGCGCGCGGTACAGGGCCGGCGGCTTGCCCCACAGCTCCTCGAGCCGCTGCTTCAGGGCGGGCTCGAACTCCGCCGGCGGGATACGCTGCATGCGCCGCAATGATAAACGGGGACAGACCCTATTTTTCTCATTTGGGTAGTCAACCGTCCGCGCGCCGCATCGTTGGGGGCTTATGCCCCGTACCGCCCGCGTCGTCGTGCCGGATCTGGCCCTGCATGTCAGGCAGCGCGGCCATAACCGGGGACAGTGCTTCTTCCAGGAAAGGGACTACTCGACCTATCTCGACTACCTGACGTTCTTTGCGCGCCAGTACGCCTGCTCGGTGCACGCCTATTGCCTCATGACCAACCACGTCCACCTGTTTCTCACACCCCACGAGGAAAACAGCTGCGCTCTGCTGATGAAGTTCCTTGGCCAGTGCTATACGCAGCACGTCAACAAGGCGCGCGGTCGGTGCGGGAGCCTGTGGGAAGGGCGCTTTCGTTCCTGCCCGGTCGCCTCCGATGCGTATGCCCTCGCCTGCTATCGCTACATTGAGCTCAATCCGGTTCGGGCGGGAATGGTGGCGCATGCGCGCGACTACCCCTGGTCGAGCTACCGGGCGAATACCGAACGGGCGAGCGATGGACTTGTTTCACCTCATCCAGCGTACCCGGGCATGTCGGACTACGGCAGCCTTTTCGACATGGAGCTCGACCCGACGCTCGTCGATGACATAAGGAAGGCGACCAGCGGCGGTTACGTCGTCGGTTCTCCCCGTAGGCCGCGTGGACGCCGAATGAGAAAAATAGGGTCTGTCCCCATTTAAAACTTGCGCGCGGTTCGCGGGTCTAGAATCTCCAGGACGCGCACGGAGGCGCCATGGCCGACCTTTGGGACAACCCGATCCAGACCGACGGCTTCGAGTTCGTGGAGTACGCCGCTCCCGATCCGAAGGCGCTCGGGGCGCTGTTCGAGCGCATGGGGTTCCAGCGCGTCGCGCGCCACCGGCACAAGGAAGTGCTGCTCTACAAGCAGGGCGGCGTCAACTTCATCGTCAATGCCGAGCCGCGCTCGTTCGCGCAGAACTTCGCGCGGCGCCACGGGCCGAGCGTGTGCGCCATCGCGTTTCGCGTGCGCGACGCGCGCGCGGCATACGAGCGGCTGCTCGAGCGCGGCGCGTGGGGCGTCGAGACGCACCCCGGGCCTGGCGAGCTCAGCATCCCAGCGATTAAGGGCATCGGCGATTCGCTCATCTATCTCGTCGACCGCTATCCGGAGAACGACTACGGCAACACCATCTACGACGTGGATTTCAAGCCGCTCGCCGGCTTCGAGGCCTTCTGGCGCGGCGAGGCGGCGGCGGCGGCGGGCGCGGGGCTCACGCACGTCGATCACCTCACGCACAACGTGCACCGCGGCCGCATGCAGGAATGGGCCGAGTTCTACGAGCGCCTGTTCAACTTCCGCGAGATCCGCTACTTCGACATCGAGGGCAAGCTCACCGGCCTGAAGTCGAAGGCCATGACCAGTCCCTGCGGCCGCATCCGCATCCCGATCAACGAATCCTCGGACGACCGCTCGCAGATCCAGGAGTACCTCGAGCAGTACCACGGCGAAGGCATTCAGCACATCGCGCTGCACGCCGCGGACATCTACTGCACCGTCGACCGGCTGCGCGCGGACGGCGTCGAACTCCTCGACACGCCCGACACCTACTACGAGATGCTGGGCACGCGGCTCCCCGGCCACGGCGAGCCGGTAGAGGAGCTGAAGAAGCGCCGCATCCTCCTCGACGGTGCGCCGCAGAAGGGCCTGCTGCTGCAGATCTTCACCAAGCCCGCGATCGGCCCGATCTTCTTCGAGATCATCCAGAGGAAGGGCGACGAAGGCTTCGGCGAAGGCAACTTCAAGGCGCTCTTCGAGTCGATGGAGCTCGACCAGGTGCGCCGCGGGGTGCTGAAGCCCGCGAGCGCGACTACCTAAATGAGAAAAATGGGGTCTGTCCCCATTTTACGTGGCGACTACTCGCGCGCCGGGCCCGACTTCGCGGTCGAGCAGGACTGGGGCGCGTACAGCGCGCAGGAGCACGCGCTGTACCGGCGGCTGTTCGAGCGCCAGTCGAAGCTCGTGCCGCGCTACGCCTGCCCGGAGTGGATCGACGCGATCGCGGGCCTGGATGCCGCGCGGGAGATACCGAAGTTCGATTCTGTTTCCAGAAAACTCCGTTCTGCTTCTGGATGGGAAATCGTAGCGGTCCCGGGCCTCATCCCCGACGAAGCGTTCTTCACCCACCTCGCCAACCGCCGCTTCCCGGTCACGGTGTGGCTGAGGAAGCCCGAGGAGCTCGACTACATCGTCGAGCCCGACGTGTTCCACGACTTCTTCGGCCATGTGCCGCTGCTTTTCGACCGCACCTACGCAGACCATCTCTACGAGTACGGCAAGGGCGGGCTGAAGGCGATGCGCCTGGACGCAGTGAAGATGCTCGCGCGCCTCTACTGGTACACCATTGAGTTTGGATTGATCAAGGTTGATTCCTCTGTAAGGGCCTATGGGGCGGGCCTGCTCTCCTCGGGCGGGGAGCTCGCTTACTGCGTCGAGGACCCGCGGCCGCGGCGCCTGCCCTTCGACCTCGAGCGCATCATGCTCACCTCCTACCAGATCGACCGTTACCAGGACACCTACTTCGTCATCGACTCCTTCGAGCAGCTCATGCGCGAGACGGCGCCCGATTTCACGCCGATTTACGCCCGGCTTCGTAGTACGCTTGCCTCATGACCATCGCCCACCAGAGCGGCCGTACCCCCGGCTCTCCTTCGATCTTCTTCAGAAAACTGGGGAAAGATCGGGGTCTGACCCCGATCTTCGTGGTGCACGGCCTGTCGTACTTCTCCTACGACTGGCTCGGGGTCGGGGAGGCGCTCGGTGCCGAGCGCGAGGTAATCCTCATGGACATGCGCGGCTTCGGCGATTCGGACCGGAGCCCGGGGCGCGACTACTCGGTGCCGAGCATGGCGCAGGACATCGTCAATGTCATGGACCACGCCGGCTGGAAGCGCGCGGCTCTGGTCGGTCATTCGATGGGCGGGCGCAGCACCACCTATGTCGCGGCGAAGCACCCGGCGCGCATCGCCGCGCTCGCGCTCATCGACTACTCGCCCGAGAACGCGCCCGCGGGCTCCAAGCGCACCGCTACGACCGTGGCGAACGTTCCTGAAAAATTCAAGGACGTCGAAGAAGCGATGCGGTACTTCAACAGCAACGACCGCGCGCGCTTCGAGGCTTATCTCAAGCCGGTCGAGGGCGGATTGGTGTTAAAGCGCGACCCGTATTTCCAGGAAATCTTCAAAAGCGCTCAAAGACCCAATCTGGGCGTTGACATGTGGGCGCTCATCGGCGAGGTGCGCTGCCCGATCCTGTCCATGCGCGGCACGCGCTCCGACCTGTACGCGCCGCAGACCGTGGCGAAGATGAAGGCCGCCAACCCGCGCCTGGAAGTAGCCGAGGTCGACGCCGGCCACAACGTCGCCGTGGAGAACCCGCAAGGTTTCCTGCGTGAAATGACATCCTTTCTTGCCAGAGTGGAGAAATCCCATGAGCACCAGAGGCATTGACCACCTTGCGATCGTCGCGGACGACATGCCCACCGCGATGGACTTCTACACCCGCGTGATGGGATTCCAGCTCGTGCACGTGCGCCGCGTGCCCTACGAGCGCGACCGCGGCCAGCCGCCCTACGAGAACCTGCGCCACTACTTCTTCGATATGGGGAACGACTCGCTGTTCGCGGTGTTCGAGTACCCGCAGGGCCTGCCGCGCCAGAACCGCGACCACGTCGGCGGCATGCAGCACGTCGCCTTCCACGTGCCGCCGGCGAAGTTCGACGCGCTGATCGAGCGGGTCAAGGGCTGCGGGGTCGAGGTGATCGGGCCGGTGCCGCTCGGCGGGCGCTTCTGGTCGGCCTACCTCTACGATCCGTTCGGCATCCGACTGGAGTTCGCCACCGACCGCAGCGGCGCGAACCGCGGCGTGGTCGCCTCGGTGCTGCAGACCGAGGAGGAGGCGCGCGCCGAGCTCGAGACGCTGTTCTCCGACCGCAAGGAAGTCGAGAAGTGGCTGGAGCGCATGCCGCTCAGGAAAGAGACGGCCCAGGCATGAGAGGGCTCGTCCTTTTTCTTTCTTTCTGGATAACGGCGGCCGGGGCGGCGCAGCAGCCCGAGCCCGAGGCGCTGGTGAGGAGGATCACCGCCGAGGTGCTGCAAGAGCTGCGCGCCGACAAGGCGCTGCAGGCGGGCGACCGGCAGAAAGCGATCCGGCTCGCCGAGGCGAAGATCCTGCCGCATGTCGACTTCATGGAAGCGACGCGCTTCGTCATGGGCCGCGCCTGGTCGCGCGCGAGCCCCGCGCAGCGCGAGCGCCTCGCCGCCGAGTTCCGGCGGCTGCTCATCCGCACCTACGCCAACGCCTTCCACGGCTACCGCGGCCAGGCGATGGAAGTGCTGCCGGTGCGCATGCACCCGCAGGACACCGAAGTGACGGTGCGCAACCGCTACGTGCGCCCCGGCGGGCCGCCGCTGATGGTCGACTACGCGATGCACAAGACGCCCGAGGGCTGGAAGATCTTCGACGTCGCGGTCGAGGGCATCAGCCTGCTGATGGTGTATCGCGCCGAGTTCGCCGAGCAGCTGCGCCGCGTGGCGATCGACGAGCTCATCCAGGGGCTCTCCGAGAAGAACGAAGCGCACGCGGAAGTGCGGTGACCGCGGGCAAGAGCGCAACGGCGGCGGTCCTCGTCACCGGCGGGCTGGGCTACATCGGCTAGCACACCTGCACCCTGCTCGCCGAGGCGGGCTACCGCCTGGTCGTCGTCGACAACCTGTCGAACTCGAAGCCCGAGGTGCTCGAGCGCCTGTGCGCCCTGACCGGCGCCGAGATCCGCTTCGAGCCCCTGGACCTGCGCAACCGCGAGGCGCTCGAGGCGCTGCTCGCCGAGGCGCGCGTCGACGCGGTGGTGCATTTCGCCGGGCTCAAGGCGGTCGGCGAGTCGGTCGAGAAGCCGCTGCTCTACTACGAGAACAACGTCGGCGGCACGATCGCGCTGCTGCAGGCGATGGCGGCGCACGGCGTGCGCTCGCTGGTGTTCAGCTCCTCGGCGACGGTGTACGGCGACCCCGAGCGCCTGCCGATCCCCGAGGACCACGCGCTTCGCCCCACCAACCCTTACGGCAAGTCGAAGCTCATGATCGAGCACCTGCTCGCCGACCACGCCGCCTCCGATCCCGCGTTCCGCTACGCGGCGCTGCGCTACTTCAACCCGATCGGCGCGCATCCCTCGGGGCGCATCGGCGAGGACCCGCGCGGCATTCCCAACAACCTGCTGCCGTTCGTCGCGCAGGTCGCGGTGGGAAAGCTTCCCGCCTTGAAGGTATTCGGAAACGACTACGCGACCTCCGACGGCACCGGCGTGCGCGACTACATCCACGTCATGGACCTCGCGCGCGGCCACGTGGCCGCCCTCGATTACCTGTCCAGGAAGAAGCATTCCATTACCTGCAACCTCGGCGCCGGCCGCGGCTACTCGGTGCTCGAGGTGGTCAAGGCCTTCGAGCGCGCCTCGGGCAGGAAAGTGCCGCTCGAATTCGCCGCGCGCCGGGCGGGCGACGTGGCGGCGAGCTACGCCGACCCCTCGCTCGCCGCCGCCAGGCTCGGCTGGAAAGCCGCGCTCGACATCGACGCCATGTGCCGCGACGTCTGGCGCTGGCAGTCGCAGAACCCGCACGGCTACTAGTTTAGAATTTCCCCAGAGGAGGGGACATGAAAGCCATCATCGCAGCCGCGGCGCTTGCCGCAGTCGCCCTGCCGGCGCAGGCGCAGGACAAGTTCGAGGTCAAGGTCGCGGCGTTCGTCGGGGCGCAGCACTTCATGAGCAAGTGGCTCGTCACCTGGGGCGAGCGGCTGGAGAAGGCCTCGAACGGGCGCCTCGTCTTCAAGCACTTCCCCGGCGCGCAGATGGCGCCGCCGCCGGCGCACTACGACCTCGCGCGCACCGGCCGCGCCGAGGTGTCGTGGTTCCTGCACGGCGGCACCCCGGGGCGCTTCCCGCTCACGGAGCTCATCTCGCTGCCCTACATGGCGGGCAGCGCCGAGATCGGCACCAAGGTGCTGAACGACCGCCAGCTTCGCTCCAAGTACCTCGACCGCGAGCACCGCGGCATCAAGGTGCTGCTGCTGCTCACGCACCAGCCCGGCAACATCCACACCACCAAGGTGCCGATCCGCGGCGCCGACGACCTGAAGGGCCTGCGCATCCGCTTCGCCGCGCCGACCATCCGCGACTTCGTCGCCGCGCTCGGCGGCACGCCGGTGGGCGTGCAGCCCGGGGAGCAGCTCGAGCGGCTGCAGAAGGGCACCCTCGACGGCACCTTCATCGACTACGGCGGCGCCGGCATCGCCTTCAAGATGGGCGGCACGCTCAAGTACTCGACCGAGATGTACTCCTACGTCTCCTCTTTCGGCGTCGGCATGAACCCCGATTTCTACAAGAAGCTGCCCGCCGACCTGCGCAAGCTCGTCGACCAGTCCACCGCCGGCGTGGAGAAGGAAGTCGGCGAGGGCTGGGACGCGCTCGACGCGATCGGCAAGAAGCTGCTCATCGAGGGCGGCGCCGAGGCGATCAAGCTCTCGGCCGCCGAGGATGCGCGCTTCCGCAAGGTCGGCCAGCAGGTGGTCGACGCGAAGCTGAAGGAGCTCGAGGGCAAGAAGCTCCCGGCGCGCGCGGTGTACAAGTCGATGAAGGGCCTGTCGGCGAAGCACGCGAAGAGCTCCAGAAGTTTTTGGTAGGGGACTGACCCCTATTTTTCGCAATCGCAGATGAGAAAAATGGGGTCTGTCCCCATTTGCCCCATTTGCGTGTAGCAGCCCTGATCTTCGGCGGCCTCGCCGCGGTCGCGCTCGCGGCGATGATGCTGCTCACGGTCACGGACGTGGTGCTGCGCATGTTCTTCCGTGCGCCGATCCAGGGCACGCTCGAGCTGGTCGAGCTCGGGCTCGCCTGCACCATCTTCCTCGCGCTGCCGGCGGTGTTCCTGAGGGACGAGCACCTGGTGGTCGACGTCGTCGACCATTTCGCGAAGCGCCCGCTGGTGCGGCTGCTCGACCTCGCGAGCGCGGTGGTCTCGGCCGCGCTGCTCGCGCTGATGGCCTGGCAGATGGTGTCGCTCGCGCAGACCACCCGGGAGTTCGGCGACGTCACCTCCGACCTCTCCATTCCGCGCATCTACTACTGGGTGCCGGTGCTCTTCGGCGTGGTGGCCTCGGCCGCCGCCACGCTGGCCCTGATCCTTCGCCTCGCAAAGGGACGTTGAGCAATCTCGCGATCGGCCTGCTCGGCGTCCTGGGGCTCCTCGCCGTGCTCTTCGTGCGCGTGCCGATCGGCATGGCGCTCGCGCTGGTGGGGCTGCTCGGCTACGCCGCGATCGACGGCTGGTCGACCGCCTTCAGCACGCTCGGCTCGGTGCCCTTCGAGCTCGCGAGCGCCTACTCGCTCTCGGTGGTGCCGCTTTTCATCCTGATGGGCGCGGTGGCGGCGCGCGCCGGCATGTCGCGCGAGCTCTTCGACGCGGCGAACGGCATCTTCTCCGGGTTCCGCGGCGCGCTCGCCAACGCCACCATCGGCGCCTGCGCCGCCTTCGGCTCGATCTGCGGCTCCTCGATCGCCACCGCCGCCACCTTCTCGCGCGTGGCGATCCCCGAGATGCGCCGCCACGGCTACGACGAGGGGCTCGCCGCCGGCTCGGTGGCCGCCGCCGGGTGCCTGGGCATCCTCATCCCGCCCTCGGTGATCCTCGCCATCTACTCGCTCGTGGCCGAGGAGTCGCTGGTCAAGCTCTTCGCCGCGGCGCTCCTGCCCGGGCTGCTGCTCGCGACGCTCTACGTGCTGGTGGTGCTCGCGCTCGCGCGCCTCGCGCCGCAGTGGACGCCCTACGTCGCGCCGATGAGCCTGCGCAACCGCATCCGCGCGGCGCGCGACATGTGGAAGCTCGCGCTCCTTTTCTTCCTCGCGGTGGTGGGGGTGTACCTCGGCTGGTTCTCGCCCACCGAGGCCGCCGCGGTCGCGGCCTTCGTCGCCATCGTCATGGGCTTCGCCACGCGCAAGCTCGGCCTGCGCGGCCTCGCCGACGCCTTCCTCGACACGGTGTACTCGAGCGCGATGCTGTTCTTCATCATCGCCGGCGCGTTCATCTTCTCGCGCTTCGTCGTGCTCGCGCGCGTGCCCGACGAGCTGGTGGCCTGGGTGCGCGAGGTGCAGCTCTCCCCCGCGGCGATCGTGCTCGCGGTGATCCTGCTCTACTTCCTGCTCGGCACCTTCCTCGAGGAGGTGAGCACCATCCTCGTCACCGTGCCGGTGATCCTGCCGCTCATGCAGTCGATCGGCTACGACGGCGTGTGGTTCGGCATCTTCGTCACCGTGATGGCGACCATCGGCCTCATCAGCCCGCCGGTCGGCCTCACCGTGTTCGTCATCCAGTCGCAGAACCCGGACATCCCGGCCGGCAAGATCTACCTCGGCACCCTGCCCTTCCTCGCCGCCGACTTCGTGCTGGTCGCCCTGCTCATCGCCTTCCCCGCGCTCGCGCTGTGGCTCCCCGCCGCGTTTAAGATGTAAATGGGGTCCGTGCTGGTCTGTGCCCATTTACTACGCGGCCTTGCCGGGCGGAGCGACGTCCACGAAGTTGGAGATTCTCACTTCCCCGTCCGGAAAGCGCGCGATGATTTCCAGCTCGCCGCCCATCGCTTCGATGTGCGAGCGCAGGGTGCTGATGTACATGTCGGCACGGCGCTCGAGCTTGGAGATGCTCGCCTGGCGCACCTTCAGCGTCGCAGCCAGCGTTTCCTGCGACAGCCCGCGGGCGCGGCGCAACTCGTGAAGGGGCATTTCCTTCAGCATCGCTTTGGCCCGGGTCGCGGCGCGCGCGCGGGCCTCGGGCGACATTCTTGCCCGCAGTTCGCTGTATTTCCTAGCCATCGTCGATCAATCCTTCGTTTCGCAGTTCTGCAAGGTGCTGGTCATAGAGCCTGTCGGCGCGCGGAACGTATTCCTCGTACCAGCGGTCGTTGCCGGTCTTGTCGCCGCCGAGCAGCAAGATCGCAATTCGCCGGGGATCGAAAGCGTAAAGCACCCGGTACGGGCGCCCTTTGTGCTGCATGCGAAGCTCGCGCATGTGCGTGTACCTCGAGAGCGCGATCCCGGAAGTGTGGGGGTAACCGAGCTGCGGGCCGCGCGCTTCCAGTAGCCGCACCGATGCATCGATCGACTCCTGCTCGGCTTCTGCGAGCCCATCCCACCACTCACCGAACTCGTCCGTGTACTCGACTTCCCAGCCGGGCATGCAGTATAGCCTCTATGGCATATTCCGTCAAAGGAATAACCGCCCGGCGATGGCAGCACCTGCGGTCGTTTCCGTAACGAACGCTCGAAACCTCCTTTCCGATGACCTCCACTTGAAAATCCCGTCATGAAAGCGGGAATTTCAAGGTGCCGCGCCCGCCGCTCGCCACCGCTTTTGCGGTAAAAATGGCGTCTGTCGCCTCATGAAAAAGCAGCCCAGCTACCAATCCGGCTTCGGCAACACCTTCTCCAGCGAAGCGGAGAAAGGCGCGCTGCCCATCGGGCGCAACTCGCCCCAGCGCCCGCCCAAGGGCCTCGTCGCCGAGGTGATCTCGGGCAGCGCGTTCACCGCGCCGCGCGCTGAGAACCGCAGCGTCTGGCTCTACCGCAAGCGGCCCTCGGCGATGCACAAGCCCTACCGCCGCATCAAGGACGGGCTGCTGCGCTCGGGGCCGTTCGACGAGGTCGAGGCGACGCCCAACCGGCTGCGCTGGGACCCTTTCCCGATCCCCTCCAAGCCGACCGACTTCGTCGAGGGCCTCGCCACCCTCGCGGGCTCGGGCTCGCCGGCGGCGCAGACCGGCATCGCGGTGCACATCTACCGCGCCAACCGCTCCATGCGGCGGCGCTGCTTCGCCAACGCCGACGGCGAGCTGATGATCGTGCCGCAAACAGGTCTCATAAGAATATTTTCCGAACTGGGTGTTCTTGAAGCGAAACCCGGGGAGATCGCCGTCGTCCCCCGCGGCATCAAGTTCAAGGTGGAAATCAGCGGCCCGGTACGCGGCTACCTGTGCGAGAACTACGGCCCGGTCTTCCGCCTCCCGGAACTGGGACCCATCGGCTCGCAGGGGCTCGCGCAGGTGCGCGACTTCCTCGCCCCGGTGGCGGCGTTCGAGGAGCGCGGCGGCGAGACCGAGCTGGTGGCGAAGTTCCA
>MERP01000089.1 GCA_001772055.1 Betaproteobacteria bacterium RIFCSPLOWO2_12_FULL_68_19
TGGCGCTACGCGGGGGTGCGGCCCCTCTACGACGACGGTTCGGCCGACCCCTCCGCGATCACGCGCGACTACACGCTGCGCCTGGACGGCGAGCCGGGCACCGCGCCGGTGCTATCCGTGTTCGGCGGCAAGATCACCACCTACCGCCGGCTCGCCGAGCAGGCGCTGGAGAAGCTCGCCCCGCACTTCCCCGGCATGAGCGGCGCCTGGACCGACCGCTCGCCGCTTCCCGGCAGCGACTTTGCGAGCCGCGCCGCCGCGCAAGCCGCGTTCTTCGAGCGCCACCCCGGGCTGCCGCGGCCCTGGCTGCGGGCAATCTTCCGCCGCCACGGCGCGCTCGCCGGGGAGGTCGTGGGCGACGGCAACCTCGGCGAGCACTATGGCGCCGGCCTCACCGAGCGCGAAGTGCGCTACTTCGCCGAGCGCGAGTGGGCGCGCAGCGCCGAGGATGTGCTCTGGCGCCGAACCAAGTGCGGCCTGCAGATGAGCGAGGCTGAGCGCGGCCGCGTGGCGCAGGTGATGGGCCGATGAAGCCGCTTGCCGGGCTCGATGCGCGTCGCGTCGCCGCGCTGCTCTTCGACATCGACGACACGCTCACCACCGGGGGCAGGCTCACCGCTGCGGCCTACGGCGCGCTCGAGCGCCTGAAGCACGCGGGCAAACGGGTGGTCGCGGTGACCGGCCGCCCGGCCGGCTGGTGCGACCACATTGCGCGCATGTGGCCGGTCGACGCGGTCGTGGGCGAGAACGGGGCCTTCTATTTCACCTTTGCCCAAGGCAGGCTGGAGAAGCGCTTCCAGGAGGACGCCGCTGCGCGGGCGGCGAAGCGCGAGCGCCTCGATGCGATCGCGAAGGCAATCTTTGCCGCTATGCCGGGCTGCGCCATCGCCTCCGACCAGCCCTATCGCGAGACCGATCTCGCCATCGACTATTGCGAGGACGTGCCGCCGCTGCCCCTCGAGGCCGCCGAGCGCATCGCGGCGCTCATGCGCGAGGCCGGGCTCACCGCGCGCGTCAGCTCGATCCACGTCAACGGCTGGTTCGGCGCCTACGACAAGCTGGCGATGACGCGCCAGCTCTTCGCCGAGCGCTTCGGGCAGGATCTGGACGCGGCGAACCGCGAGGTGGTTTTCGTCGGCGACTCGCCCAACGATGCGCCGATGTTCGGCTTCTTCGAGAACTCGGTGGGGGTGGCCAACGTGCGCCGTTTCGCGGCGCGGCTCGCCGCGGCGCCGAAGTTCGTCACGCAGGCCGAGGCGGGCGCCGGCTTCGCCGAGCTGGTCTATCATCTGCTGCGATGAAATCCGGCCCGCTCGCGCAGATCCGCGTCCTCGACCTGACCCGCGTGCTCGCCGGTCCCTGGACGGGACAGAACCTCGCCGACCTCGGCGCGGAAGTCATCAAGGTCGAGCGCCCGGGCAAGGGCGACGATTCGCGCGCCTTCGGGCCGCCGTGGCTGAAGGATGCCGCCGGCAAGGAGACCGGCGAATCGGCGTACTTCGCCTGCGCAAACCGCGGCAAGAAATCCGTCACCGTGGACCTTTCCCGGCCCGAAGGCCAGCGCCTCGTGCGCAGCCTCGCCGCCCGGAGCGACGTGCTGCTGGAAAACTACAAGTTCGCCGACCTCGCCCGCTATGGCCTGGGCTACGAGGACCTCTCGGCGCTGAACCCGGGGCTCATCTACTGCTCGGTGACCGGCTTCGGCCATTCCGGGCCCTACCGCGACCGCCCGGGATACGACTTCATGATCCAGGGCATGGGCGGCATGATGAGCATCACCGGCGAGCGCGACGACCTGCCCGGCGGCGGCCCGCAGAAGGCGGGCATGCCGATCGCCGACATCATGACCGGGATGTACGCCACGATCGCGATCTGCGCGGCGCTGGTGCACCGGGGGCAAGGCGGCAAGGGCCAGCACCTCGACCTGGCGCTCTTCGACACGCAGGTCGCGGTGCTGGCGAACCAGGCTGCCAACTATCTCGCCACGGGGGTCTCGCCAAAGCGGCTGGGCAACGCCCATCCCAATATCGTGCCCTACGGGGCCTACCGCACCGCCGACGGCGCGGTGATCCTCGCTTGCGGCAACGACAACCTGTTCGGCAAGTTCTGCGCGGTCGCCGGCTGCAAGGAACTGGTGCAGGACCCGCGCTTCGCCACCAACGGCAAGCGCGTGGAGAACCGCGGCGCGCTCGACGCGATCATCGGCCCGCTCCTCGAGCAGCGTACGACGCGCGCATGGGTGGATGCGCTCGAAGCCGCCGGCGTGCCCAACGGGCCGATCAACACGCTGGAAGAGGTGTTCCGGGAGCCGCAGGCCGTCGCCCGCGGCCTGAAGTTCGAGCTGCCGCACCCGCTCGGCGGCCGCGTGTCGCTGGTGCGAAGCCCGATGCGCTTTTCCGCCACGCCGGTGGAGCATACCGTGCCGCCGCCGCTGCTGGGCCAGCACACCGAGGAAGTCCTGCAAGGCCTGCTCGGCTGCACTCCGAGCGAGATCGAGAAGCTGCGCGCCGCCGGCGCGATCTAGACCCTACTGCGTGCGCAGGCGCGGATCGAGCGCGTCGCGCAGCGAATCGCCGAACAGGTTGAAGCCGAAGACCGCGAGGCTGATCGCGAGGCCCGGGAAGATCGCCATCCACGGTGCCGTCTCGGCGAACTCGACCGCGGCGCCGCGCAGCATCAGACCCCAGGCCGCGACCGGTTCCTGCACGCCCAGGCCGAGGAAAGACAGCGATGCCTCGAGCAGGATCGCCTGGCCGAGGAAAGCCGTCAGCATGATGAGGTAGGGCGCCGTCACGTTCGGCAGCATGTGGCGCAGCACGATGCGCGCATCGGTGAAGCCGGCGGCGCGTGCCGCGTCCACATACGGCATCTCGCGCACCGCGAGCGCGCTCGAGCGCACCACGCGCGCACAGCGCGGGATCATGGGGATGGCAATGGCGAGGATCACGTTCTGCACGCCGGTGCCGAGAATCGCCACCACGGCGAGCGCCAGGATGATCAGGGGAAACGAGATGAGCACATCCATGATGCGCTGCACGACCAGGTCGATGCGGCCACCGAAGAAGGCGCTCGCGACACCGATCAGGGCGCCGAGCGTAGCGCCGATGATGGAGGCACCCAGACCGACAATGAGCGCAGTGCGGGAGCCGAAGATGACACGCGAAAAGACATCGCGGCCATAAGCATCGGTACCGAGCCAGTGTGCGCCGCTCGGTGCCGCCAGCATCGCGCCGTAGTCGGTCTGCAGCGCGTCGTAGGGGGCGAGCCATTCCGCGCTCAGCCCGACCACGGCCATGACGAGAATAATGGCCGCGCCGATCGCGCCGAGCGGCCGCTGGCGGGTGAAATCCAGCGTCGCCTGCAGCCAGCGGGCGCGCTCCGGCTTGGGGGTCGCGAGGCGGTCGAGGGTTTCCTTGGTGACGGCCATGGTCAGCGGTAGCGGATGCGCGGATCGAGCCACGCGTAGGCGATGTCGGTGGCGAAATTGACGAAGATGAACACCGCGGCGACGATCAGCACCAGCGCCTGGGTTAGGGTGTAATCGCGTTGCGAGATCGCCTCGACGAAGAGCATCCCCAGGCCGTTCAGGTTGAATACCTGCTCGGTGACGACCAGCCCGCCCATGAGGAACGCGAACTCAAGGCCGATCACGGTGAGCACGGGCAACATGGCGTTCTTCATAGCATGGCGCGTGAGAATGAGCTTCAGCCACAGACCCTTGGCGCGCGCGGTGCGGATGTAGTCCTCACGCAGCACCTCCAGCATGGCCGAGCGCATCATCCGCGTCGCCACGGCGGAGTAGCGATAGCCCACGGCGAGCGCCGGCCAGATGAGCTGCGCGAGGTTCTCCCACGGGTCGACCCAGAAGGGGGTGAACACCATCGGCGGCAGCCACTTGAAGACGATCAGCATCACCAGGATCATGAGGATGCCGAGCCAGAATGAGGGCATTGCCAGGCCGGCGATGGAGAAGACCCGCACCGCGTAGTCGATCCAGGTGTCCTGCTTCACCGCCGCGAGGATGCCGAGGGGGATGGCGAGCAGCGTCGCCACCACCGTGGCCATGACCGCGAGCTGCAGCGACAGCGCAAAGCGCAGCTTGATCTCTTCGGTGATGGGCGAGCCGGTCCACATCGACAGCCCGAAATCGAGGCGCAGCACGCCTCCCATCCACGAGGTGAACTGCTTCCACAGCGGCTGGTCGAGACCGAGCTTCTTGCGCTCGATGTTCATCAGATCCTGCGAGGTGAACTGGCTCCCCTGGCTCATGTAGCGCGCCTCGACCACGTCGCCGGGAACCACCCGCAGCAGCAGGAAGATCAGCACCGCGACCCCGAACAGCGTCGGGATCATCAGCAGCAGCCGCTTGATGATGTAGTGCAGCATGGCGGGCTACGCCGGCGGCGCTCTGCGCGCCGCCGGCGTATCGAACGTCATTGCTCGAGCCAGACGGTGTCCAGCGTGTTGTTGAGGTAGTGGCTCGGCGTGACCGTCCAGCCTTTGACCTTGGACGAGTGCGGAATGATGCGGTGCCACTGCAAGGTCATCAGGTAGTGCGCTTCCTCGTCGAGCAACCGCTTCTCGAACTGCCGGATGATCTGCTTGCGCTTCTCGACGTTGGTCTCGCCGCTCTGCTTGTCGTAGAGCGCGTCGAGCACCGGGTCCTTGTAGCGTCCATAGTTCGCCGGGTTGCGGTCAGCGGAGAGGAACTTGTACATGTCGAGGTCGGGCTCGACGATGTAGCCGCACTGGAAGTCCATCGCGGCCTGGTAATCCCCCTTGCGGATCACGCCGAAGTAGGCCGCGGGCTCGATCACCTCCTGCTTGACGTTGAGGCCGACCTGGCGCCACTGGTCGATCATCCACACGCCCAGCGGCTCATAGGGCATCGGGATGCCGCGGTTCTTGAACGTGAACTGAAAGCCCTCGGGCACGCCCGCCTCCTTCAGCAGCCGACGCGCCTCGGCACGCGACTTGTTGATGTCGGTCCAGTAGCCGGCGAGCTTGTTCAGCTCTCCGGGCGGCGTGGCGAACGGCGTGCCGGGCACCTGCACGCCGGCTACCGACTTCACGATGGCGATCTTGGAGAGCGACTCCGAGGCCTGATGCCGATCGAGGGCCAGCGTGAGCGCCCGGCGCACGCGCTTGTCGTCGAAGGGCTTCTGCTCGTGGTTGATCGCGACGAGCAGGATGCAGTCCCAGGCCGACTCCTGCACCGTGATCTTGTTGCCCAGCGCGGACTTCAGGTTGTCGCGGTCGGCCGGCGTGAAGCCGCGGAACTGGATATGCGCGCGCTCGCCGCGCACGGCTGCGACTTGCGCCGCCGAGCTGCGGATGAAGATGGCGCGGAAGCCGTCGAGGTAGGGCTTGCCCTTGTCCCAGTAGTTCGCGTTCTTCTTGCCCACCACGTGCGAGCCCTTGACGTGCTCGACGAAGGTGAACGGGCCGCTTCCCATGATGTTCTTCTCGTACCAGTTCGGATCCTTTGCGAGGATGTCGGCCTTGTAGATGAAGTTGTAGGGTGAGAGCAGCGATGCGATGAACGAGCCCGAAGGCTGCTTCAGGCGGAATACGACCGTGGACCGGTCCGGGGCCTCGATCTTCTCCACCACCGCGTACTGGCCTTTGCGGGTCGAGCCGACGCCCGGCGCCGGGAAGATGATCTTGTCGTAGGACGCCTTCACGTCGCGGGCGGTCAGGTCGGAGCCGTCGTGGAACTTGACCCCGGAGCGGATCTTGAAGGTGTAGGTCCTGCCGCCGTCGGACTCCTTCCAGCTCTCGGCGATCGACGGGTACGGCTTGGTGCCGCCCTTGTCGTTGGGATCGACGCGCAGCAGCGTGTTGTAGAACGGCGCGATCGGGTGGATCAGCCCGAAAGTCTCCTCCCGGTGACCGTCGTACGAAGGCGGCTCCGAGGGAACCGGGAACACCAGCTCTCCACCGTTGCGCTGCGCCTGCACCAGGCCGGGCAAAGAAAGCACCGCGGCCACCGCGAACGCGAGAACGCGCGCGAGTTGTTTCATGAAACACCTCCTCCTAGAGTTGTCTTCAATCGAGGCCCCGGCATGGGAGGCCTTTTGGTTTGCCCGCTAGTTAAGGGCGTGAACTAGTGCCTGTCAAGCGAGATGACAGGCCCCGCGGTGTTCGGGGTGAATTTCGCGCAATAACGGGATTTCCGCGCTGCAGCGCGGTTCCGCGATCGGGCAGCGCGGGTGGAACACGCATCCCGAAGGGGGGTTCAGGGGACTCGGCACCTCGCCGCGCAGCACGGTGTGCTCGCGGCTCGCCTCGAGCTTCGGGTCCGGGATCGGCACCGCCGAGAGCAGGGCGCGCGTATAAGGGTGCACGGGCGACTCGTAGAGCGCGGTGCGGTCGGCCACCTCCGCGATCTTGCCGAGGTACATGACCACTACCCGGTCCGAGATGTGGCGCACCACGGACAGGTCGTGGGCGATGAAAAGGTAGGTGAGGCCGAGCCGGCTCTGCAATTCCTCCAGCAGGTTGATGATCTGCGCCTGGATCGACACATCGAGCGCGGAGACCGGCTCGTCGCAGATGATGAGCGAGGGCTCCGTGGCCAGCGCCCGGGCGATGCCCACGCGCTGGCGCTGGCCGCCCGAGAGCTGATGCGGGTAGCGATCGGCATGCTGAGACAGCAGCCCGACCTGGGCGAGCAGCTCCTGCACTTTCTCGGCCCGCGCGGTCTTCTCGGGGATGATGCGATGGACTTTGAGCGGCTCGGCCAGGATCTGGCCGATCGTCATGCGCGGATTGAGCGATGAAAACGGGTCCTGAAAGATCACCTGGATGCGGCGGCGCAGCACGCGCAGCTCCTCGGCCGGGAGCGTAATGAGATCGGTGCCCTCGAAGAGGATCTGGCCGCTGGTGGGCCGCTCGAGCTGCAGGATGCACCGGCCCGTGGTGGTCTTTCCGCAGCCCGATTCGCCCACTAGACCGACCGTTTCGCCGCGGCGGACCGTAAAGCTGACGTCGTCGACGGCACGCACGGTGGCGACCGGGCCGCCGAACATGCCGCCGCCCACCGGGAAATGCTTGACCAGGTTGCGGACCTCGAGCAGCACGTCGCTCATGCCGCGGCCCGATTGACCAGGCGCTCCGCCTCCCAGCACGCCGTCAGATGCTCGGCGGAGCCGAGCGAGCGCAGCGGCGGCACGGCCTCGGCGCAGCGCTCGACGCGGAAGGCACAGCGCGGTGCGAAAGCACACCCCGGGGGCAGGCGCGTGAGGTCCGGCGGCTGCCCTTCGATGGGCGCGAGGTGCGCCCGGCGCGGCTCGTCCAGGCGCGGCACGGAGCGCAACAGCCCGAGCGTGTACGGATGCTGCGGGTCGCCGTACAGATCGCCGGCGCTCGCCTGCTCGATGATGCGCCCGGCATACATCACGTTCACCCGGTCGGCATAGCGCGCTACGACCCCGAGATTGTGCGTGATGATCAGCATGGCGACGCCCAGGCGCCGCGACAGGTCCTTGAGCAGCTCGAGGATCTGCGCCTGGATGGTGACATCGAGCGCGGTGGTCGGCTCGTCGGCGAGGATCAGCGACGGATTGCAGGCGAGCGCCATGGCAATCATCATGCGCTGGCGCATGCCGCCGCTGAAGTGGTGCGGGTATTGGCCGAGTCGCCGCGCGGGATCGGGAATTCCCACCATGCCGAGCAGCTCGATGGCCCGGGCCTGCGCTGGCTCCCGCGCCATTTTCATGTGGATCTCCAGTCCCTCGGTCAGCTGCCGGCCGATGGTGAGCACCGGGTTGAGCGAGGTCATCGGCTCCTGGAAGATCATCGCGATCTCCCGGCCGCGCACATGGCGCATCTCCTCGTCGCTGAGTAGGAGAAGGTCGCGCCCCTTGAACAGGATCTGGCCGCCCTCGATGCGGCCGGCGGGCTCCGCCACCAGACGCATCACGCTTAATGCGGAGACCGACTTGCCGCAGCCCGACTCGCCGACGAGGGCGACGGTCTCGCCCTCGCGCACGTCCCACGACACGCCGTCGACGGCGCGCACGACGCCTGAGGCGGTCGAGAAGCTGGTCTGTAGATTCCTTACTTCAAGGAGGCTCGCCATGGGGCGGTGAGTCTAGCATCATGGCAAGGAAGACTCAGTCGGGCGCCAGCGCGGCGCCCGAAGCGAGGAGCTGGTCGATTTCCTCGCTCGAGAAGTCGAACTCGGCCAGCACTTCGCGGGTGTGCTGGCCGAGCAGCGGCGCGGCCCGCGTGACGCGGCCCGGGGTTGCCGAAAGCTTGACCGGCAATCCCAGCGCGCGCGTGTGGCCGGCGCGCGGATGCTCGAGCTCGACGACCATCTCGCGCGCCGCGGTCTGCGGGTCGGCGGCCATTTCGGCGATCGAGTTGATCGGCCCGCAGGGCACGCCTTCGGCCTCGAGTGCGGCGAGCCACTCGCGCGCCGGTCGGGTCTTCAATCTCCCGCTCATGAGGGAAACCAGGTCGGGCAGGTTGTTCATCCGGTCGGCATTGGTGCGAAAGCGCGCATCGGCCGCCCATTCGGGGGCGCCCAGTACGCGCGTCACGCGCTCCCAGTTGGCCTGGTTCGCCCCGCCGATCGTGAGCCAGCCGTCGGCGGCGCGGAACGCCTGGTAGGGGGCGGACAGGATGTGCGCCGAGCCGCTCGGGCCCGGCGCGGCGCCGGTGGCGAAATAAATCGCCGACTGCCAGTAGGTCTGCTGCACGCCGGCCTCGAAGAGCGAGGTGTCGACCAGCTGGCCCTCGCCGCTGCGCAGGCGATGCACGTACGCCGAAACGACGCCCAGCGCCGCGAGGATGCCGGCATTGATGTCG
>MERP01000090.1:0-1228 GCA_001772055.1 Betaproteobacteria bacterium RIFCSPLOWO2_12_FULL_68_19
AGCGACTGGGCGCGACGTTGATCGCGCTCGCGCCGGCGCAGCTGGATGCGCTCGCCCTTCCCGCGCAACTCCTGGCCGCGGTGCGCGAGGCGCAGCGCCTCACCAGCCATGGAGCGCGGCGGCGCCAGGTGCAGTTCATCGGCAAGGTGATGCGCGGGATAGACCCCGAGCCGGTGCGCGCCGCGATTGCCGCGATCGCGGGCCAATCGGCCGCGGCGCGCGCGCGCCAGAAGCGCCTGGAGCAATGGCGGGGACGGCTGATCGGGGACGATGCGGCGTTGACGGAGTTGATGCGCGAGTTCGCCGGCGAGCACGCCGGCGTCGACCTGCAGGCGACGCGCGCCCTGATCCGCAATGCGCGCAAGGAAATTGCCGAAGCCAGGCCGCCGCGCGCGCAGCGTGAACTGTTCAGGGTTTTGCGGGGGTTTTTTCATGATTGAACTGTCACCCCTGATGCATGTGGAAGTCACCCTGGAACCGGTTCGCGACCTCGGCGACACGCCGCTCGGCAGGCGCCGCATCATCGGCATCACGGGCGGCAGGTTCGCGGGGCCGCGGCTCTCGGGCCGGATACTTCCCGGGGGCGCCGACTGGCAGGTGATTCGTTCCGACGGCGTCGCCTGCCTGGATGCGCGCTATACGCTCGAGACCAGCGATGGCGCGCTGATCTACGTGAACAACAGGGGCTACCGGCACGGGCCCGGGGAAGTGATCGAGCGTCTGGCGCGCGGCGAGGAGGTCGACCCTGCCCTTTATTACATGCGCGCCACGCCCTGGTTCGAGACCTCGGCGGCGCGCTACGCCTGGCTCAACCGCACCATTTGCGTCGCCAGCGGCGCGCGCCGCGCCGCGGCGGTGGAACTGGATTTTTTCGAAGTCAAATGAACGAACTGCGGGTCGGCATCATTTCAGTGAGCGACCGCGCCTCCGGCGGCGTGTACAGGGACGAAGGCATTCCGGCGCTGAAAGACTGGCTCTCGAGAGTTGTTGCATCGCCTGCCCTGCATTTTGAGGAAAGGCTGATCGCGGATGAAAAAGCGGTCATTGAAAAAACATTGAAAGAGTTGATTGATGAAAACGGCTGCCACCTCGTGCTCACCACCGGAGGCACTGGCCCCGCGCCGCGCGACGTGACGCCGGAGGCGACCCTCGCGGTCGCCGACAGGGAGATGCCGGGCTTCGGCGAGCAGATGCGCGCCGTGAGCCTCAAGTACGTGCCGACTGCGAT
>MERP01000090.1:1467-6374 GCA_001772055.1 Betaproteobacteria bacterium RIFCSPLOWO2_12_FULL_68_19
GTGGCCACGATCAGGCCGCCCATGATGGCGTAGGCCATTGGCCCCCAGAGCACGCTGCGCGCGAGCGGAATCATCGCCAGCACCGCCGCCGCCGCGGTGAGCACGATCGGGCGGAAACGCCTTACCGCGGCCTCGCGGATCGCGAGCCAGGCGGGCGAGCCTTCGGCCCGGTCCTGCTCGATCTGGTCCACCAGGATCACGGTATTGCGCATGATCATGCCGCCGAGCGCGATGGTGCCTAGCATCGCGACAAAGCCGAACGGCTTGTCGAAGACGAGCAGCGCGAACGCGGTGCCGACGATGCCCAGCGGTGCGGTGATCAGCACCATGAAGCTGCGCGAGAAACTCTTCAGTTGCAGCATCAGGAGCGCGAGGATCACCAAAAATACCATCGGCATGCCGGCCGCAATCGAGGCCTGTGCCTTGCTGTTTTCCTCCCAGGCGCCACCGGGCTCGACGCGGTAGCCGGGCGGCAGGCCGGCCCGGATTCCGGCCAGCGCCGGCTCGATCGCCATCGTCACGTCGGGGGCCTGCACGCTGTCGACGATGTCGGCGCGCACCGTAAGCGTGAGATCGCGGCTGCGGCGCCACAGGATCGGCTCTTCGAGCGCCTCGCCGATGCCGGCCACCTGCGCCAGCGGCACGCTGCGCCCGGTGCTGGTCGGCACGGCGATTTCGCCCAGCGATGCGAGCGAGGCGCGTTCCGCGGCCGGCGCGCGCAGCAACACGTCGATGAGGCGGTCGTTCTCGCGGTACTGGCCCAATGGAATGCCGCTGACCACCGCCGCCGTGGCGCGCGCCACGCCCTGGGACGTAACCCCCAGTGCCCGGGCTTTTTCCTGGTCCACGTCCACGCGCAGCGCCAGCACCTTGTCGCCCCAGTCGATGTTCACGTCCACGGTCGAGGGATTCGCCCGCACTTTGCCGGCGACGCGGTCGGCGATGCGCTTCAGTTCCGCAGGGTCCTCGCCCGAGATGCGGAACTGCACCGGGTAGTTCACCGGCGGGCCGAGCGGTACCCGGTTGACGCGCCCGCGCAAGCCCGGAAAGTCATCGGCGATGACCTTGCGCAGCTGCGCGACCACGCGCTCGCGCGCCGCGACGTCCGTGGTCAGCACGATGGTCTGCGCGAAGTTGGTGCGGAACAGCTGCTGATCGAGCGAAAGGAAAAACCGTGGCGAGCCGTTGCCGACGTAGGTGACGTAGCTCGCGACGTCCTTGCTCCCGGCGAGCAGCGTCTCGATTCGTGCCGCCTCTCGCTCGGTGGCGCGTATCGAGGCGCCCTCGGGCAACCAAAGATCGACCATCAGCTCGACGCGGTTCGAGGAAGGGAAGAACTGCTTCTCGGTCAGCTGCATGCCGAGGACGCCGAGCACGAAGCTCGCCAGGGTCGCCACGATTACGGCCCTGCGGTTCCAGACGCACCACTCGATCACCCCGCGCAGCCAGCGGTAGAAGGGCGTGTCGAACATCTCGCGCGGCGCCTCGCCCGCGGCGACGCGGTGCTCCTTCAGCAGCAGGCTGCCGATGAACGGTGTCGCGATCACCGCCGCGAACCAGGAGATCACCAGCGCCATGGTGGTTACGGCGAAAATGCCGAAGGTGTATTCGCCGGTGGTCGATTTGGCAGTGGCGATCGGCAGGAATCCCGCGGCGGTGATCAGCGTACCCGAGAGCATCGGGAACGCGGTCGTGGTGTAGGCATAGGTTGCCGCGTGCAGCCTGTCGAAGCCCTCCTCGAGCTTGCGGTGCATCATTTCGACGGCGATCATGGCATCGTCGACCAGCAGCCCGAGCGCGATGATCAGCGCGCCGGTGGATATCCTGTGAATGTCGATGCCGAACAGGCGCATGCCGAGGAAGGTGAGCACGAAGCTCGCCAGGGTCGCCACGATTACGGCCCTGCGGTTCCAGACGCACCACTCGATCACCCCGCGCAGCCAGCGGTAGAAGGGCGTGTCGAACATCTCGCGCGGCGCCTCGCCCGCGGCGACGCGGTGCTCCTTCAGCAGCAGGCTGCCGATGAACGGTGTCGCGATCACCGCCGCGAACCAGGAGATCACCAGCGCCATGGTGGTTACGGCGAAAATGCCGAAGGTGTATTCGCCGGTGGTCGATTTGGCAGTGGCGATCGGCAGGAATCCCGCGGCGGTGATCAGCGTACCCGAGAGCATCGGGAACGCGGTCGTGGTGTAGGCATAGGTTGCCGCGTGCAGCCTGTCGAAGCCCTCCTCGAGCTTGCGGTGCATCATTTCGACGGCGATCATGGCATCGTCGACCAGCAGCCCGAGCGCGATGATCAGTGCGCCGGTGGATATCCTGTGAAGGTCAATGCCGAACGCGTGCATGCCGAGAAAGGTCGCGGCAAGCACCAGCGGGATGGTCAGCGCGACCACCAGGCCGGTGCGCATCCCCAGCGTCAGGAACGAGATCGCGAGCACGATCGCCACCGCTTCGCCCAGCGTCAGGAACGAGATCGCGAGCACGATCGCCACCGCTTCGCCCAGCGTCCTCATGAACTCGCCGACTGCACCGCGCACCACGCTCGGCTGATCCGAGACCTGCTCGAACTCGACGCCGACCGGGAGCTCCTGCTTGATGCGCGCCATGGTGCGACCGAGGTCCTCGCCGAGCTTGAGAACGTCGCCGTTGCGCAACATCGACACGGCGAGCCCGAGGGCCTCTTTGCCGCCGAGACGCATTTTCGACACCGGAGGATCGGCGAGGCCGCGCGAGACACGCGCGATATCGCCCAAACGGAACGTCTGGGCGCCGTTCTGGCCCGCGGCGCGCAGCCGAAAGTCGGCGACCGCCTGCACCGAATCGAGCTGGCCGGAAACGCGCAGCGCGACGCTGTTGTCGCGCGTTTCGACGCTGCCCGGACTGACCACCGCGTTCTGCGCCGAGAGCGCCTGGCCGATCGCCTGCGGATCGATGCCGAGCACGGCGAGGCGCTTGGAGGAGATTTCGACGAAGATGCGGTCCTCCTGCACCCCGATCAGATCGGCTTTGGCGACGTTCGGCAGCCGCAGCACTTCCTGGCGCGCGCGCTCGACGTAGTCGCGCAGCTCGGAAAGGGTGAAGCCGTCAGCCGTAAACGCGTAGATCGAGCCGTAGACGTCGCCGAATTCGTCGTTATAGAACGGGCCGAGCGCCCCGGCAGGAAGCGCCTGGCGGATGTCGCCGATCTTCTTGCGCACCTGGTACCAGATCTCCGGCACCTCCGCGGGCGGCGCCGTATCGAGAAGCTCGAGGACGATGAGCGACTCGCCGGGCTTCGAATAGCTGCGCGTGAATTTGTAGTAGGGAATTTCCTGCAGCTTCTTCTCGATGCGGTCGGTGATCTGCCGGTCGACCTGTTCCGCGGTCGCACCCGGCCACAGGGTGCGCACCACCATCGCCCGGAAGGTGAAGTCCGGGTCCTCGCGCTGGCCCAGCCGGAAATAGGAGGTCGCGCCCGCGATGGCGATCGCGAGCAGGAAAAACAGCGTCAACTCGCGGTAGCGCAGCGCCGCGGCGGACAGGTTGAAGCGGTCGTCTGACATGTGGCGCTAAGCGGCCGGCCGCTACTTGCCTTCGAGCACGCGCACCCGTTGCCCGGCGCGCAGCAGCGCTGCGCCGGCCGCGACCACCACATCGCCCGCCTTGAGGCCCGATTCGATCGCCACGCGCTCGTCCGAAATGCCTGCGGTCTTCACCGCCTGGGGCCGCACCGTGCCCACGGTGCCAGCCGTCCCTTCGATATCGACCAGAAACACCTGCGGCTGATCCCCGCGCGAGTAGAGTGCCGCCACCGGCACCTCGATCCGTGGCGCTGCTGCGTGGACACTTGCGCTCACACGCGCACTCATGCCGAGCTCCACCTCGCCCCCCGCCTCAAGGATCGTCGCGCGCGCCGCATAGGTACGGGTCACGGGGTCGGCGGCGGGCGAAAGTTCCCTCAGCCTTGCCCGCCACTTCCTTCCGGCCAGCGCATTGAGGGTGACCGCAAAATCCACCGCGTCTTCCACGAGCTGACGCTGCGCCTCGGGCACCGCGAACAGCGCTTCCAGCTCGCCGCTGCGGGCGAATCGTGCGACGGTCTGCCCCGCGGCCACCACCTGCCCCGCCTCGACTTCGATGGCGGTGATGACGCCGGCGCTGTCCGCGACCAGAACCGCGTACGCGGCCTGGTTCGCCGACTGGCGCGCGACCGCAAGCGCGGCCTCGAGCCTCGCTTCGGACGCCTCCAATGTGCTCGCGCGGCGGTCGAATTCGGCCTGGCTGATGAAGTTCCTCTCGTGCAGATCGCGGTAGCGCTTCAGGTCCGCGGCGGCCAGGTTGCGTTCGGTCTCGAGGCTCGCGGCCTGCGCACGGGCGCTTGCCGCGGCGAGCGCGAGGTCGGCCGGGTCCAGGCGCGCGACCGGCTGCCCCGCGCGCACCCGGGTCCCCACCTCGACCAGCCGCTCGGCAATCTTGCCGCCGACGCGGAACGAAAGGCGGATTTCGTGCCGCGGCCGCACTTCGCCCGCGAATTCCAGGCTGCGCGCCGCCGCGGTCTCGCCGATTTTCAGCACGCGCACCGGGCGGATGTCCTCGGGCTTGGGCTCGGGCTCCTTCGTGCAAGCCGCGAGCAGCGCGGCTGCGGACACGGCGATGACAACGGCAATTCTCATGGCATGCCCTTCCGGCTGCGCCGCTCCACGCTTTCCCAGAGATCGAGCAACGCTGCGCTGAGTTGTTTCTCGAAATCGATGCGGAAGATCGCCATTTCGGGCCGGCGCATGACCTTGCGCAGGCTGAGCGGCGGATCGGCCTGCTGCCACAGACCGATGATCAGGGCATAGCAGTTGGTGGGCAGTGCGGCGCCCTCTCCCGCGGCGAGCCCCGGGTAGAGTTCTTCGATGCGCCGTCCGAGCGGCTCGAGC
>MERP01000090.1:6381-8051 GCA_001772055.1 Betaproteobacteria bacterium RIFCSPLOWO2_12_FULL_68_19
TAGTGTCGAGCATGCCGCGGCAGTTGCCGGCAATCGGGTAAAACTCGGGGTGCGCACGCAGATATTCCAGGCCGTCCCGCACGACGCGCTGGCCGTGCGCGTCACCGGCCGCGAGCGCGCCCTGCACGACGTCGAAGAGTTCGTGCGTCTGCTGCGCATGAACCGCGAGCAGCACCTCCTCGCGCGAGCCGAAGTACAGATACACGGTGCCCTTGCCGAGGCCGGCGCGGCGCGCGATCTCCTGCACCGCGAAAGTCGCGGACGGATCGCGTTGCAGCAGCACCGTGGCCGCGCGCACGATCGCCGCGCGCCGCTCGAATTTGTCCTGAGGGGCCACGGCCCGGGTACGCAGTTTTAACTGACTCTTGGTCATTTACGCAGGAGACTAAATGACCGGAAGTCAGTATGTCAACGTGAATAATCCCGTTACAATCCAGCCATGACACAAGTGCTTGAGGCGATTGAGATAGAGACCGGCCCGAAACCGGCGGCCGCGGTGATCTGGCTGCACGGCCTGGGCGCCGACGGCCACGACTTCGGGCCGATCGTGCCGCAGCTCGGCCTGCCCCGGGCGATGGCGGTGCGCTTCGTGTTCCCGCACGCGCCGCAGCGGCCGGTGACGATCAACATGGGCATGCGCATGCGCGCCTGGTACGACATCTTTCAGCTTGGCGGCGGACCCGAGGACGAGCCCGGGATTCGCGGTTCCCAGGGCTTGCTGGAAAACTTGATTTCCAGGGAAATGGAAAAGGGCATGCCTCACGACAGAATCGTGCTCGCGGGGTTCTCCCAGGGCGGCGCGATCGCGCTGCACACCGGCCTGCGCCACCCCGAGCCGCTGGCGGGCGTGTTGGCGCTTTCGACCTATTTGCCGTTGTCGAAAACCCTGGAAAAAGAACGCGCGGCCGCGAACAGCCGGCTTCCCGTCTTCATGGCGCACGGCGCGTACGACGACATGATCCCGATCGACCGCGCGCTGCGCTCGCGCGACGCGCTGCAGGCGCTGGGCTATCGGGTGGAGTGGCGCGAATACCCGATGCCGCACTCGGTATGCCCCGAGGAGATCGCCGACATCGCGGCGTTCCTGCTCAGGATTCTCTGACCATCTCCCTGCCTTAAGGTCAGGTTTCTCTGACCATCTCCCGAAAACGCGCGATTTCATAGTCCTCGCCGCGTTCGGCGACCGCCTGCGGGATGTAGACGTGCTGGCGACCGCCGCGCGCGATCTCGAGGTTCTGCGCCGGGGCGAACACGCCCGGCCGCAGCACGATGCGCGATTCCATGGCTTCGCCGTTTTTCAGCAGCACGCCCTGCTCGGAAACGCTTTTCGCGCCGCTCACGGCGAACTGCGACAGCACCGGCGTCTTGGACAGCGTCTCGATGCCGACCCGCGCCTGCTGCCCGGCGGTCTTGTTCACCCTGCGCACCAGCCCGAGCACCCAGTTGCTGCCGCCCTCGGGCTGCAGCGCGAGCAGCGCGCCGACCCGCAGCCAGTCGCCCTTCAACTGCGGCACCACCGTGCCGAAACCGCCGGCGCTCACGTTCTCGACGATCCAGCTCTCGGATTTCCGGTTGTCGAAGTCGAGCGAGTCGCCGCCGCCGAGCGCAGCGACCACCCCGTCGTAGCCGTGGGTGACGGAAAGGCGCGATTTGACCGGGTGGCGCTGCGC
>MERP01000091.1:0-311 GCA_001772055.1 Betaproteobacteria bacterium RIFCSPLOWO2_12_FULL_68_19
CGACATGAGCGGCGGAGCACGACATGAGCGGCGGAGCAGGGGCCCCAGTACCTGGGGATGCGACCCGCGAAGGTCGCTGGTCGCCGACACGATGGCCCACAGTTTCCGATGTCTTCACGGAGGCGACAACATGAACGACCTACCTCATGCCGCAGACCTGCTCAAGACGGCCCGCGAAGCTGTCACTGCCGAGATCCTGCCCGCATTGCCGGAAGCGCTGCGTTACACCGGCCTGATGGTTGCGAACGCCATCGCGATCGCGGAACGCGAGTTCGCTGCGGGTGATGCAGCGGGGCGCGCGGAGGGCGAGC
>MERP01000091.1:322-1125 GCA_001772055.1 Betaproteobacteria bacterium RIFCSPLOWO2_12_FULL_68_19
TTGTTGTCGGAGCGCTCCGAACCCCTCGCCACGGACACGCTCACAGACGCGCTCGCGCGCTACAATCGGCTCCTGGCCGGCGACATCCGGGCCGGGCGGTTTGACGGCAAGGAACGCGGTGAGCTGCTCGAGCATCTGCGCCGGACGACCGAGGAGAAGCTCGCGGTTTCCAATCCCAAGGCGCTAGGAGTTTGTCGAACTTAACCCCGACAAACTCCTTATGCAAAACCGGTGCCGGGAGAAGTGCGAGAAAATGATGAAAACTATGCGAAGTCACCCACGCTTTTCCTCAAATTCGATCGCTTTGGCTCGGTTTATTATGAATTGTCGGCCAGTTTTGCTTATAGCAGCCTGTGCGGACTGCTGAATCCGACAGGCTGCCAGGACAATGACTGCGACGGCGTCATTCGAGGCCCTGACTCCGACATCCTTCCTGTTGCGCTCGGGGAGGGTTTACGCCGACCGCTGCGCGGTCATCGACGGCGAGCGCCGGTTCAGTTACGCCGAGTTCCTCGAACGCTGCCTGCGGATTGCCGGTGCGCTGCGCAGCATGGGCATTGCGGAAGGTGGGCGCGTTGCGGTGCTCGCGCCCAACACCCACGTGTTGCTTGAGGCGCACTACGGCGTGCCATTTGCCGGCGCAGTCCTGGTGGCGCTCAACGTGCGGCTCACCGCCGGCGATCTTTCCGTCGTGGTCGCGCACAGCGGGGCGCAAGTGCTCATCTACGACTACGAGTTCGAGGGCGTGGCCCGTGACATTGCCGCCCAGGTCGGGAGCGGATTGCGCCTGGTGCGTTCGGGGA
>MERP01000091.1:1219-5642 GCA_001772055.1 Betaproteobacteria bacterium RIFCSPLOWO2_12_FULL_68_19
GCGCAGCATGGGCATTGCGGAAGGTGGGCGCGTTGCGGTGCTCGCGCCCAACACCCACGTGTTGCTTGAGGCGCACTACGGCGTGCCATTTGCCGGCGCAGTCCTGGTGGCGCTCAACGTGCGGCTCACCGCCGGCGATCTTTCCGTCGTGGTCGCGCACAGCGGGGCGCAAGTGCTCATCTACGACTACGAGTTCGAGGGCGTGGCCCGTGACATTGCCGCCCAGGTCGGGAGCGGATTGCGCCTGGTGCGTGCGGGCCGACCCGACGACGAGTATGAGCGCCTGCTCGCCAGCGCCGATCCTTACCGGGGCGTGGTAAGCGACGAGCGCGGGCTGCTCTCGATCAATTACACGAGCGGCACGACCGGCCAACCCAAGGGCGTCATGTACCATCATCGTGGCGCCTATCTGCAGGCGCTGGCGATGGCCATGCAGACCCGGCTCGATTGCGACAGCACCTTCCTCTGGACGCTGCCGATGTTTCACTGCAACGGCTGGTGTTTCACGTGGGGTGTGACGGCCGCGGGCGCCGCGCATCGCTGCCTGCGCAAGTTCGATCCGGAGCTGGTGTGGCGGAGCCTGCGTGAAGCGAACGTCACGCACTTCAATGGCGCGCCGACGGTGCTCGTCATGCTGGCGTGGCATCCGATGGCCGCGAGGCTCGCGCACACGGTGCGGGTGGCGACAGGCGGAGGGCCACCCACGCCGGCGATCCTGGAGCGCGCGGCCGAACTCGGCATGGAGGTGACCCACCTCTATGGTCTCACGGAAACCTTTGGCCCCGCGGCCATCTGTGAATGGCGCGGCGAGTGGAGCAAGCTCGCGATAGCGGAACAGGCGCGGCTCAAGGCGCGCCAGGGCGTGGGCAACGTCATCTCGCAGGGGCTGCGCGTGGTCGATGTGCAGGGTCAGGACGTGCCCGCGGATGGGATGACGCTCGGCGAGATCGCGCTGCGCGGCAATAACGTGATGCTCGGATATTACCGGGACGAAAGCGCCACGCTCAAAGCGATTCCCGACGGCTGGTTCCGCAGCGGGGATCTGGGCGTAATGCATGCCGACGGCTACATCGAGTTGAAGGACCGCGCCAAGGACATCATCATCTCGGGCGGCGAGAACATCGCCTCGATCGAAGTCGAGCGCACGCTGTGCGCGCATCCCGCGGTCATGGAAGCCGCGGTCGTAGCGGGCCCCGATACGAAGTGGGGCGAAGTGCCGGTGGCGTTCGTTACGCTGAAGGACGGGGCAGCCGCGACCGAAGAGGACCTCATCGCTCATGTTCGGGAGAACATGGCGCATTTCAAGGCGCCGAAGCGCATCGCCTTCGGCGAACTGCCCAAAAATGCCACGGGCAAGATCCAGAAGTTCATACTCCGCGACCGCGCAAAGGCGCTAATGCAAGGTCAAAACAATTAGCCACAGAGATCACAGAGGAGGTCTCGTAGGCCGGCAATCCTTTGCCGGCGTCGTTCGCGGCAAGGGATTGCCGCGCTACGGTCTGTGGCTTTGAATCCCTCTACGATCTCTGTGTCCTCTGTGGCCATAGCCCTTGGAGCTTTTATGGATTTCACACTGCCGCCGCACATCGAAGACTACCGCAAACGCTATCGCGCGTTCGTCGCTGAGCACCTGCTGCCCCTCGAGCAGGACCCGCGCGCCTATGACGATCACGAGAACATAAGGCTCGACGTGCTGGAAAAAATGCGCGTGAAGGCGAAGGCTGCGGGCCTGTGGGCGCCGCAGATGCCGAAAGAGCGTGGCGGGCAGGGCCTGAATGTTGTCGGCATGGCCGCGTGCTACGAGGAAGCGAATTACTCGATCTTCGGGCCGGTCACGTTCAACTGCGCGGCGCCCGACGACGGCGACATGATCGTGCTCAACAAGATCGGCACCGAGGAACAGAAAAAGCGCTGGCTGCAGCCGATCATCGACGGGAAGGTCCGTTCGGCGATCGTGATGACCGAGCCCGCGCCCGGCGCCGGCTCCGATCCGGCCATGATGCTCACCACCGCGGAGAAGAAGGCCGGCAAGTGGGTGATTCGCGGGCGCAAGTGGTTCATTACCGGCGCGGGGGTGGCGCAGCACTTCATCCTGATCGCGAAGACTTCCGACGACAAACGCAAGGGGCTCACCGCCTTCATGTTCGACCGCGACCAGCCGGGCTGGAGCATCGTGCGGCGCATCCCGATCATGGGGCCGGAGGAGCACGGCGGGCATTGCGAACTGGAATTCGACGGGCTCGAGATTCCGGACGAGAACCGGTTGATGAACGTCGGCGACGGGCTCAAGGTTGCGCAGATCAGGCTCGGCACGGCGCGGCTCACCCACTGCATGCGCTGGCTGGGCCTCGCGCGGCGTTCGATGGACATCGCTGCCGAGTATGTCGCGCGGCGCGATGCTCACGGCAGCAAGCTCGCCGAGCGCGAGAGCGTGCAATGGCTGCTGGGCGAGGCGGCGATGCAGATCGAAATCGGGCGGCTGCTGGTGATGCGCGCGGCGGCGAAACTCGACCGGGGTGACTTCGCGCGCAAGGAAATCTCGGCCGCGAAGATCGCGGTAGCCGACGTGCTGCACAAGGCGGCGGACACCGCAATCCAGTTGAACGGTGCGCGCGGCTACTCGAAGGACACCATCCTCGAATGGATCTATCGCTACGCGCGGCAGGCGCGTCTTGTCGACGGTGCTTCCGAAGTGCACCGCATGGTGCTCGCCCGCTTCTATATGCAGGAGCGCAACGATTTCTGGTCGTGGGGGTAGTTGCAACGCGAGCAATAAGTCTGAGCAGCTCCTAATTCAAGCGACTGAAGATTCGAAGGATAATTACCCTGGCCAATGCAGGAGTGCCATGAACCATCGAATCGATAGTCCGAAGAAATCCTGTAGGTGAGGCGCAGGCATGTCAGCACTTCAGCAGGCCATTGATGAGTTTCTCGATCGACGACTGAAGGTCTATCGCGAGGACCAAGACCAAATCATTTCACGCATATTACGGCGACGACGTTGCTGTTATGGCGATTGACACCCTGGAAGTGATCGAAGGTGGCTTGCCGAAACGCCCTCTGGCGCTGGTGGTGGAATGGGCGCAGCAACATCGCGATGAACTGCGCGAGGGTTGGCGCCTTGCGGAGTTGCACCAGGCGCTGAAGCCGATTCCCGCGCTTGTTTGAGTTTGAGATAGGAGGGTGATTCGATGCACAAGATCGTCAAGGTCGAGGCGCTGGAAGGATACCGCCTGCGTGTCATCTTTGATGATGGCGTGGCCGGGATTGTGGACCTTTCCGAGCGCTTGTTTGGACCGGTATTCGAGCCGCTCAAGGACCCCGCCTATTTTCGGCAGGTGGGCATTGATGAGTTTGGCGCAGTATGCTGGCCCAACGGCGCCGACCTTGCGCCGGACGCTTTGCATGCCCGCCTGCGGAATCAGACAACTGCGGCAGCCTGACACACCGGATTGTCGTGTAGAAATGTAGCCCGGATGCAACCAAGTGAAATCCGGGGGACATGGTTCCGGAAGCGGTGTAACAAGCAAAGGAGGGGGCACGTGAAATTCAAACACGCAATGATCGTCTCGGCACTATTCTGTGCTGGTGCCGTGCAGGGTCAGGGGTGGGCGCCGCAGAAGAACGTCGAAATCGTCGCACCCGTTCCGCCGGGCGGCACCATCGACAAGTTTGCCCGCTCGCTCGAGCGCGCCCTGATCGCGGGCAAGCTGGTGACTGCATCGATGACCATAGTGAACAAGCCGGGCGGCGGCAATCAGATTGCCTACGCCTACGTCAGCCAGCACGCGGCGGACCCGCACTATCTGCTGATTAGCACGACGACGTTGCTGACCAGCCACATCACCGGCGCCAGCAAGCTGACCTACACGGACTTTACCCCGATCGCATCCATGTTCATCGACAACATCGCCTTCGCCGTCAACTCGGCCTCGGCAATCAGAGATGGCAAGGACCTCGTCGCGCGGATGCGCACTGACCCACAATCGATGACGATCGGCTTCTCGCCGACCCTGGGCGCGCATCACCACATCATTTCCGGGCTCTTCATGAAGGCGATCGGCGCGAGCCCCCGCGATCTCAAGCCCGTCGCGTTCAAGGGGTCCGCCCAAGCGCTTACGGCGCTTCTCGGCAACCACATCGAACTCGTCAGCACCGGCGCCGGCAACGCCAGCATCCACGTCGCTTCCGGCAAGCTGCGCGTGGTCGGAGTCGCCGCCCCCCAGCGCCTTCCCGGTTCAATGTCCGGCGTGCCGACCTGGAGGGAGCAGGGGATTGACTTGGTGTACGGCAGTTGGCGCACGATCGCTGCGCCCAAGGGGATCACGGGCGAGCAGGCGGAATTCTGGGCGAACGCTCTGCGCAAAGTAAGCGAGACCGCGGAGTGGAAAGCGGACCTGGAGAGAAATTACTGGTCCGAGTT
>MERP01000092.1 GCA_001772055.1 Betaproteobacteria bacterium RIFCSPLOWO2_12_FULL_68_19
TGGTGATGTTCTCGGGGTTGATGCGGATCCTGAAAACGACGCTTTACTTCGCGAATGAGCGATCGAATGATGCCGATCCTGTACTGTCTTCAGTTCCCTCCGGAAGAAGAGAACTGCTGATCGCAAAAGAGCAAAGTCCAAACAGTTACCGCTTCGATATCCGCCTGCGCGGCGCGAACGAAACCCCGTTTTTCGATGACTGATGCGCGAGGTCTGATGCTGCAGCGCTCCGTGCCTACCATCAAGGAGCTGCTGTCCTACCGCCTGCACCAAGTGGCGAACCTGCTGTCGCGCGGCGCCGAGATGCGCTACCGGCGCGAATTCGGCGTCAGTCTCTGGGAATGGCGCACGGTGGCGCTGCTCGGCGGCGCGGGCGAGGCGCAGTCGCTCAACGATCTCGCGCGCGCCGCGGGCACGGACAAGGGCCAGATGAGCCGGGTCGTATCGGGCCTGACCGGGAGAAAGATCGTTTTCCGCCGCACGGACGCCAACGATGCGCGGGGAATACGGCTTTCCCTGACCCGGGCCGGGAGAAAGCTGTATCAGGGGCTGATCGGCGCCGCCGCGGAGCGCAACCGCGCCTTCCTCGGCTGCCTTAGCGCGCGCGAGCGGGATTGCCTCGAGCAGGCGATGGCCAAGCTCGCGCGCGAGGCGCGAAGCTTCATCCAGAAAGAGAGGCAGGCCCGGTGAACGATCATCTTCTGGTCGAGGACCGCGGCGCGGTCCGGATCCTGACCATGAACCGGCCGGAAAAACGCAATGCGCTGAATACGGCGCTGACCCGAGCGCTGCTCGAGGGTCTGCGCGCGGCCGATGGCGCGGAGTCGGCCGGCTGCGTGGTGCTGACCGGCGCGGGGCCTGGGTTCTGCGCCGGCGCCGACCTCGCGGAATTCAAGGATCTGATCCCGGAAAACCGGCACCTCGTGGATGAACGCGCCGAGCTCAGCATGCAGCTGCACCTGGCATTTTCGAGGATGGCGAAGCCGGTGGTGACCGCGATCAACGGCGCCGCGATGGGCGGCGGCGCGGGCCTTGCAATCGCGGGCGACCTCGCGGTGATGGCGGAAAACGCGAAGCTCGGCTACCCCGAGACGCGCCACGGCATCGTTGCCGCGATCGTGATGGCGAACCTGGTGCGGCAGGTGGGGCGCAAGCACGCGTTCGAGCTGGTGTCGCTGGGCGAACCGATCGACGCCGCGAAGGCGCTTGCCCTCGGAATGGTCAATCGCGTCGTGCCCGGGGCAAGCCTGCTTTCCGAAGTCGTTGGTCTGGCCGGGAGACTCGCAAACATGAAAAGAGAAGCATTGGCGGCAACCAAGGCACTTTTCCATGAAGTCGCCGACCTGCCGCTCGAGGAAGCACTGAAACGCGGCCGCCAAGCCAACAAGCGCATGCGCGCGTTCGGGTGAGAATTCAAGGAAAAGAATAAGTCGTGAAGCCGCTGCAACAACTGACCGTGCTCGACCTCTCGCGCGTGCTCGCCTGTCCGTTCGCGAGCATGATCCTCGCCGAACTCGGCGCCACCGTGATCAAGGTGGAGCAGCCGGGCGCCGGCGACGAGACGCGCGGCTTCGAGCCGCGGCTCGCGCGCGACAGCGCCTACTATTTCGCCTGCAACCGCTCCAAGGCTTCCATTACCGTCGACCTGCGCAAACCCGAAGGCCAGGCCATCATCAGGGAACTCTCGCAGAAGGTGGACGTGGTGGTGGAGAACTTTCCCGCCGGAACGCTCGGCCGCTACGGGCTGGATTTCGCCACGCTCTCCGCGCTCAACCCGCGGCTGGTCTACGTCTCCTGCACCGGTTTCGGCCAGACCGGCCCGTATGCGCACAAGAAGGGCTACGACACCGTGTTCCAGGCGATGGGCGGCCTCATGAGCCTGACCGGCGAGAAGGGCGGCCCTCCGGTCAAGCCGGGGCTGCCGGTGGCCGACCTCACCTCGGGACTGTGGATCGCGATCGGGATCCTGGCCATGCTGTCCGGCAGAGAGCAGACCGGCCGCGGCGCGCAGCTCGACTTCTCCATGCTGGACGGGCAGGTGTCGCTGCTCACCGTTGCCGCCGCAAGGTATTTCGCCCTCGGCGAAATACCGCCGAGACTGGGTACCGAGCATCCCGGCCGCGTCCCGTCCGCGACCTTCCGCTGCAAGGACGGGAAGTTCGCGCACATCACGGCAAGCGACCAGCATTGGGATCCTTTGTGCAAGGTCCTGGGATTGGGGGAATGGGGTTCGGGTATGGGTTCAAATGAACTTCGGGTTGAAAGACGTCTTGAAGTAATGCAAAAACTGAGCGAACGAATTTCGGCGTTCGACCGCCATACCCTCATCGCCGCGCTCGATGAAGTCGAAGTTCCCGCCGGACCGGTCAACGACGTCGCGGAAATCCTCTCCGATCCGCAGGTGCGCGCGCGCGGCCTGGTCGGCAGTTTCGACTACCCGGAGGTGGGGGAATTCAGGGCGCTCTCGCTGCCCTACCGGTTTCATGGCTGGGACAATCCGGTGATCGGGGCGCCGCCGTGTCTGGGGGCGGATACGGAAAGGATCCTCGCCGACCAACTGGGATATTCTCCGGAGAAAATAGGCAGGCTCAAGTCGGCGAAGGCGATATGAGCGTTCTTTATGCGGCCGCCGGAGGCATCGCTACGCTGACCCTGAACCGTCCGGAAAGCCGCAATGCGCTCAATCTGGACATGTGCGAGCGGCTTATTGCGTTTGCTCAAGAAAGTTCTTCCAACCCGGCCATAAAGCTGGTCCTCGTTCGTGCCAACGGCCCGGTGTTCTGCGCCGGCGCCGATCTCAAGGAGCGGCAGGGCATGAGCGGGGCGGCGGTGCGCGAGCGCCGCATGAAGGGCTTCGCCGCCTATGCCGCGCTCGAAGCGCTGCCGATGCCCGCGGTCGCGGTGCTCGAGGGCCCGGCGGTGGGTTCGGGCTGCGAAATCGCCGGGGCCTGCGATTTCATCGTCGCGACGCCGGCGGCATCGTTCCGCACGCCGGAGGCGGTCCGCGGCACCGTGGGCGCGACGCAACGCCTGCCGCGCATCCTCGGCAAGCGCCTGGCCAAGGACATGATGTTCACCGGCCGCGAGCTGAGCGCGCAGGAGGCGAGGGAAGCGGGATTGGTATCGAGACTGGTAACTGCATCTGATTTGGAAGGAATTCTGGAAGAGATAGGAAAAACAATCCTCAATGCACCACGGCAATCATTGAGGCTCGCCAAGCGCTGCATCGACCGTGGCGTGGACCTCGATCCGAAGGGTGCGCTGGATGCCGAGCTCGCGGCGATCGAGGAGCAGCTCGCGACCGGAAACTGGATGGGCAGGAAGTGAGCTGGCAGCCGAAGGTTCTGGGCGATTTGCTTTTTGAAAGGATCTTGTCTGAACGCGATGGCCGGCGCGAAGCACTGGTCACGCCTTCGGCACGCCTGACTTATGGAGAACTGGCAGAAAAGGCAACCGCCGCCGCCGGCGCGATGCAGGCGCTCGGCATCGGCAAGGGCGACCGTGTCGCGATCCTGATGCCCAACGGCGAGCATTGGCTCGCGCTGTTCTACGGCGCGGCGCTGATCGGCGCGGTGACCGTGCCGGTCAACACGCGCTTCAAGGCCGCCGAAATCGATTTCTGCCTGAAGCAGTCGGGCGCGACGATGCTGTTTTATGCGGATCGTTTTTTGAATATTGATTTCAGGAAAATGATCGAGGAAACCGGATTCGAGCGGGCCATCGAAGTATCCGGAAAAATTCCAGAGGGGAAATTCAATCCGGTCGACGTCAAACCCGACGACCTGCTGCTGATCCAGTTCACCTCGGGCACCACGGCCCATCCGAAGGGCGTGATGCTCACGCACCACAACATGCTGCGCAACGCCTGGGCCGCCGGGACGCGCATCGGCGTGCGGGCCGGGGACCGCTACTTCAACTGCCGGCCGTTCTTCCACGTCGGCGGTTCAACCCTGTCGGCGCTGATGTCGCTCGTGTTCGGCTGCTGCCTGGTCACGCTGCCGACCTTCGAGGCGGGCGCGGCGCTCGAGATGCTCGAGCGCGAACGCTGCAGCCTGATTTCGGGCAACGACACCCTCTTCCAGATGCTCATGGGGCACGAGGATTTCCCCAGGCGCAAGCTCTGCCTGCGCGGCGGCTGGGCGGCGGCGGGCCCGCAGACCATGCGCAGCATCATCGACGTGCTCGGCATGAAGGCCGTGTGCGCGGCCTACGGCCTGTCCGAGGCTTCGCCCAACGTCGTGATGAGCGACTGGCGCGATCCGGAGGAATTGCGGGTGCAAGGCCTGGCGAAACCCCATGAGGGTATTGAAATAAGAATAGGCAATGAAAAAGAAATTCAAATTCGCGGCTGGAGCATCATGCGCGGCTACTGCAACGACCCCGAAGCGACAGGCAAAGCATTCACCGCGGACGGGTGGCTGCGCACGGGCGACCTGGGCGAACTCACCGCCGACGGGCGTCTGCGCATGGTCGGCCGGCTGAAGGACGTGTTCCGCGTCGGCGGCGAGAACGTCGCGCCGGCGGAGGTGGAGGAAGTGCTGCTCGCGCATCCGGCGGTCGAGACCGCTCAAGTGGTCGGGGTTCCCGATGCGAGGCTGGGAGAGGTGCCTTGCGCTTACGTCACTTTGAAGGCGAATCGTCCGGCTTCTGAAGAGGAATTGATTGCCTGGTCGAAGCAACGTTGCGCCAATTTCCGTGTGCCGCGCTACCTGCGGATCGTCGGGGATTTCGAGGCGATCGGCATGACCGCGAGCGGCAAGGTCCAGAAGGCGAAGCTGCGCGAGCACGCGATCAGGGAGTTCGGGCTGGAGCGGGAGAACGACAGCGCGCGCGCGCCGCGATGAGCGGCTGCGGCAGCCGGTCGGCCCGCCCGCTTTGCCGCACTTCTCCCCTGCCTCACACGGCGGTTTCGAACTTCATCCGTCCGAGGCGCGAGCGAAGTTCTTCCTCGAGCCGGTCCTTTTCTTCGCGCATGTTTTTGCTTTCGGCCCGGCACAGCGCGAT
>MERP01000093.1 GCA_001772055.1 Betaproteobacteria bacterium RIFCSPLOWO2_12_FULL_68_19
AAGAGGAGGAATGAATACTCTGCGGTTGCTGGCGCAGGACGGATTGCAGGTGCCGGCAGGGACGGCGTGGTACCTCGCGGATATCGGGGAGGCGCGAGGCAAACAGGAGCTTTTCAAGCGGCAGATGCCGCAAAAATTGAAGGTTCTCTTGGAACACGCGCTTATTGAGAGCGCGGTGTCGAGCAACCGGATCGAGGGCGTGAAGATTGACCCGAAGCGGGCATGGACGCTGGTTTTGGGTGCGGCGCGGTATCGGGATCGAAACGAGGAGGAGGTGCGGGGCTATCGCGATGCCCTGAAGCTCGTGCATGAGAGGGCGCAAGAGCTTCCACTGGACGAGGCGACGGTCCTGACGCTCCATCGGCTTGCGCGCGGGGAGATCTGGGATGCGGGGAAGTATAAGGAGCGCGACGCCAACATCATCGAGCGTTCGGCGGACGGCTCGGAGAGAGTGCGGTTCACGCCGGTGTCCGCCGCTGAGACGCCAAAGGCGATGGCTGGGCTCGTCGCCGCGTGGCGCGACGCGCAGGAAAGCGTACGCGTCTACCCGTTGCTCGCGGCTGCCGCGTTCAATTTCGATTTCCTTTGCATTCACCCGTTTCGGGACGGCAATGGACGAATATCCAGGCTGCTGTTACTCCTCATGTGCCACCAGCTCGGCTACGAGGTGGGCCGCTACATCAGCTTGGAACGCGTGATCGAGCAGAACAAGGAGCGGTATTACGAGACTCTCGAGCGATCGTCGCTGGGGTGGCACGACGGGCGCCACGATCCTTGGCCCTACATTAACTACCTGCTGTATGTGCTCAAGTCCGCCTACCAAGAGTTCGAAGAGCGAGTGGGCGAAGTTAAATCACCGCGCGGGGCAAAAACCGAGGTCGTCCTCGATGCGATCAGGAGGCTCGGGCCGACGTTCGCGCTCGCCGAGCTGGAGAAGGCTTGCCCGGGCGTCAGCCGGGACATGGTGCGGCGCGTTCTAAGAAGCGAACAGCGAGCGGGAACACTGGCGTCTGAGGGCCGGGGACCTGGCGCTCGATGGAGGAAGAAGGGGTAATTACCTCGAAATAGGGGTAATAATAAGGGTAATAAGTGACTCTGCTCCGATTGCGGAGGCCGTGAGCCTCTACGGCGAGCCACTGCCGATTAACTCTCTTGGCTCCCACGGCCTCGATTGGGCGCGGTCGCTCCCGAAGGAGGGCACGGCATTAATAGGCGGTTTTCACTCCCCGATGGAGCAGGAATGCCTGGCAATCGCGCTGCGTCGCAAGCTTGCCGTCATCGTATGCGTGGCACGAGACCTTGGATGCTCCTGCTCTCGATCTTCCCGGCGTCCGACAAACGCTTGACGGAGAAGCGCTCGCACGAGCGCAACCGATTTGCGGCATTGCTGGCCGATGAAATCTTCATCGTTCACGCCGATAGCGGAAGCCACACTGAGCAGCTCGGCGCGTACGCCCGAGCAAAGGGAAAGCGGCTCGTCGCCCCAGCGTGAAACCTATAATCGCGCGTTCAATTGGCGCGCGATGCAAATCCTTTACGAAGAAGAGGGTGATCTGAGGGTGGGCGCGGTGCTCGCGCAGGCGCCGGCCTCGTTCCAGGTCGAAAGCCCCCACGGGCGACGCTCGAAGGTGAAAGCGGCAAACGTGCTGCTCTCGTTCGAGCGCCCCTCCGGGGCGGAGGTCCTGGCCGAGGCCGAGAAGTTCTCCCAGGGCCTCGATGTCGAGTTCCTGTGGCAGTGCAGCGGTGCGCGCGAGTTCGGCTTTCGCGACCTGGCGCGCGAGTACGTCGGGCGCGATCCGACGCCGGCCGAGGCGGCGGGGGTGCTGATCAAGCTGCACTCGGCGCCGATGTACTTCTACCGGCGGGGGAAAGGCCGCTTCCAGGCGGCGCCCGAGGAGACGCTCAAGCTCGCGCTCGCCGGGCTGGAGAAGAAAAAGCGCGTGCAGGAGGGCATCGCCGCCTGGGCCGCGCAGCTCGCGCGCTTCGAATGCCCGCCGGAAATCGCCGCGCTGCGCGACGAGCTGCTCTACGCCCCAGAGCGCAACAAGCCCGAGACCAAGGCGCTCGAGCAGGCCTGCTGCGACAGCGGGCTCGCGCCGGCGCGGCTGTTCGAGCGCTGCGGGCTGCTCCCCGATTCGCACGACTACCACCTGCAACGCTTCCTGCATGAGTTCTTCCCGCGCGGTGCGCAGTTTCCGGCGCACGAGGTGCCGGTTGCGCCGCGCGAGCTGCCGCTCGCCCAGGCAGCCGCGTTCAGCCTCGACGAGCTCGGCACGAGCGAAATCGACGACGCGTTCTCGGTGCGTCGCCTCGCGCCGGGGGTGTTGCGCATCGGCATCCACATCGCCGCCCCGGGAGCGGGCTTCGCCCCCGGCTCGGCGCTCGACGCGATCGCGCGCGAGCGGCTCTCGACGGCCTACATGCCTGGGCGCAAGTTCACCATGCTTCCCGAGGACGTGATCGAGCGCTTCTCGCTCGATCACGGCGGGGAGCAGGCGGCGGTGTCGCTGTACTTCGACCTCTCCGAGTCCGACGGCGAGCTGCGCGGCCGGCACAGCCGGCTCGAGCGCGTGCCGATCGCGGCCAACCTGCGCCACGCGCAGTACGACGTCCTGAACGAGGCGTTCGAATCCGGCGCGCAGGCCGGGCTGCCCCACGAGGACGAGCTGCGCGCGCTGTGGCGCCTCGCCGTGGCGCTCGAGGCCCGGCGCGGCCGGCCGAGCGCCGGCGCGCAAGCCCTCGACTACAGCTTCTACGTCGAGCAGGGCAGGGTGCGCATCGTGCCGCGCCGGCGCGGCGCGCCGCTCGACAAGCTGGTGTCCGAGCTCATGATCCTCGCCAACTCGAGCTGGGGCGAGCTGCTCGCCGAGCACGACGTGGCGGGCATCTACCGCGTGCAGTCGACCGGCAAGGTGCGCCTGTCGGTGCACCCCGAGCCGCACGAGGGGCTGGGCGGGTCCTGCTATGCCTGGATGAGCTCGCCGCTGAGGCGCTACGTCGACCTCGTCAACCAGTGGCAGCTGCTGGCCGTGCTGGGCGGGCGGCGGCCGCCGTTTGCGCGCAATTCCGACGCGCTGCTCGCGGCGCTGCAGGCCTTCGAGGCGACTTACACGCGCTACGACGAGCACCAGCGCGCGATGGAGACCTACTGGAGCCTGCGCTGGCTGCTGCAGGAGAGGCTGAGCTCGATCGGGGCGGTGGTGCTGCGCGAGAACCTGGTGCGGCTGGAGGGCCTGCCGCTTGTCATGCGCGTCCCCTCGCTTCCGCCGCTCGAGCCGGGCGCGCGCGTGCGCCTCGCGATCGAGGCGGTCGATCTGCTAGAGCGCTCGGTGTCGTTCCGGGTGCAGAGAGACTAGCGAAAAAGCCCAAAATATGAAAGGCTTGTGAAATTGAGGTGAGATTGCACTTGACCATCAGCGGCGATGACCGGGTGCTCGGCGCGGCAGTAGGGATCTCGATCCTGCTGCATGGTGCGCTGTTATCGGTGCAGTTCAAGTTCCCGGACACGCTGCGCTGGAAATCCGACCAACAGCCGCTCGAGGTGGTGCTGGTCAACGCGAAGACGCGCGAGAAGCCCTCGCGCGCCCAGGCGCTCGCGCAGGCGAACCTCGATCGCGGTGGCAACGTCGACCAGCGCCGGCGCGCGAAGACGCCGCTGCCGGTGACCGCGCCGCGCAAGCCGGGCAAGGACCTGGTCGACGCGAAGCGGCGCGTGCGCGAGCTCGAAGCGCAGCAGCAGCGCCTGCTCGCGCAGACGCGCGAGTCGCCCGCGCGCGTGCCCGCGGAAGCGCCGCGCCCGGTGCCCTCCGAGCAGCCGGCCACGCAGCCAAGCGGCCGCGACCTCGCGGATCTTTCGCTCGCCGCGATGCGCCTGCAGGCGCAGATCGACCGGCAGGTCCAGGAATACCAGAAGCGCCCGCGCAAGAAGTTCATCGGCGCGAATGCCACCGAGTACCGCTTCGCGCAGTACGAGGAGGACTGGCGCATCAAGGTCGAGCGCGTCGGCACCCTCAACTACCCGCCCGAGGCGCGCGGCAAGCTCTATGGCAACCTGCGGCTCACGGTCACCATCCGCCCCGACGGCAACGTCGAGTCGATCGAGCTCGACCGCTCCTCCGGCCTCAAGGTGCTCGACGCGGCGGCCTTCAAGATCGTGCGCATGGCGAGCCCCTACGCGGTGTTCCCGCCCAACATCCGCCGCGACACCGACCTGCTGGTCATCACCCGCACCTGGTTCTTCGGCCAAGGCGACAAGATCTGGACTGAATAGTGACCGACCGTTACGCGGTCATCGGCAACCCGGTGGCGCATTCCAAGTCGCCCTGGATCCACGCCGAGTTCGCCCGCGCCACCGGCCAGGACATGAGCTACGCATCGATCGAGGCGCCGCTCGACGGCTTCGCGCGCGCGGTCGATGCATTCCGCGCCGCCGGCGGCAAGGGCCTCAACGTCACGCTGCCCTTCAAGGGCGAGGCCTTTCGCTACTGCCAGCGCTCGAGCGAGCGGGCGGCGCTCGCCCAGGCGGTAAATACGATGGTCCTGGAGGAAACGAGCTTCGGCGACAACACCGACGGGGTAGGGCTGGCGCGCGACCTCGCGCGCAATCTCGCCGTCGATCTTGCGGGAAAGAGACTGCTGCTGATGGGCGCGGGCGGGGCGGCGCAGGGCGTGCTCGGGGCGCTGCTCGAGGCGCGCGTTGGCGAGCTCGTGATCGCGAATCGCACCGCCGCGCGCGCGCAGGCGCTCGCCGCGCGCTTTCCCGGCGTGAAGGTCTGTCGCTACGAGGCGCTGGAACGGAGCTTCGACATCGTCGTCAACGCCACTTCCGCCGGCCTGAGCGGCGCGGCGCCCCCGCTCCCCGAGGGCGTGCTGCGTCCCGGGGTGCTCGCCTACGAGATGCTCTACGGGCGGGACACGCCGTTCCTCGCGGCCGCGCGCGCCGCGGGCGCACGCAGCTGCGACGGCCTGGGGATGCTCGTCGAGCAGGCGGCCGAGTCGTTTTTCCTCTGGCGCGGCGTGCGTCCCGCGACCGCCGCGCTGCTCGAGCGGCTGCGTCATGGCTAGGCGCTCGAGCCGCCTGGTGCTGGCGTGGAAGCTCTTCTGCTACACGCTCGGCACGCTGGTCGGGCTCGCGCTTCTCGTGCAGCTGTGGTTCTTCGGCCACATCGCGTACTGGGCGCTCGCCAACCCGTCGTCCACGGCTTTCATGCAGCGCTACCTGGAGAAGCCCGGCACGCGCGTGCGGCAGGTGTGGGTCCCCTATGAGCGCATCTCGGTGCATCTCAAGCGCGCGGTCGTGGCCGCCGAGGATGCCAAGTTCCTCGACCACGAGGGTTTCGACTGGGAGGCGATCCACAAGGCGATGCTGAAAAACGAGCGGCGCGGCAAGGTCGTCGCCGGCGCCTCCACCATCAGCCAGCAGCTGGCGAAGAACCTGTTCCTGTCCTCCGAGCGCTCGTGGCTGCGCAAGGCGCAGGAAGCGGCGATCACCTGGATGATGGAGCACACGCTGTCCAAGCGCCGCATCCTCGAGCTCTACCTGAACGTGGCCGAGTGGGGGGAGGGGATCTTCGGCGCCGAGGCGGCTGCGCGCCACCATTTCGGCGTGAGCGCGGCGGCGCTCAATGCGGAGCAGGCGGCGTGGCTCGCCGCCGTGCTGCCCAGCCCGAGGCGCTACGAGCGCGGCCGCACCACTGCCTATCTCGTCGAGCGCTCGGGAACCATCCTGGTGCGCATGGGAGGCGCGCATATCCCCTGATACGCGCCTCGAGACCGAGGACCTGCAGCGGCATCTGGGCGGGATACGGCAGCTGCTGTCGGAGCGGCGCGGCGCCCCCGAGCTGCGCGCGAGGCTCGATGCGCTGCACCCGGCCGACATCGCCTACATGCTCGAGGCGCTGCCGCCCGAGGAGCGGCTCGCGCTGTGGGACCTGGTCAAGGCCGACCGCGACGGCGAGATCCTGGTCGAGGTCTCCGAGGCGGTGCGCGAGTCGCTCATCGAGGCCATGGACTCGAAGGAGCTGGTGGCCGCCGCCGAGACCCTCGAGGCCGACGAGCTCGCCGACATCGCCGCCGACCTGCCGCCCGGGGTCATCGCCGAGGTGGTGCAGGCGCTGCCCGCCGGGGAGCGCGAGCGGCTGCGCGCCGCGCTCTCCTACCCCGAGGGCACGGTCGGGGCGCTGATGGATTTCGAGCATGTCGCGGTGCGCGAGGACGTGACCCTCGAGGCGGTGACGCGCTACCTGCGGCGCATGGACGAGCTGCCCGACCATACCGACCAGCTGTTCGTGGTCGATCGCGAGCAGGTGCTCAGGGGCACGCTGCCGCTCGCACGCCTGATCGTCTCCGACCTCGAGCTCGAGGTCTCGCGCGTGATGCTGCCCGAGAGCGTGCGCCTTGCGCCCGAGGACCGCGCCGAGGACGCGGCGAACGCGTTCGAGCGCTACGACCTGGTCTCGGCGGCGGTGGTCGAGCGCTCGGGCCGGCTCATCGGCCGGCTCACCGTCGATGCGGTGGTCGACTACATCCGCGAGAAGAGCGCCGCATCGCAGCTCGCCAAGGTGGGCCTGCGCGAGGCCGAAGACGTGTTCGCGTCGGTGCTCGACAGCTTCAGGAACCGCTGGGCCTGGCTGGCGGTGAACCTGGTGACCGCGTTCATCGCCTCGCGCGTCATCGGCGCGTTCGAGGACTCGATCGTGCAGCTGGTCGCGCTCGCCGCGCTGATGCCGATCGTCGCCGGCATCGGCGGCAACTCGGGCAACCAGACCACCACCATGATCGTGCGCGCGCTCGCGCTCGGGCAGATCCAGGCACCCTACTGGTCGAAGCTCGTCGCCAAGGAGCTCGGCGTGGCGCTGCTGAACGGCGTGGTGTGGGGCACGCTGCTCGGCCTGATCGCCTACGCGTTCTACGGCAACGTCGCGCTCGGCGGCGTGATGGCGCTCGCCATGACCCTCAACCTGATGCTCGCCGCGTCGATGGGCGTGGCGATCCCGCTCGCGCGCTCGCGCTTCGGCCGCGACCCGGCGATGGGCTCCTCGGTGCTGATCACCGCCTGCACCGATTCGGGCGGGTTCTTCATTTTCCTGGGGCTAGCAACGCTCTTCCTCGTTTGAGCGCGTAGTCGAAAAGCGCCACGCGCTGCGCGAACACCTCGCCGAAGTAGCTCGCGGCGTCGCCCGGCGCGAGCTTGAGCCACGCGTCGGCCTCGCCGGCCTCGACGACGAGCTCCATCTGCTGCTTGCGCGCGAGGCGCATCATCGCCCCGTTCTCCGTCAGGCAGTGCATGAACAGGCTTCGCATGCCCCAGTTGCGGGCATGCATGTGCGCGCGCGCGAGCAGCGCGCCGCCGATGCCGCGGCCGCGATGCCCCGGCAGCACCGACACGCCGAGCTCGGCATGCGCGTCGGCGCGCGCGAGATGCCCCGCGCCGAGCAGTTGCAGCTCGTCATCGGCGACGCCGAACAGCGCATCGCGCTCGAAATCGATGCGCGCGACGTACTCGCGCACCGCCGCATCCGCGAGCGGCACGCCGAAGCGAAGGCGCCGGTCTTCGGGCTGCAGAAGAAGGAAATGTCGCTCGAGCGCCGGGGCCTCCGCGCGCGCGAGCTCCCTGACCAGGATCTCCATTACGCCTTGAAAGCGGCGCGCGCCGCGGCGAGCGTGAGGTCGATCTCGGCCGCGCCGTGCGCGGCCGAGACGAACCCCGCCTCGTAGGCCGAGGGCGCAAGGTAGATGCCGCGCTCGAGCATCGCATGGAAGAAGCGGTTGAAGCGCTCGCGGTCGCACTGCATGACCTCGGCGAAGCTGCGCGGCGGGGCAGAGCGGAAGTAGATGCCGAACATGCTGCCGATCGATTGCGCGGAGAACGCGACGCCTGCGCTTTTCGCCTCGGCTGCGAGGCCTTGCGCGAGTGAACG
>MERP01000094.1 GCA_001772055.1 Betaproteobacteria bacterium RIFCSPLOWO2_12_FULL_68_19
GCGGCAATCTGTGCGCAAGAGGACATTACGGCATCGCGGCGGAGATCGGGCTCAAGCCACACCTAATTAGCGCTCCAGGTCAATCGGGCCAGCGCGGGCTCGTCAGCTCGATGTGCCAAACCGGTCCGGCCGGGTGGAGCGGGCCCTCGAACCTGACGAAGGCCGGCAGCTCGTCGGTGACGATCCACGCGTGGGAGTCCGGCGGCATGCGCCCGAGCAGCGTGGAGAAGAGCTCGAGCCAGGCGCCTGGCCTGGGCTTGAACACGTAATGCGTTGCGCTCTTGGCCAGCTCACCGACCAGCACCTTGTGCTCCCCCGCGGGCGCGACCTCCAGCTCGATGAGCCGTGCGGCGGGCGTGAAGGCGACGAGGTGAACGGTCTCGCGCGCCTCCCTGGGCAGGTTCTTCGCGATCGTGAGGATCATGCCGTTGTAAGTATCGGGAGGAAGGGTGAGCGTGCCCTCGAGCACCGTCTCCCGCGCGTCCTTGCGGGCCGTGGTTTTCACGCGGTACTTCCCCGAAGCCCGCTCCAGCGAAAGCTCGGTGTCCTCGGCGAATACGGGCCCTCGCTGCAGCAGGCGATAGCTCTGCATCGTGAAGACGCGCTCCTGGGTAAACACCACCGTCTCGTCCAGCACCGACCCGTCCTTGAAGCGGAACACCATCCGGCTCTCCACCTCTCCACGCCGCACGAACTGGAGAAGATCGCCCGAGGCAATCTGTGCGCGGTCGAGCGTGCGCAGCGCGAGGAAACCGTGGGTGACGCCCTCCACGTAACGCACCGCAACCGGTGCCGCCGCGGCGCCCTGCAGCCACAGCAATGCCGCCATGAGAAGGGCCAAGGAAGCGCCGGGGCTCATCGCACGAGCTGATTGATCTCGATGATCGGCAGCAGGATGGCGAGCACGATGAGCAGCACCACCGCGCCCATCGCCAGGATCATCACCGGCTCGAGCAGCGTGAGGAACACCGCCAGGCGCCGCTCGAGCGCCTGGGTCTCGAGGCGGGCGGCGCGGCCGAGCATCTGCTCGAGCTTGCCGCTCACCTCGCCGCTCGCCACGAGGTGGACCAGCAGCGGCGGGAAGGCGCGCGTTTCGCCCAGCGCACGCGCAAGGCTCACGCCTTCGCGCACGCGCTCGATCGCGCGCTCGACGGCCTCGCGCATCACCATGTTGCTCATCACCCGCGCGCCGGAGGCGAGCGCCCCGAGCAGCGGCACGCCGCCGCCGACCAGAATGGCGAGCGTGCTGGCGAAGCGCGAAGTGTCGACGCCGCGAGCGAGCGGCCCCAGCCAGGGCAAGGCCAGGAGCAGCGCGTGCCACCAGCGGCGGGGCGCAGGACGGCGCAGCGCCATGTGCGCGGCCACCGTTGTTCCGGCAGCGATCAGGAGGAGATAAGGCCAGGCGGCGCGCAGGAAGTCGCTCAGCCCGATCAGCGCGCGGGTCAGCAATGGCAGGGCCTGCCGCGACTGCTGGAACACCTGCACCACCTGCGGCACGACATAGACCAGCAGGCCGGTGACGATGGCGATTGCCACGACTGCGACGAGGACGGGATAGAGCAGCGCGAGGCTGGTTTTCTGCCGCAATGCCTGGCGCGCGTCGAGATAGTCGGCAAGGTGCTGCAGCACGGTGGGCAGCGCGCCGGACTCTTCGCCGCCGTGCACCAGAGCGCGGTAGAACTCGGGAAAGCTCCGGGCGTAGCTCGCGAGCGCGGTGGCAAGCGAGGCGCCCGCCATGACCTCGGCCTTGACCCCGGCGAGCACCTCGCGCGTCAAAGGCGCCTCGGCTTCCTCGATGAGCGCCGCGAGCGCCTGCTCCATGGTCAGGCCGGAGTCGAGCAGCGTCGCCATCTGCCGCGTGAGGAGGCTCAGCTCGGCCGCGGAAAGGCCGCGCGCCCAGGGCCGGCGCGCGCGTCTGTGAACCTTGTCGAGCGCCGAAGGCAGCAGGCCTTGCGCACGCAGCTGCGTGCGCGCCTCGCGCGGCGTGTCGGCCTGCACGACCCCGGAAACGGAGCGGCCGGCGGCGTCGAGCGCCTCGTAGCGGAAGGCCTCCATGGCCTTTATTCGCCCGTCACGCGCACGGCTTCTTCCAGGCTGATCACGCCTGCCGCGGCCCAGCGCATGCCGTCGTCGCGCAACGATTTCATGCCGCGCGCGACGGCGTGCGCGCGCAGCGCCTGCTCGGAAGCGCGGTCGTGGATGAGGCGGCGCAGGTCGTCGTCGACCGTCAGCAGCTCGTAGATGCCGGTGCGGCCGCGGTAGCCCGTGCGGTTGCACGCCGCGCAGCCCCGCGCGGAGTAGAACGTGGTGCCGTCGCGGACGAAGGGCTTGCGGCATTCCAGGCACAGGCGCCGCACCAGGCGCTGCGCGCCGACGCCGATCAGGCTGGAGGCGAGCAGGAACGGCTCGACGCCCATGTCCACCAGGCGCGTGACCGCGCTCACCGCGTCGTTGGTGTGCAGCGTGGCGAACACCAGGTGCCCGGTGAGGCTCGCCTGCACGGCGATCTGCGCCGTCTCCAGGTCGCGGATCTCGCCGATCATCACCACGTCCGGATCCTGGCGCAGGATGGTGCGCAGCGCGCGCGCGAAGGTCATGTCGATGCGCGCGTTGATCGGCGTCTGGCTGATGCCGTCGAGGTCGTATTCGATCGGGTCTTCCACGGTCATGACGTTCAGTGCCGCGGTATCGAGCCGCGACAGCGCCGCATAGAGCGTGGTCGTCTTGCCCGAGCCGGTCGGGCCGGTGACCAGCACGATGCCGTGCGGCTCCCTGATCAGCCGGTCCATGTGCGCGAGCGTCGCGTCGTCCATGCCGAGCTGCGCGAGGTCCAGGCGCCCGGCCTGCTTGTCGAGCAGGCGCAGCACCACGCGCTCGCCGTGCCCGGTCGGGATGGTGGACACGCGCACGTCGACGGGCTTGCCGGCCAAGCGCAGCGCGATGCGCCCGTCCTGCGGCAGGCGCTTCTCGGCGATGTCGAGCTGCGCCATGATCTTCACGCGCGACACGATCGCGCCGTGCAGCGCGCGCGCCGGCTCGATCAGGTCGCGCAGCGTGCCGTCGATGCGCAGGCGCACCACCGAGCGGGTCTCGAAGGCCTCGAAATGGATGTCGGAGGCGCCCTCGCGCAGCGCCTGGGTCAGGAGCGCGTTGATGAGCCGGATCACCGGCGCGTCGTCCTGGCTGTCGAGGAGATCCGCGATCTTCGGGATCTCCTGCAGCAGCCGCGACAGGTCGACGTCCTGGGAGAGATCGTCGGCCAGCGCCGCCGCTCCCGCGGCCGCGCCGTTGTAGGTCGCGGCAATAAGCTCGTCGAATTCCTCCGTGCCGACGCGCCGCGCGCGCAACGGCACGCCGAGCGCGCGCCGCAGCTCGGCGAGCGCTCCGGCGCGAGCGCCCTCGCGGACGGCGACCTGCGCCTCCCCGGCGCCGACTGCGGTGACGGCGACGCCATTGGCCTTGGCGAACGCGTAGGGCACTTTCACGGTATGGCCTGGTCCATGAAGTCCCACATCGCGCGGGGCGGCGCCGCGGGCGCCGCCGGCTGTCGCGGCGGCAGGCTGGGCGCTTCCATGTCGGGCAGCGGCGGGTTGTGCGGCGGTGCCGCCTTGTCCTGCTCGCCCAGGATGTAGTCGTAACGCGAGCCCGTGATCGAATCCGCGCGCTGGGCATCGCGCAGCACCGTCGGGCGCAGGAACACCATCAGGTTGGTCTTGCTGCGCGAACGCGTGTTGTAAGTGAAGAGCGCGCCGAGCACCGGCAGGTCGCCGAGCACCGGCACCTTCTCGACGCCGTCCCGGACCGAGTCCTGGATGAGGCCGCCGATCACCACGATCTGCCCGTCGTCCACCAGCACCATCGATTCGACGGCGCGCTTGTTGGTGATGACGCCGGCGGGATTGGACGTGTCCTGGACGCTCGAGACTTCCTGGTAGATCTGCAGCCGCACCGTGCCGCCCTCCGAGATCTGCGGGCGCACCCGCAGCGTCAGGCCGACGTCGCGCCGCTCGACCGTCTGGAACGGCGTCGGCGTCGTCGCCGCGCCCGAGAGCGCGTACTGGCCGGTGATGAAGGGCACGTTCTGGCCGATGACGATCCTCGCTTCCTCGTTGTCGAGGGTGAGCAGCGTCGGCGTGGAGAGAATATTGGCGTTGCTGTCGGTCTCGAGCGCGCGGATGAGCAGGTTGAGGTTGAGCACCTGGCCGACCCCGGGGATCGACACCACGCCGTTGATGACGCCGATGTTGAGGCCGCGGCCGGCGCTGGCCGGGCTGGCCGCGATGCCGAGGATGTTCTGGCCGGGGGCGCCGAAGTTGGTGCCGCCGAACGCGTTTGTCCCGCTCTTTCCAGCGCCGCTGAGGCTCTGCCACTGGATGCCGAACTCGGCCGCCTTGTCGGCGGTGATCTCCGCGATCAGCGCCTCCACGTAGACCTGCGCGCGCCGCACGTCGAGTTTGTCCAGCACTGCGCGCAGGTTGTTGTAGATCGCATCGGGCGCGTTGATGAGGATCGAGTTGGTCGCCGGATCGGCCTGGATCATCCCGGCAGACAGCGCGACTGCCTGGGGCCCCGGCAACGACGGCAAGGCGGCCGGCGGCGTGCCCGCAGGGGAGGCGGCAACGGGAAGCGCCATGGGCCGCGGCGCCGCCGCAGGGGCAGTCTCTCCCAGGTAGATCGCGCGCAGCGTCTCGGCCACCTTCACCGCTTCGGCGTTCTTCAGGTAGACGACGTGCAGGTTGCCGGCCGCGCTGGTCGGCGTGTCGAGCATCGCGACCAGGCTGCGCAGCCGGGTGATGCGCGACGGGTTGTCCGAGCGCGCGACCAAGCTGTTCGAGCGCGCGTCCGCCACCACGCTCAGGCGCTGCGAGGTGTCGGCCCCGGCCGGGCCCGCTGCCTGCGGGGCGTCGGCGAACAAGCGGCTCACCATCTGCGCGACATCGAGCGCCGACGCGTGCGCGAGCGGGATCACGACCGGGTCGCTGCCGCCCGGCTGGTCGATGGCGTCGATGATCCTGCCGATGCGCTGCAGGCTGCCGGCGTAGTCCGTGATCACCAGGGTGTTGCTCGCCGGATAAACGGCGATCGTGTTCGCCGGGGCGATCAGCGGGCGCAGGATCGGCACGAGCTGCGCCGCCGATTCGTACTTAAGCGTGAAGACCCGGGTCTGGATCTGGTCGCCGGTCGAACGCACCTTCTCGCTGGGGACGACGGCGCGCCCCAGATGGAGCTTCGCGTCGGCCTCCGGGACGATCTTGACCACGCCGCGGTCCTCGACCGCGGCGTAGCCCTGCAGGCGCAGCGCCGAAAGGAAAACCTCGTACACCAGCGCACGCGACATCGGCCGCGCCGAGACGATGTTGACGCTGCCCTTCACGCGCGGATCGAGCACGAAGTTCTTGCCGGTGATCTCGCTCACCGCCTTCACCACGCCCTCGATGTCGGCGTTGACGAAGTTGAGCGTCACCGTGTCGGGCCCGGCGCCCTGTGCCCGCGCCTGGCCGGACGACATGACGATCAAAATGAATACCGCGAGCAGCCTCATTTGCCTTTCTTCTCCGGCCAGGCAAGCGTTTCGCGCGCGCCATTTCGTTCCAGGACGATGTGATCCACGTGGACCTCCGCGAGCCGCAGCCCCGGCTCGACTTCTTCGCCTTGCAGCACCGCGACCGTTTTCTTCGCATCCAGCCGCAGCACCGCGTGCCCGCGCCGGCCGCCCGACGCGGCCACCACCCCCATCAACCGGACCGCGCTCGACGCCGCCGGCCCGGCGCCTTGTCTTACGCTGCCGAATAGGCCGCCTGCGGACGATGCGTCTCGTGCAATCTCTACTGCGGCCGGCGCGCGCGGCGCGGGGGGCGGCGCGAGCCACGCCCAAGTCCAGTACGCGAGCACCGCGCCGAGCAATGCCAGCGCGGCCACGTTCGCAAGAGAAGCCGTCTTCTTCAGAGAGTGGATGCTAAAGCGGGCGCAATGCGCCGTATGTGCGCTAGCGTACAGCCGATTCCGGGGTGAGCGCGTAATTAAGTGAGGGAGGTTGAGATGCGAATGCCCTACCTGCGGCGTGGCTTCACGTTGCTCGAAGTGATGGTGGTGGTCGTGATCCTCGGTATTCTCGCCGCGCTGGTAGTGCCCAAGATCATCAGCCGCCCGGACGAGGCGCGGGTCATCGCCGCAAGACAGGACATAGCGAGCCTGATGCAGGCGCTCAAGCTCTACCGGCTCGACAACCAGCGCTATCCCACGACCGAGCAGGGACTGCAGGCGCTGGTCACGCGGCCGGCGTCGGCGCCGCTGGCGCCCAACTGGAAGGCCGGCGGCTATGTCGAGCGCCTGCCGAAGGACCCCTGGGGCAATCCTTACCACTACCTCAATCCCGGCGTGCGCGGCGAGCTCGACGTTTTCAGCATGGGCGCCGACGGCGCGCCCGGCGGAGAGGGCAACGATGCCGATATCGGCTCCTGGAACCTTTAAGTACCCGGGCTTTACTCTCATCGAGCTGCTGGTGGTGCTGCTGATCATGGGCTTGTTCGCCGGACTGGTCGGTGCGATTTCCCAGCCCGACGAGCGCGCGCTGCTGCGCGTCGAGGCCGAGCGGCTGGCGCAGCTGCTCGATCTTGCCGCCGCGGAATCGCAGCTCACGGGCAGACCCACCGCCTGGACCGCCGACGGCGCGCAATACCGGTTCTGGCGCTGGCGCGACGACACCGGCTGGACCGAGGCTCGGGAGGATGCGCTGCGGGCGCGCAGCCTGCCGCCCGGAATGGCGATCTCGGCGCTGCGGATCGAGGCCGTGCGCCCGCCGGGCGGCGTGCGCCTGGAATTCAGCCCGCATGCCCCGCTCGCTTACGACTTCCGGATGTCACTGGGCGAGGCGCGTTACGCCGTGGCGGCCTCCCCGCTGGGCGAGGTGCGCATCCATGCGCTGCAGTAGGGGATTTACCCTGATCGAGGTGCTGGTCGCGCTGGCTATCGTGTCGATCGCGCTGCTCGCGGCGCTGCGCGCCGCGGGCCAGAGCACGAACGCGGCCGGGGAGCTGCGCTTGCGGCTGTTCGCGGGCTGGGTCGCCGAGAACCGGCTCGCCGAGCACCGCGCCCGGGGCGACTGGCTGCCGCTCGGCATCGGCCGCGGCACGCAAAGCCAGGGCGGCGTCGAGCTCGCATGGCGCGAAGAGGTGATCGCCACCCCCAACCCGGCGTTTCGCCGCGTCGACGTGTTCGTGTCCGCGCCGGCGGAAGAGTCGCGCCCGCTTGCGCGTCTCACCGGATTCGTGGTGCAGCCCAGGTGAGACAGCGCGGCTTCACCCTGATCGAGCTGATGAGCGCGCTGCTCATCCTGTCGCTGCTCGCCGTGATGTCGTTCCGCGGGCTGGGAGCGGTGCTCGATGCGCGCGACCAGGTCAGGCAGGAGACCGAGAAGTGGCGCAGCGTGGCGGCGTTTTTTGCGCGCTTCAAGCGCGATGTGCAGCTCTCGGCGCCGCGCCCGATACGAGCGGCCTCAGAACGGCTGAACTAGAGCCGTTCTGAGGCCGCTCGAGTTCAGCCGTTT
>MERP01000095.1 GCA_001772055.1 Betaproteobacteria bacterium RIFCSPLOWO2_12_FULL_68_19
CTGTACGAGGCGGCCGCGGCGCTCGAGCGCATCGAGCGCTTCGAGCGGCGCAAGGCGCAGATGCCGCAGAAGACCGGCGAGCCGTGGAGCGAAGACGAAGATCGCAAGCTGCTCGCCGCGTTCGACGCGGGACGGGCGCTGCAGGAGCTCGCGGCGGCGCACGAGCGCACGATGGGCGCGGTGAGGGCGCGGCTGCTGAAATACGGGCGAATCAACGCCTGATCGGCTTTCCCGGGGCGCCGGCGCCCCGGGTCTTTTGCCCGGCGCGGTAGAATCCTCCAGTGAAATCAAGCGACATTCGATCGAGCTTCCTCGAATATTTCCGCTCGAAGGGCCACACCATCGTGGCCTCGAGCCCGCTTGTGCCGGCGAACGATCCGACCCTGCTGTTCGTCAACTCCGGGATGGTGCAGTTCAAGGACGTGTTCCTCGGCAAGGAGAAGCGCTCCTACAAGCGCGCCACGACCTCGCAACGCTCGCTGCGCGCGGGCGGCAAGCACAACGACCTGGAGAACGTCGGTTATACCGCGCGGCACCACACCTTCTTCGAGATGCTGGGCAACTTCTCCTTCGGCGACTACTTCAAGAAGGATGCGATCGAGTTCGCCTGGGAGCTGCTGACAAAGGTGTACAAGCTCGCGCCCGAGCGCCTGTGGGCCACGGTCTACGAGAGCGACGACGAGGCCTACGAGATCTGGACCAGGACGATCGGCCTGCCCGCGGCGCGCGTGGTGCGCATCGGCGACAAGCCCGGCGGGCAGAAGTACCAGTCGGACAACTTCTGGCAGATGGCCGACACCGGCCCCTGCGGGCCGTGCAGCGAGATCTTCTACGACCACGGCCCGGAGGTGGACGGCGGCCCGCCGGGATCGCCGGACGCCGAGGGCGACCGCTATATCGAGATCTGGAATCTCGTGTTCATGCAGTTCAACCGGGACGAGCAGGGCGTGATGCACCCCTTGCCCAGGCCCTCGGTCGACACCGGCATGGGGCTGGAGCGCATCGCCGCGGTGCTGCAGGGCAAGCACTCGAACTACGAGATCGACCTTTTCCAGGACCTGATCCGGGCGGCCGCGCGTGAGACGGCGCAGAAAGCTCTGAAGAACCCGTCGCTCAACGTCATCGCCGACCATATCCGCGCCTGCGCGTTTCTCATCGTCGACGGCGTGATCCCGGGGAACGAGGGCCGCGGTTATGTCTTGAGAAGAATCGTGAGAAGGGCGATTCGCCATGGCTACAAGCTGGGGCAGAAGCAGCCGTTCTTTCATCGGCTGGTGGACGATCTCGACCAGACGATGGGCGAGGCCTACCCGGAGCTCAGAAGCCAGAAACAGCGGGTTTCCGATGTCCTGAAGCAGGAAGAAGAGCGCTTCGCCGAGACCCTCGAGAACGGCATGGGCGTGCTCGAGTCGGCGCTCGCCTCGGGGGAGAAGCTGCTCGACGGCGAGACGGTGTTTCGCCTCTACGACACCTATGGCTTCCCGGTCGACCTCACCGCCGACATCTGCCGCGAGCGCGGCGTGCGCATCGACATGGCCGGCTTCGAGGCCGCGATGGACGAGCAGCGCGAGCGCGCGCGCGCGGCGTCGAAGTTCTCCGCCGCCGCGAGCCTCGACTATCAGGGCGGCAAGACGGAGTTCCACGGCTACGACACGCTCAGCCTTCCCGCCAGGGTCGTCGCCCTGTACCGCGAGGGAACGCAGGTTGCCGCGCTTGCGAGCGGAGAGTCGGGCACGGTGGTGCTCGACCGCACGCCGTTTTACGCGGAAGCCGGGGGCCAGGTCGGAGACCGCGGCGAGATCGTCGCATCCGGCGGCACCTTCGAGGTCGCGGACACGCGCAAGATCCAGGCCGACGTGTCCGGCCACCACGGCAGGCTCAAGACCGGCACGCTCAAGGCGGGCGACCGGGTGGAGGCGCGCGTCGACACGGCGCTGCGCGCGAGCACCATGCGCAACCACTCGGTGACGCACCTCATGCACAAGGCCCTGCGCGAGGTGCTCGGACAGCACGTGCAGCAGAAGGGCTCGCTGGTCGACGCGGACAAGACGCGCTTCGACTTCTCCCACGACCGGCCGATGAGCGAGGAGGAGATCCGCCAGGTCGAGGTGCGGGTGAACGGCGAGATCCTGCAGAACACGCCCACGCGCGCGCAGGTCCTGCCGATCGAAGAGGCGAAGAAGTCGGGCGCCATGATGCTGTTCGGCGAGAAATACGGCGACGAGGTGCGCGTGCTCGACATCGGGTCCTCGCGCGAGTTCTGCGGCGGCACCCATGTGGCGCGCACCGGCGACATCGGCGTGTTCAAGATCTACTCTGAAGGAGGGGTGGCGGCAGGCATTCGGCGCATCGAGGCGACAACTGGCGGCAATGCACTCGCGATGATGAATAGCCAGCTCCAGGAGTTCCATGAGGTCGCGAAGCAGTTGCGTGCCCAGCCTGGCGCTGGAATGGTTGAAAAGGCTCTCAAGAATCTGTTGGAAGAGAAGAGGGCCCTCGAGAAGGAATTGACGCGAACACGCTCGAAGCTCGCGCTTGGCCAAGGCCAGGACCTCGTTGCGCAGGCGGTCGACGTCAAGGGAGCCAAGGTGCTTGCGGCGACGCTGGAAGGCGCCGACGCGAAGACGCTGCGCGACACCGTGGACAAGCTCAAGGAGCGGCTGAAGTCTGCCGCCATCGTGCTCGGCGCGGTGCACGACGGCAAGGTTTCGCTCATTGCCGGCGTGACTTCGGACCTGACTGGCAAGCTCAAGGCGGGCGAGCTGGTGAACTTCGTCGCGCAGCAGGTGGGCGGCAAGGGCGGCGGCCGGCCCGACATGGCGCAGGCCGGCGGCACCGAGCCCGCCAAGCTGCCGGGCGCACTGCGGTCGGTGAAAACCTGGGTCGGAGAGCGCGTATGAGGCGGACGCTGCTTGTCATTGCCATGTCCATATCCCCGGTCGCGCTGGCGCACCACGGCTGGAGCGGATACGACATGTCGAAGGCGCTCAAGCTCACCGGCAAGGTGCTCGAGTCGGGCTACGAGCACCCGCACGGCCAACTCCGGTTCGCGGGGCCGGGCAGGACCTGGAGCGTGGTGCTCGCGCCGCCTTCACGCATGGAGCGTCGCGGGCTCGACAAGGCGAGGCTCAGGCCGGGCGCGACGCTGACGGTCGAGGGCTACGCCAACCGCGACAGGCCCGGGGAGATGCGCGCCGAGCGCGTCACCATCGACGGCAGGACGATCGAGCTCAGATGACCCCTGCGGGGGCCATCGAGGCGTCGTCGCTTGGCCAGGCGATGCGCCAGTGGCTCTGGCTCTATCCCGGCGTCGAGATCGTCCATATCACCGGCATCGCGCTGCTGTTCGGCTCGATCGCCGTGCTCGATCTCCGGTTGTTGGGGTTTTCAAGAACTCTTTCTGTGAAGAAACTCGCGAGGCACGTGCTGCCCTGGACGGCGGCGAGCTTCATCCTGATCGTCCCGAGCGGCCTGATGATGTTCACCGCCCACGCATCCGAGTTCATCCAGAGCGGCGTGTTCGTCCTCAAGATGTGCCTGATCCTGGCGGCGGGGCTGAACGCCGCTCTGTTTCACGCCATTACCTTCCGCACCGCCGACGTGTGGGATTCAGAGGAGATGCGCAGGCTGCCGCCGCCGCCTTCGGCGCGCCTCGCCGGCGCGCTGTCCCTGCTGCTGTGGATAGCCGTGATCGCCTACGGGCGATTACTGGCTTATTTCTAAAAACCTATCCGCTGGCGCCGGCCGGCGCGCGGGTCCTGCACGTCGTCGGCGCTGACCTCGCTGCGCCCGGCGAGCTTGGCGTTGCCGAACGCCGAATGAAGCGCGCGGCGCATCTCGCGCGGCGGCAGGGACGCGAGCTTCTCCAGCGCCGCCGCGGACGGCACCTCGGGGAACTGGCGCCCCCAGTCGTGCGCGCCGCGGATCTCGCGGTAGATGGTGGCGGCGATGCGCGCCGAGCCCTCGGCATCGGGCGCGTCGATCTCGTACACGTTCAGCCGGCTGAGCAGCGGCTCGGGAATGCGCGCCGCGTCGTTGGCGGTGGCGAGCCACACCGCGCCGGAGGCGTCGATCGGCAGCTCCACGAACTCGTCGACGAAGCGGCTGGCCGTCTCGACCTCCAGCAGCTCGTAGAGCGCGCCGAGCGGGTCGTACTGGCCGTCCGCGCTCGCCTTGTCGAGCTCGTCGACCACGATCACCGGGTTGGCGTAGTCGCCGTTCAAGAAGGTGTCGAACACCTTGCCGGGCTTGGCGTTCTTCCATTGCGAGGAAGCGCCCGAGAGCACCCAGCCGGCGGTGAGCGAGCTCATCGGCACGAAGCCGAAGCCGGTGCCGAGCAGCTGCGAGATGCGGCGCGCGAAGTGCGTCTTGCCGATGCCGGGCTCGCCCAGCAGCAGCATCGGCGGCAGCTCGACCGAGTCCTCCGAGTCGATGCACAGGGCGAGGTGCTTGCGGATGTCCTCGAGCACCGCGGTGAAGTTGGGCAGCTCCTCGAACAGCCGCTCCATCACCGGCAGCGCCGAGGGCTTGACGGTGAAGCGCTGGCCGCCCAGGCGCAGCATCTTCTCGTACACCGAGCGCAGCGCCTCGTTCGCCGTGGGAGACAGCCCTTGCAGGGCCTTCTCGACCGTCGGGAGGTCGTAGACGTCCCTGAAGCCTGCTATCGGAATCGTGACGGTCGCCGACATCTCAGGGAAAACCTAGCATGTTGCCGGACACCTAGCAAACCGCGCGCCTGGCAGGCGCCGGCGACGAGTGCCAATGCGCTACAGTAGTCCGGTATGACCACCAAGAGCGCCGAGTTCTTCAGGACCTTCGGCGGCGGCTACCTGCCCGGGCTGGTGGGCGTGGAGATCGTCTCGGTGGCGCCGGGCCTGGTGCAAAGCCGGCTCGCCGTGCGCCGGGAGGTGATGGCGCCGAACGGATTCCTGCACGCCGCGAGCGTGATCGCGCTGGCCGACACGAGCTGCGGCTACGGCTGCGTCGCGAACCTGCCGGAGGGGGCGAGCGGCTTTACGACCATCGAGCTGAAGTCGAACTTTCTCGGCACCGCGCGGGAGGGGGCGATCGCCTGCCGGGCGACCCCGGTGCACCTGGGGCGCGCCACCCAGGTCTGGGACGCGGAGGTCACCCTGGAGGGCACGCAGCGCAAGATCGCGCTGTTCCGGTGCACGCAGATGGTTTTGTGGCACAATCCGAAGCCATGACGCGCCGCAGCTTCGGCTTTTTCTTCTTTTATTTTCCCTGCCTGCTGGCGGACGGAAGCGGCTAAGCTCAACCCCTCAATCCGAAGAACCGCCAGCCCGAAAGCCTGGCGGTTTTTTTTTGCCCCGAGGCCACCATGACGACCCTGCCGATCGAAGAGAAGACCTCGCTCACCGACGACGAGCGAATCGAAAACATCGTTCCGCTGCCGCCGCCGGAGAGCCTGATCCGCTTCTTCCCGATCCAGGGAACCGCGGTCGAGGCCCTCATCGCGCAGACGCGCAGGCGCGTGCGCGACATCCTGGACGGCCGCTCGGACCGGCTGCTGGTGGTGATCGGCCCCTGCTCGATCCACGACCCGGCTGCCGCGCTGGAATACGCGGGAAAACTGAGTGAAGAGAGAAAACGGCACGGCGACGAGCTCGAGCTGCTGATGCGCGTGTACTTCGAGAAGCCGCGCACCACCGTGGGCTGGAAAGGGCTGATCAACGATCCCTACATGAACGGCAGCTTTCGCATCAACGAGGGGCTGCGCATCGCGCGCGACCTGCTGGTGCGCATCAACCGGGCGGGCGTTCCCGCGGGCTGCGAGTTCCTCGACGTGATCTCGCCCCAGTACATCGGCGACCTCGTCTCCTGGGGCGCGATCGGCGCGCGCACCACCGAGAGCCAGGTGCACCGCGAGCTCGCCTCGGGCCTGTCGGCCCCGGTGGGTTTCAAGAACGGCACCGACGGCAACGTGAAGATCGCGGTCGACGCGCTGCTCGCGGCCCGGCAGAAGCACCACTTCCTCTCGGTGCACAAGAGCGGGCAGGTGGCGATCGTCGAGACGCGCGGCAACGAGGACTGCCACATCATCCTGCGCGGCGGAAAGGCGCCCAACTACGACGCGCAGAGCGTGCAGCAGGCTTGCGGGGAGCTCGCGCGCGCCAAGCTGCCCGGCAGGCTGATGATCGACTGCTCGCACGCCAACGCCGCGAAGCAGTACCAGCGCCAGGTCGAGGTCGCGGCCGAGGTCGCGCGCCAGGTCGCAGGCGGCGAGCGCTGCATCGTGGGCGCCATGGCCGAGTCCAATCTGGTCGAAGGGCGCCAGGAGCTGCGCCCGGGCGCGGCGCTCACCTTCGGCCAGAGCGTCACCGACGCCTGCCTGGGATGGGAGCAGTCGCTCGGCGTGCTCGACAGCCTCGCCGGCGCCGTGCGCCAGCGCCGCAAGCGCCCCGGGTAGGGATTCGGCATAATCTCGCGCGAGCCATGCCCGATCTCCCGCCACAGCTCGCGCATCTCGAATATCTCGGCGACGCGACCACGTTCGCAGCGCAGATCCACGCCCTGATCCCGAAGTGCACCCTGCTGGAGAACTTCTCGCCGGCGGAAGTGCGCCTGTTCGCGCACTTCATGTACGTGTACCGCGGCGAGCCAGGCATGGAGATCATCCGCGAGGGCGACGGCGGCGACTTCATGCTGATGATCGTCGAGGGCAAGGTGGAGGTCCACAAGCGCGACCGCTGGAACACGCCGCAGCTGCTGGCGGTGGTCGAGTCGGGCAGGACGCTCGGCGAGATGTCGATGATCGACGGCGAGGCGCGCTTCGCCACCTGCATCGCGGTCGAGCCGACGCTGATCGCGGTGCTCGACCGCGAGAGCCTGGCGCGCATCATCGTCGAGCAGCCGCTGCTCGGCGCCAAGATCCTGATGGAGCTGGTGCTGATGCTGTCGCAGCGCCTGCGCGCCACCAGCCAGCGCCTGCTGGGGATGCTCGACGAGCAGTCGCAGGGCGCGGCCTCGCCGAACCTGCTGTAGTGGCCTGTAAGCCCAAGGCAGGCCGGCGCGACTAGACGAAATGCACGCCACCCTTCCCCTGATGCGGCACTACGGCTTCCCCGCCATCCGGCGCGCCCGGCTCGAGACCTTGCAGCTCAACCTCGGGTACAAATGCAACCAGAGCTGCCTGCATTGCCACGTCAATGCCGGACCGCAGCGCACCGAGATGATGTCGCGCGAGACGATCGGCGACGCGCTTGCCTTCCTCGGCGTATCGGGCCTGAAGAACCTGGATATCACCGGCGGCGCGCCCGAGCTCCATCCCCATTTCCGCGAGCTGGTGGCGCGCGCGCGCGAGCTCGGCGTGCACGTCATCGACCGCTGCAACC
>MERP01000096.1 GCA_001772055.1 Betaproteobacteria bacterium RIFCSPLOWO2_12_FULL_68_19
CTTCCTGCGAGTACGCGCGCGAGCTGGCCGCGCCCCCGGCGATGCTGCAGGGGCGGACCATCTTCGTGCGCCTGGAGTCGGTGCGCCGCACCCTGTGGGAGAAGATCGAGGAGCACCAGTGGCGCAAGCAGGGCAACGCCATGACGCGTGCCCTTGCGAGCTACGATTTCATCGCCGACACGGAAAGCGCGCTGCAGCGCATGGCCGACAACGAAATGGAAACCATGATCCTGCACGAGCTCGGCGAGGCGATGGCGGGCGAGCTGCTCGGCGAGGCTTGGGGGGAAATGGCGCTGTCGGTGTCGTGCACGCGCGGCGAGCCGGTCGCGCGCGCGGTGCGCGATCTGCTTGCCGACTGCCTGTCGACGCTGCCGGTGCTGCTCGAGCGCGCCAATGTGCCGTCGCTGCATTTCTACTTCGCCACCTTCGATGCGCCGCGCCGCCAGCTGTTCCCGCAGGCGCTGGATGCCTACGAGCATTTTCTGCGCTGCGGCGACCTGGAACGGCTGGCGCAGGTCGTGCGCGAAGGAAAAGAGCGCTGGCTGGCGACGGCGCGCGAGCTGCTCGCGCTCAGCCCGGCTGCCCGGGAACCGGCGATGGACTCTCTGCTTCCACCGTCTGCTCGATGAGCTTCCTGACGAGGCGCACCATTTCCGGGGCCTCGATGTCCATCATCTGCTCGAGCACCCACTTGTTGTCGCCGCTCGCCATGGCATCGGACACCTTGGCGGCGAAAAAGCGCAGGCAGGGATAGCCCGGCTCGCCGCCGGGGACCTCGAAGCCGGCGTACTCCTCGAAGCGCGCATTGAGCAGGTCGATGAACGCCTTGCGGTATTCCCCGGGTCCGAGGAGGTCGCGTTGATTGTTCTCCATGGTCGCCGCCAGATGGCCGACGACCTCGCCGATGAGCGCGGCGCGGTCGGCTTCGCCCAGCTTGCCGTACACCGCGCGGTCGGCGAGCTGGACCAGGAAGGCGATGAACTCGGCGAGCACGTCGGTCACCAGCCGGTCCGAGCCGAAGCGGAATCCCTCCTTTTCCATGTGCTTGAAGATCTCGAGCGAGATCTTCCACACGTTCGCCCCGATCACGCCGGCGCGCTCGGCAAGGGTGCGCTCTCCCTTCTTGCGCCAGCGGGTCTTGACGAGCGCTATCGAAGGGCGGCTGCTGATGATCGCCATGTCAAGGATAATAAACGCGGGAGCAAGACATGTCAGGACTGGATATGGAGCTGGCGAGCGGCATTGCCGCCTTCGAGGCGAAGGAATTCGCGCGCGCCATGCAGCTGCTGCAGCCGCTCGCGGAACGAGGCGATCCCCAGGCGCAATACCGCGTCGCGATCATGGCGCAGGTGGGGCTGGGCATGGTGAAGAACTGCGCGATCGCGGTCAGGTGGATGCGCGCCGCCGCCGAGCAGGGCCACGCCCTCGCGCAGCACGGCCTGGGCTTCATGTACTTCCAGGGCGAATGCACCAGGGCCGATCCCGCCGAGGCCGCCCGCTGGTTCAGGCTCGCCGCCGAGCAGGGCCTGGCGGGGTCGCAGTCGACGCTCGCGACGATGTACGAGAAAGGCGTGGGCGTTGCGCGCGACGCCGACGAGGCCGCCCGATGGCGCGCGCGGGCTAATTCCTGATCCAGGCCTGGAAGCCGTCGGCCTTCTTTTCCAGGCCATGCGCGTAGCCGGCCTCGTAGGCTTCGTTGGCGCGCTGCTGTTCGCGTTTGGGGTTGTGCAGGAAGCCGGAAGCCCAGCCGTTGATGTACTCGCGGTCGACCTTTTGCTTCTCCATGCGGTCGACGGCCTCGTAGTAGGCGCTGTTCATGACGCATGCTCCTGTAGACTGTAACCGGTTCCTATTATCGTGCGATTCAGGGTCGTCATCGGCGAGCAGGTCTACGCCATCGAGGTGCCGGAAGAGCTGCTGCGCGAGTCGGCCGAGTTCCATGCCAAGCTCGACCGCGACATGGACCGGGGCTGGCAGATGAGCCGCGAGTTCGTGGCGCGGCCGGACCGGCTGCAGCGCTGCCAGATCGTCGCCGACCGGCTGCTCACCAGCATCACGCAGGGCAACCAGGCGAGCGCCATGCTGATGGCCGCGTACATCGCGCTACGCATGCCCGGCGCGACCGGCGTGGACATCGACGCCTCCGGGGAAATGCAGAATACCGAGCTGCTCTACACCCAGGCATGACGTTCGCCGGCGGCCGCATCCGCGAGGTCAAGCCACTCAGCTTCATCTACGAGGTGGCGCAGGCGTTGCCCGCCGACGTATGCCTCGAGGCGATCCGGCGCTTCGAGGAACGCACCGATCAGCAGGTTGCCGGGCGCATCGGCCAGGCGGGCACGCAGGCGCCGGAGGTGAAACGCTCGACCGACCTGCGCATCAGCGGGCGGGAGGACTGGGGCGACATCGACCGCAGCCTCTCGCAGCAGCTCGTCGCCACGTTCAACGAGCTCGCGCGCGAGTTTCCGTTCTTTGCCGCCAACGCCTTCAAGGACATCGGCTACAACCTGCAGCGCACCCTGCCCGGAGAGTATTACCACTGGCACGTGGACGCGGGGCCGGGGGAATTCAGCCAGCGCCAGCTGGTCGCGATCTGGCACCTCAACGATGTCGCCGGTCCGGGCGGCGAGACCGAGTTTCCGCTGCAGGAGGTCGCCATCCGGCCGGCACAGGGCAAGCTCGTCCTGTTCCCGCCGTTCTGGACGCACGTGCATCGCGGCGTCACCCTGCAGGAGGGCGTCAAGTACATCGCCACGACATGGATCTGTTTCGCCTGAGCCTGGACCGGGGATGCAGCTCGACGTCAACGGCAAGACCATCGAGACCGATGAGCAGGGGTTCCTGCTCGATCCCGGGGACTGGAGCGAGGACTTCGCGCGCGCCCTGGCGCGGCGCGAGGGGATCGAGCTCTACGTGGACCACTGGGAACTGATCTGGTACTTCCGCGAGTACTATCAGGAGACCCAAAGCCTCCCGAGCATGCGCAAGATGGTATTGGAGCTGGGAAAGCACCGCGGTCCGCGCTTCAGCGACCGCAAGGCCTACGAGAAGCACATCTATGGCCTGTTCCCGGCCGGGCCTGTTTACGAGATCTGCAAGCTCGCCGGCCTGCCGATGCCGCAGCCCGATACTTGAACATATGCTGCTGCCCATTCCCGGCGTCCTTAAGGCCGACGAGCTTGCGCTCGCGCGCGCTTGGCTCGCGGGCGCGCACTTCGTCGACGGGCGGCTTTCGGCCGGCGCGGCGGCGCGGCGCGTCAAGCACAACCAGGAGCTCGAAGGCGGCGCGCCGGCTGCGCTACCGGCCGGGCATGGCCTATGGCGATCACCTGGACGATCCGATCATGGGAACCGACGGCGTGACGTACCGCTCGGACGTCGCGGTGACGGTTTTTTTGAATGCGCCCGAAGAGTACGATGGGGGCGAGCTGGTGATCCGCACGGCGGCGGGCGACGCGGTCCTCTACCCGGCGGGCAGCATCCACCGCGTCAACCCGGTCACCCGGGGCGAACGCCTGGTGGCCGTGACCTGGGTGCAGAGCCTGGTGCGCGACGCGGCGCGGCGCGAGCTGCTTTACGGACTCAACGCGGCGCGCGAGAAGCTGCTGCAAAGCGCGCCCGAGGCGGAGGAAACCGCGCAGGTGAACGCGGCGTATCTGAACCTGATCCGCATGTGGTCGGACATTTGAGGCGCGCGCGATGAGCGAACCGGAACTTTCCGTGGAGGAGCGCATCCTGCAGGCGGTGAAGCTGACGCTCGCCGGCGTGATCAAGGACACCGCCACCCCTCACGGCATGCGCCATCCGCTGTCGGACGCGACCATCCGGGACCTGCGCCAGTGCCTGGCGCTCATCAGCGCCCGCGAGCGCGAGCTCGCGCAGGCCGCGGGCAGGCCGATCGGCGGGCAGCCGCGCTATGCCGATGAGCCGGGGCGCGCGGACAAGGTGATCGGGTTCTACAAGAAAAAGCCCTGATGGCCCAGGACAGCTGCAGCGCGCTCGAACCGTACGCCTTGCGCGTGCTCGGCGACAGCATGGAGCCCGAGTTCGCCGACGGCTGCGTCGTCATCATCGACCCGGGCTGCGTACCCCGCGACGGCTCCTACGTGGTGGTGGAGTTCGCGGGCGATGTCTTCTTCCGCCAGCTCGTCTTCGACGGCGAGCGCCGCTTCCTGAAGCCCCTCAATCCGAAGTACGGCGGCTTCGAGCTCACCCCGCCCTACACCATCCGCGGCGGCGTGGTGCAGCGGGTGGGCAGGAGGCGCGCGCAGCGCAAGCACTACCAGTAAGCGCGCGTCGCCGCGGGATCACGATCGGGCCCTTAAGTGCGAGCCGTTGTTCGGTGGCATGCGCGCCCGAACTGCTGAGCGTTGTGAGATCGGAGGCGGCCAGGAGCCGCATTTCGGAGACATGTCACTCGATCACCCGGTCGGCGCGCAAGAGCATCGACTGCGGGATTGTGATCCCGAGCCCCCTAGCGGTCTTCAGATTGATCACCAGGTCGAACTTCATCGGCTGCTCGACCGGAAGTTCCGCCAGTTTGGCGCCCTGAAGAACGCGATGCACATATTTGGCCGTTCGGCGGAACATGTCACTTCGGTCCGGAGCGTAGGAAAGCAGCCCGCCCGCGGCCACGTACTCGCTCCGCGCATAGGCAGAAGGCAACCGCTGGCGCGCCGCAAGGTCAACTATTTGCTGGCGGTAAGGCAGGATCACCGGCGCGGCCGCGCAGATGAACGCATCGAAGTCTTCCTTCCGCATGACTTCAAATGCGCGGTCAATCTCCTGCGGGTTCGTCGCCTCCAACAGGCGCACGAAGAGCTTGCGCGCATTCGCCGTCTGTTGCATCGATCGATACACGGCCATGACCGCCTGGTTCGCCGCCTGGCCGAGGTAGGCAAGCTTTCTCACATTGGGCTCAATCTCGAGCAGAAGCTCAATCCACTTCGCCGAGAGTTCAGCGGACACGATCGCCTGTCCAGTCACGTTGCCCCCGGGCCGGGCAAGGCTCGCTACGAGCCCGGTTTCGACCGGCTCCGCGATACCGACGAATACGATCGGAACGGTCGACGTCGCTTGCATCGCTGCGCGCGTTGTCGGAGTCGAAGTCGTGACGATGACGTCCGGTTTGAGGGAGACGAGTTCCGCTGCGAGCGCAGGCAGGCGCGCCAGATCCCCCTGAGAGGAGCGCGCATCGAGGACGAAATCGCTTTCCTCGACGTAGCCGAGTTCTCGCAGCCGGCCGCGAAACGACCGCCAGTTCTCCGCGAGTGCGCCTTGCCGCGCGTCTTCCAATGTGGCGATGCGCGAGCGGCGCCTCTGCGTCTGCGCCTGCGTCGCGGGCGACGCAGCGAGCGCGGCGGCAGCGAGAAGCAGGAACTGCCTGCGTCCGACCAGGCCCATGTAATCCTCCCTTAAGGGCGGAGCCGTGCGTGAAGTCTACGCGTTCTGACCTCAATCGGTAGGAACTTGGCCGGCGGGCACCTGCGTCTCATTCACCTTATGTAAGCGGCCGCTGCTGGTCGCAAGCAGCCGCATGCCATTTGACCCTAGCGGTGCTGCAATCGTGCCACCGAACGAGTCTGTATAAAAACCCGATTCACGCGGCAATGCTACCGCCGCCGATTCCGAGTGGCGAGGGATTTGAAGATGGGGAGGCGCGATCGCGTTATTGAATTCGTCTCGCTCTGGGTTTTCTTCTCTATTGCCTGATTTGCGCCTTGCGTTCCTTCTTCCATCGCCCGATATCGCCGTAACGCTGGATCTTGCCGATGTTGTGGGCGAGGCAGTACATCATCCATTGCGCGTTCACCTTGCGCCGGCCGCGCAGACTGAAGCGGCGCAGCCCAGTGGCGTGATTGATGTCGGCAAACACCGGCTCCACCGTCCCCAGGCGCAGGCTGTATCGATAGCGCCCCTCGTCAAGAGCACGATTGATCTCAACATAAGAAAGTGACGGACAATCTGACTGTGCGTTCAACCGGACGCGGAACCCCTTTCGACAAAGTGGACACCTCGGCCCAACGCTCGGGGAGGTTCAATCCGCAACATCGGCAGTCATGAACTCCCGCTCTCTACGCCAACGCCGCTTTTCCCCAACCCCTACCGCCCCCGCCCACCCCTCACAAACTCCATCGCCGCCCGAAACAACTCCAGATCCTTCTCATACTCCGCCGCATCCGCGCGCTCGATCTGGATCCACTCCTCCGACACCGCCGCCCGCGCTTCCTGCAACGGCTCTAAACCGCCGCGCCGCCCTCCGTGCGACGGCGCACAGAGAGTTCCGGGAGAATGCCGGATGCTCACAATGGGCGCGATCCTCCGTGGACCGCCCCCCGGCTTTTTACCGGAGCATGGACATCGGCGCGAATGACGAATCGACGGGCAACGGCGGGCGCCTCGCGTCCCTGAGCAAGGTCCTGGGTCGCAGCCAGCGCGTCAAGGCGCTGGTGGCGGAATGCGCCGAGGACCTGGCGTCGGTGAACGGTGCAATGACACTCGCGCTTACGGCGCACAACGCGCAGCCAGGCCTCGCGCGCGCCCTCGGCCAAAGTGCGGCCCTGGCGGCAAAGGTCGAGGCGGTGTCCGTTGAACTGGCGGTCGTGAACCGGGCGCTGGAGGACCAGATCCGGGACCGGAGCATGGTCGACCTGCAATTCGCCGCGGCGGAGGAACAGGGGTTGTCGTCCCGCCATGCCGCCTTGCACGATGTCCTCACCGGATTGCCGAACCGCGCGCTGTTCAACGACCGGCTGGACCATGGACTCGCCCAGGCGCAGCGCCATGGCTGGACCCTGGCGGTGATGTTCGTGGACCTGGACGACTTCAAGATCATCAACGACACCCACGGGCACGACGCCGGCGACGCCGTGCTGCAGGCAATCGCGCAGCGGCTGAAGGAGACCACCCGCGGCGAGGACACGGTCAGCCGGCATGGCGGAGATGAGTTCCTGTACCTGCTGACGGGAATCCGCGACGCCGAGAACATCGCGAAAGTCGCGCAGAAGATCGTCCAGGCGGTCCAGGCGCCCTGCCACATCAAGCTGCGCGACAGCACCGTCAGCGCACGCGTCACGGCAAGCATCGGCATCTCGACGTTCCCGAAGGACGGCGCCACCGCGGGGGAATTGATCAACAGCGCGGACATGGCGATGTTCAGGGCCAAGCAGGCCGGCTCCGGCGTCGCCTTTGCTTGATAGGCTCGCCAAATTTCGTGCCCCCTATGCCGGCTAGCCCGCATTTCTCACAGCCCATAGTGTATCGGGCTGAGTAGCGCCGCTCGTGCGCTGTTCGATCGTGCTCGGTTATCCAAG
>MERP01000097.1 GCA_001772055.1 Betaproteobacteria bacterium RIFCSPLOWO2_12_FULL_68_19
TGCACCTCGGTCCCCTCGCCTCCGGGCGCCTCGCGGGCCGCGCGGCTGATGGCGAGCGCGCGCTCGGAATAGCCGCGCGCGGCTTGCGCATCGCCTTTGGCGCTGCTCGCGCGCGCCAGCGCCTCGAGATCGGCGTGGATCTTGCGCGCGTCGGCGAGCGAACGGTCGATCTCGAGCGCCTGCTCGAGCGCCGGCAGCGCGCCCGCCGGGTCGCCGAGCGTGGTGCGCGCGCGACCGATGATCCTCAGGGCATTGGCGGTCTCGGCGCGATCGGCGCGAGCGCGCGCCGACGACTCCGCTGCCTGCGCGAGCCGCAGCGACTCCTCGGCGGCCCCGGCCTCGAGCGCCGCGTCGGCCTGCACGTTGAGGATGGCGGCCGCCAGCTCGCATCCCAGCTTCTGGCAACGCTGCCAGGCGCGCCCCGCATAGGCCGCGGCGCCGCGCGTGTCGCCCGAGGCGAGATCGACGATGGCGTGGCGCAGCTCCGCCTGCACCAGGCGCCGCTCGGAGAACGCACGGCGCTCGTCGTCGAGCACGACGGCAAGCGCGGAGCGGGCGGCGGCCCGATGCCCGAGGCGCTGGTAGACGATCGACAGGTTGATCGCATGCGCCGCGATCGCGTCGGCATCCTCGATGGTGCGCGCGATGCGCAGCGCCTCCTGGAACTTGAGCGCCGCCGCGGCGTAGTCGCCGGAGCGCGCCAGAGCGCTCGCGCGCGCGCCGGCGTCGGCGATGCGCGCTTGCGCGGGCGGCACGACCGGCTCGGGCCGCGCCGCGCAGCCGGCGCACAGCGCGGCGAGGGCCATTGCGGTGACGAGGTCGCGGGTCACTAGCGTGTGGCGCTGCGCTGGGCTTCGAAGCTGTCGATCGCCAGGGTGGCCTCTGCGGGCTGCGCGAACGATCCGCTGAGCGGCCAGACGCGCTTGGCCGCGCCGAGCACGTCGCCCGCGTCGCGCATCGCGCTCTCGCCGCGCTCGAAGAGCGGCCGCGCGCGGCGCAGGCTGTCCTGGGCCTCCTCTCCGGTACGGCGCAGCTGGCCCGCGGCGGCATCGAACGAGTCGAGTGTCCTGGAAAGCTTGGCCGCGAGCTCGGGCACGGCCTGGCCGATGCTGTCGGTCGCCCGCTGCGCGCTCTCGCTCGCGCGCCGCGCCGCGCCGAGCGTCGCCGCGGCCTCGCGTCCCACCTCGGCGGTGGTGCGCGCGCCGTTCTGCAGCAGCTCGTTCAGCGCCTGGTGCGTCGCGGGCAGCCGCTCGGCCTCCGCGCGCAGCGCCGCAAGTAGCGCCGCCACGTCGCCGCTCGAGCTGTTGAGCTGCGCGAGCACCTGCTTCATCTCGTTGAAGGCGGGCACCGCCTGGCTTCGGATGTCGTCGATGATCTCCGAGATGCTGCGGCCCGGCTCGAACGCGATGCGGTCCCCCCGCTCGAGCGGCGGCCCGGACTTGGCGGGAATGATCTCGATCGAGCTCGCGCCGACCACGCTCGCCTCGCGCGCGACCTTGGCCTGCGAGCCTTTCGGGATGCGCCACAGGTGGTCGCTCACGAGCGACAGCTGCACGTCCACCCCCTCCGGCGCGAGGCCCATCTCCTTCACCGATCCGACGGTGAAGCCGTAGAGCTTGACCGGCATGCCCGGGTTGATGCCGAGGGCGTTGGGGGTAACGAAGTGCACCGTGGTCTGGTGCACGAACCAGCCCTGCTTGTAGGCCACCAGCCCCATGAACGCGCCCACCAGCAGCAGCGCGATGAGCAGGAAGGCGTTGACCTTGAGCAACAGGCGGGAGAACCGGACCGGCGGCGTGAAGGCGGGGCTCACGAGGGCTCCTCTCTTGCATCGACGAACAGCAGCGTGCCCGACGGGTGCCGGGCGCGGTATTGCGCTTCAAGGCGCGCGACCGACGCGCATTCCTCGCGGCTCAGCCCCTCGTCGAGGGCATCGATGACCACGAGCTCGGGCTCCATCACCAGCAGCCGCACGAACGCGACCAGGCGGCGCTGCAGCGTGCCGAGCTGGTCCGGCAGGCGGGCGAGCAGCGCCAGCGGCTCGGCGACGAAGGCCCCGAGCACCTCCTGGGTGATCTGCGCTACGCGCTCGCGCGACGGGCTGCCGTGGTAGGCGGCGGCGAGCGCGATGTTCTCCCAGGCATTCAGATTGGTGAGCAGGGTGACCGCCGGGCTGAGCACGCCGACGCGCTTGAGCAGCCGGGCGCGCGCGGCGGGTTTCAGCCGCTCCACCGGCTCGCCGAGCAGCTCGAGCTCTTCGCCGTCCTCGCAGCGCGCCTTGGCCACGGCGGCGATGAAGCGCGCCTTGGATTGCGGGTCGGGCAGGTGCACGCGGCTCACGCCGCCCTGCGGCACCGCGAGCGCGATCTCGGGCGAGCCCGGCTGCCTGAGCGCGTAGCGCAGCGCGTCGCTCATACCTTGGCGGTCACCAGCCCGAAAAACAGGATGCCGAACACGATGTAGGCGAACACCGCGTTGATGCCCAGCATCAGCATCGCGCTCTGCGTGACCGCGCGCGTCACCACCTGGGGCACCGCGTTCTGCGTCAGGCTGGGCGGATTGAGGCCGTGGTAGCAGCAGCAGGCGGCGATCGTGAAGCCGAACAGCAGGCTCTTGATGGTCGAGTACACGAAGTCGACCGGCGAGAACAGCGCGAAGAAGCGGCCGGAAAGCTCCATGAACGTGGCATCGATGATGAGCGGACTGAACAGCAGCCCGCCGAGCACCGCCAGGAACTGGATATAGAAGGTGAGGACCATGGTGGCGAGCATCACCCCCGCGACGCGCGGCACCACGATGTAGTCGTAGAGATTGATCCCCAGATGGCGCAGGGCGCGCGTCTGGCCCGAGATGCGCATCATCGCCACCTCGGCCGAGATCGCCGTGCCGGTGCGCAGGATCACCACCACCGCGGCGGCGAGCGGTCCGATCTCGCGGAACACCAGCAGCAGCAGGATCTTGACCGCCAGGTCGACGTCCGCGTCGAGCACGTCCATGGTGATCGCGATGATCAGCACGCCGAGCACCGAGGCGCGCAGCACCACCCCGGTCGCGGCGGTCACGCCGGTGAAGTAGATCTGGCGCAGGAACGATTCCCGGATCGGCGGCCGTCGCAGCCGGCCCAGGCGGCCGAGCGCGTTCACGGACAGTTTTACGCCGCCTTCGATCTCGCGCAGCGCGCGCAGCATCCACCCTCCCCAAGTCGTATTCTGCAGTATAATCCGCAGCTTTTCGCGGTTTGCGGGGGTTCCCTAATGGTGGTGATTCGATTGCAGCGCGGCGGCGCGAACAAGCGGCCGTTCTACCACTTGGTGGCGGCCGATTCGCGGCGCGCGGCTTCGGGCAAGTTTCTCGAGCGCCTGGGCTTCTACGATCCGAAGGCGCCGCAGGGGCGCGAGGCGCTGCGCGTCAACATGGAGCGCCTCAAGCACTGGCAGGGCAAGGGGGCCCAGCTCTCCGACACGGCGGCGCGGCTCGTCCGGCAATTTGCGAAGAAAGCCGCCTGAGGACCTGATCGCGATGGGCCGCGTCGCCGGCGCGTACGGCGTGCGCGGGTGGTTGAAGCTGGCACCCGAGCGCGGCGTGAAGGAAACGCTGGCGCAGGCGGCGCAGTGGTGGATCGGCGGCCGCGCCCACGCGGTCGCCGCGGCCAGGGTTCATAGTGCCGCGGTGGTCGGAAAGCTCGAGGGCATCGAGACGCGCGAGCAGGCGCTCGCGCTGAAGGGCTCGGTGGTCTCGGTGCGGCGCGCGGCGCTGCCCGAGCCGCAGGCAGGACATTACTACCTCGCTGACCTGGTCGGCCTCGAGGTGGTGAACGAGAGCGGCGAGGCGCTCGGCGTCGTCAGGCGGCTGTTTTCGAACGGCGCCCAGGACGTGATGGAAGTGGCGGGCGGGGTCACGCGGCTGCTGCCCTGGGTGCCGGCGGTGGTGAAGAAGGTGGATCTTGCAGAGCGGACGATTCACGTGGAGTGGGGAGCGGACTGGTGATCCGCTTCGACGTCGTCACCCTGTTCCCCGAGATGTTCTCGGCGGTGGCGAGAAGCGGCATCACCGGCCGCGCGCTCGACGCGGGGCTGTGGCAGCTCGCGACGTGGAATCCGCGCGATTTCACGAGCGACAACTACCGGACGGTGGACGGGCGTCCGTACGGCGGTGGGCCGGGCATGGTGATGCTGGCCGAGCCGCTCGACAGGGCGCTCGACGCCGTCCAGGCGGCCGGCGGCGGCAGGGTGGTTTACCTCTCGCCCCAGGGCAAGAGGCTGCATCACGGCAGGGTGATGGAACTGGCGAAGGAAAGCGCGCTCACGCTGTTGTGCGGGCGCTACGAGGGCATCGACGAGCGCCTGCTCGCGCGGCGCGTCGACGAGGAGCTGTCGCTGGGCGACTTCGTGCTCTCGGGTGGCGAGCTCGCGGCGATGGCGCTGATCGACGCCGTGGTGCGGCAGTTGCCCGGGGCGCTGGGCGACGAGAATTCGGCGCGCGAGGAGTCGTTCGCGGACGGCCTGCTCGATTGCCCGCAGTACACGCGGCCCGAAGCCTGGCCGGAGCGCGGCGAGGGGCTGCGGGTGCCGCAGGTGCTGCTGTCGGGGCACCACGAGAACATCCGGCGCTGGCGCCTCAAGCAGTCGCTGGGACGCACCTGGCTCAAGCGTCCCGAGCTGCTCGCGGCGCGAGGGCTGAATGAAGAGGAAACGCGGCTGTTGACGGAGTTCCAGCAGGAACACAGAGGCTGAACATGGACCTGATCCAGAGACTCGAGCAGGAAGAAATCAAGCGGCTGGCAAGAAACATCCCGGATTTCTCGCCCGGGGACACCGTGGTGGTGAGCGTCAACGTGGTCGAGGGGGAGCGCAAGCGCGTCCAGGCGTTCGAGGGGATGGTGATCGCCAAGCGCAACCGCGGCCTCAACTCCTCGTTCATCGTGCGCAAGATCTCCTCGGGCGAGGGGGTCGAGCGGACTTTCCAGACCTATTCGCCCCTCATCGCCTCGATCGAGGTCAAGCGCAAGGGCGACGTGCGGCGTGCCAAGCTCTACTATCTGCGCGGCCGCTCGGGCAAGTCGGCGCGCATCCGCGAGAAGACCGGCGGCGCGGAAGCCGAAACCGCGGAATAAAACAGGCATAAAATCGGGCCATGCGCAGAGAGACCGCTGCCATCAGCCCGATCGCCGAGATCGTCGCCGCGATCCGCGCCGGCGAGATCGTGATCCTGGTCGACGACGAGGACCGCGAGAACGAGGGCGACCTGGTGTTCGCGGCCGAGTTCGTCACCGCCGACAAGATCAACTTCCTCGCCAAGCACGGGCGCGGCCTGATCTGCATGCCGATTCCCGAGGAGCACGCCCAGCGCCTCGGGCTGCGACCGATGGTGGAGCAGAACCGCTCGCGGCACGGCACCAACTTCACCGTCTCGATCGAGGCCGCCGAGGGCATCGCCACCGGCATCTCGGCGCAGGACCGCGCCCTCACCATCAAGGTCGCTTCCTCCCCGCAGGCGCGCCCCGAGGACATCGTGCAGCCCGGGCATGTCTTTCCCCTGGTCGCGCATCCCGGCGGGGTGCTGGTGCGCGCCGGGCACACCGAGGCCTGCTGCGACCTGGCGCGGCTCGCCGGCCTCACGCCGGCCGCGGTGCTGTGCGAGATCATGCGCGACGACGGCACCATGGCCCGCCTGCCGGACCTGATCGAGTTCGCCGCGACGCACCGGCTCAGGATCGGCACCATCGCCGACCTGATCGAGTACCGCAGCCGCAACGAGTCGCTGGTGCAGCGCGCCCACGAGCGGGACATCGTGACCCCGTGGGGCGGCTTCCGCCTGGTGGCCTATCGCGACCTTGCGCTCGGCTCGATCCACCTCGCGCTGGTCCTGGGCGAGCTGGACGCAAAGAAAGAGCTGCTGGTGCGGGTGCACGAGCCGCTGTCGGCGCTCGACCTGCTCGACGCCGGGCCCGGCACGCACTCCTGGGGCGTCGGCGAGGCGCTCGAAGCCATCCGCCGGGCGGGCGCCGGAGTCATGGTGCTGCTCAACTGCAACCAGACGAGCGAGGCGCTGCTCGCGCGTGTCGCCCAGGCTGCACGGCCGCGCGCCGGCCGCAGCATGGACCTGCGCTTGTACGGCATCGGCGCGCAGATCCTGCGCGAGCTCGGCGTCGGACGCATGCGCCTGATGGCCGCGCCGCGCAAGATGCCCAGCATGGCGGGCTTCGGGCTGGAAGTGACCGGCTACGCCGAGCTGCCGCGGCGCTGAGGAGCGGCGATGCGCCTGGGCATCGTCGCCAGCCGGTTCAACGAGGAGATCGCGACCCCGCTGCTCGAGCAGGCGCGCGCGGCGGCGCGCAAGCTCGGCGTCGAGCCCACGATAGTGAACGTGCCCGGTGCGCTCGAGATCCCGCTCGCGCTGCAATGGATGGCGCAGTCGGGCCGCTTCGACGCGCTGGTGGCGATCGGCGCCGTGATCCGCGGCGATACCCATCATTTCGAGGTCGTGGCCAACGAGTCGGCGCGCGGCGTGATGGACGTGGCCCTCGACTTCGGGCTGCCGGTCGCGAACGGCATCCTCACCACCGAGGACGAAGCCCAGGCCAGGGCGCGCCTGGGCAAGGGCGCCGAGGCGGTGCGCGTGGCGGTGGAGATGGCGCAGCTCAAGGCGAGGCTGCATGAAGACCGCTAGGCGCAAGGCGCGCGAAATCGCGCTGCAGGCGCTTTACGCCTGGCAGCTTTCCGGCGGCGACCCGCGCGAGCAGGCGCGCGGGCTGGAAGGGCCCGGGCAGGGCGCCGAGCGCGGCGACGCCGCGTTCCTGGAGGCGCTGGTATGCGGCGTGCGCGACCGCGCCGCCGAGCTCGAGGCGCTGATTGCGCCGCACCTCGACCGCGAGTTCTCCCGGCTCTCTCCCGTCGAGCGCGCGATCCTGTACATCGGCGCGCTCGAGCTCGCGGCGCATCCGGAGACGCCGTTCAAGGTGGTGCTGAACGAGGCGATCGAGCTCGGCAAGAGCTTCGGCGCCGCCGAGGGCTACCGCTTCGTGAACGGCGTGCTCGAGAAAATCGCCGCGCGGCTGCGGCCCGACGAGGTTGCGCGGGCGCGCAAGATCGCCTGAACGAGTTCGAGCTCATCCGGCGCTTTTTCGAGCGCGGCCCGCGCGGGCCGCTCAGCGAGCGCGCGCCGAAGCAGGCGCTGGTCGGAATCGGCGACGATTGCGCGCTTCTGCGTCCCGACGCGGGCCTGGAGCTCGCGCTGACCACCGACATGCTGGTCGAGGGGCGGCACTTCCTGCCGCAGGCCGACCCGCGCGCGCTCGGACACAAGGCCCTCGCCGTCAACCTCTCCGACCTCGCCGCCATGGGCGCCGCGCCGCGCTGGGCGCTGCTCGCCCTCGCGCTTCCGGCGGCCGACGAGGCCTGGCTGGCAGATTTCTCGGCCGGGCTGTTCGCCCTCGCGGACCGATACGGGATGGAGCTCATCGGAGGGGACACGACGCGCTCGCCGCTGCGCACGATCTGCATTACCGCCATCGGCGAAGTGCCGGCGGGCGTGGCGCTGTTCCGCGCGGGGGCGCGCGCGGGAGACGACATCTGGGTGTCGGGCGAGCTGGGCGGCGCGGCGCTCGCGCTGCTGCGCCCGCAGATCGAGGCTGTCGCGGCGAGGCTGCACGAGCCGGAGCCGCGCGTGGAGCTGGGCGAGCGGCTGCGCGGGCTCGCGCATGCCGCGATCGACGTGTCGGACGGCCTCGCCGGCGACCTCGGCCACATCCTGGAGCGCTCGCAGGTCGGGGCAGTGGTGCACTACCCCCAGGTGCCGCGGCCGCGCGCCTTCGAAGAGCTCGGCGATCCGCAGCTCGAAAAGGACTGCGTGCTTTCAGGCGGGGACGACTACGAGCTCGTCTTCACCGCGGCACCCGAGCGGCGGCCGGAGGTCGCGTCGCTCTCCGCCGAGCTCAGGCTGCCGCTCTCGCGCATCGGAACCATCCAGGCCGGAGAGCCGCGGCTGGTGGTGCTCGATGCCGGCGGCAAGCCGATCGACTACCGGCGCGGCTACGATCACTTCGCGCCGGCATGATCGCGTCTCGCCCCGGCAGCGCATTCGTCTTCTCGCATCCGGCGCACGCGCTCGCGTTCGGCTTCGGCGCGGGGCTCGCGCCGGTCGCGCCCGGTACGGTCGCGACGCTCGCGGCGTGGCCGCTCGGCTGGCTGCTCGCCTCGAGCCTGCCGCCGGCGGCCATGCTGGCGCTCGTCGCGGCGGCGTTCCTGCTCGGGGTGTGGTGCTGCGAGCTCACCGGGCGGCGGCTGGGCGTTCCCGACCATGGCGCAATGGTGTGGGACGAGATGGTGGCGTTCCTGCTGGTGCTCGCCGTCGTGCCGCTCGATCTCGCCTGGCAGGGGGCCGCCTTCGTCCTGTTTCGCTTTTTCGACATCGCCAAGCCGCCCCCGATCGGCTGGTTCGAGCGCCGCTACCACGGCGGCTTCGGCGTCATGTTCGACGACTTGGTCGCGGCCGGCTACGCGCTCGTCGCGCTCGCGCTCGCCCGGCGGCTGCTGTCCTGATGGAGGAGCTCGCGCGCAGCGTCGGCGAGCGCCTCAAGTCGGCGCGAGCGATGCTGGTGACGGCCGAGTCGTGCACCGGCGGCTGGGTGGCGCAGGCGCTGACCTCGGTCGCCGGCTCTTCGGAGTGGTTCGAGCGCGGCTTCGTCGCCTATTCCAACGATGCGAAGCGCGAACTGCTCGGCGTGCGGGCCGAGACCCTGTCCCGGCACGGTGCGGTGAGCGAGGAGACGGCGCGCGAGATGGCGCGCGGGGCGCTCGAGCGCAGCCGCGGCACGCTCGCGCTCGCCGTCACGGGCATCGCCGGGCCGGGCGGCGCGAGCCCCGGCAAGCCCGTGGGCATGGTGTGCTTCGCCTGGGCGGCCAAGGCCGGGCTGCTGCGCAGCGAGACCTGCCACTTTCGCGGCGACCGCGAGAGCGTGCGCCGGCAGTCCGTGATCCATGCTTTGGAGGGGGTACTGAAAAACCCTTGACGCGCGCTAAGGGCGGCCCAACATAGCAGCATGGCTTCCATCCGAGCGCCCGCGGTCGCGGGCATGTTCTATCCCGGCGAGCCGAAAGCGCTCGACGCGGAGCTCGACGATCTGCTCGGCGGGGTCGATCAGCCGGCGCCGCGCCTGGGCTTTCCGAAGGCGCTGATCGTGCCGCACGCCGGCTATATCTACTCGGGCCAGGTGGCGGCTCGGGCGTACGACGAAATGGCGCCCGCGCGCGGCATGGTGCGGCGCGTGGTGATGCTGGGGCCGTCGCACCGGGTGCCGGTGCGGGGCCTCGCCGTGCCGGGCGCGCAGGCCTTTGCGACGCCGCTCGGCGCCGTGCCCCTCGAGCGCGAGGCGCTGCGCGCGGTGCAGGACCTGCCCCAGGTGGTCACGAGCGATGCCGCGCATGCCCTGGAGCATTCGCTGGAGGTGCAGCTGCCTTTCCTGCAGAAGGTGCTCGGGCAGTTCTCGCTCGTGCCCTTCGCGGTCGGGACGGCGAGCGTGCACGAAGTGAGCGAGGTCATCGAGCGTCTCTGGGGCGGCGCAGAGACCTTGATCGTCATCTCCACCGATCTCTCGCACTACCACCCGTACGAGCAGGCGAAGAAGATCGACGGCGCGACGCTCGAGCGGGTGGCGGCGTTCGCCACCGACATCGACCACGACCAGGCCTGCGGCGCGACGCCGCTGAACGGCTTGCTGTCGGCGGCGAGCAAAAAGGGCCTGTCGATCAAGCTGCTCGCGGCGTGCAATTCCGGCGACACCGCCGGCGGCAGGCGCGAAGTGGTGGGCTACTCGGCCTTCGCGCTCCACGAGGGGCAGGGCGTATCGCATGCGCACGCGGGCGAGACGCTGGTGTCGATCGCGCGCGGCTCGATCGAAGCCGAAATCTTCAAGCGCGCCGCGAGCGAGCGAACGGAGAGCTGGCTCGCCCAGGCCGGCGCGAGCTTCGTCACGCTGAGGCGCGCAGGCAGCCTGCGCGGCTGCATCGGCAGCCTCGAGGCGGTGCGCGCGCTCGGCGCGGACGTCGCCGACAACGCGCGTGGCGCGGCCTTCCGCGATCCGCGCTTCCCCCCGCTGACGGGCGAGGAATGGCCGCAGTGCCGGGTCGAGGTGTCGCTGCTCTCGACGCCGAAGCCCCTGCGCTTCGCCGACGAGGAGGACCTGCTCGCGCAACTGCGCGCCGGCGAGGACGGCGTGGTCCTCGAGGCGGACGGAAAGCGCGGCACCTTCCTGCCGCAGGTCTGGGAGGGGCTGCCCGACAAGCGCGCGTTCATGCGCGAGCTGATGAGGAAGGCGGGGCTCGGCGCCGATGCGCGGCTCGCGCGCTGCAAGGTCTCGCGCTACCGGGTGATCAAATGGTCGGAATGACGCATCCCGGGCGCTGGTGGCACGCGCTCGCCGGCGGCCGCATCCAGTGCGACCTGTGCCCGCGCGACTGCAGGCTGCACGAGGGGCAGCGCGGGCTGTGCTTCGTGCGCAAGAGCGAAGGCGGCCGCATGGTGCTCACCACCTACGGCCGCTCCTCGGGCTTCTGCGTCGACCCGGTGGAGAAGAAGCCGCTCAATCACTTCTATCCCGGCACGAGCATCCTGTCTTTCGGCACCGCCGGCTGCAACCTCGCCTGCAAGTTCTGCCAGAACTGGGACATCTCCAAGTCGCGCGAGATGGACCGGCTGCAGGACGAAGCCTCGCCGCAGGCGATCGCCGCCGCGGCGCTCAGGCTGGGCTGCAAGTCGGTGGCCTTCACCTACAACGACCCGGTGATCTTCGCCGAGTACGCCATGGACATCGCCGACGCCTGCCACGCGCAAGGCGTGCAGGCGGTCGCCGTCACGGCGGGCTACATCCACGCGGCGCCGCGGCGCGAGTTCTTCGCCAAGATGGACGCCGCCAACGTCGACCTCAAGGCCTTCAGCGACGAGTTCTACTACGAGATCTGCGGCGGGCGGCTGCAGCCGGTGCTCGACACGCTCGCCTACCTGGTCAAGGAAACGCGCGTCTGGACCGAGATCACGACCCTGCTCATCCCCGGCAAGAACGACTCCGACGAGGAGCTCAGGGCGCAGTGCAAGTGGATCCGGCAGAACCTCGGCGCCGACGTGCCGCTGCACTTCAGCGCCTTCCATCCCGACTGGAAGATGACCGACGTGGCGGCGACGCCGGCGGCCACGCTCTCCCGCGCGCGCGAGATCGGCAGGCTGGCGGGGCTGAACTACGTCTACACCGGCAACGTCCACGACGAGAGCGGCGGCTCGACCTACTGCCCCTCGTGCGAGCGGGCGGTGATCGTGCGCGACTGGTACCAGATCGGCGGCTATCACCTGGACGAGGCCGGCGCCTGCAAGTTCTGCGGCGCGCAGCTCGCCGGCCGCTTCCAGAAGTTCGGCCGCCCGTTCGGGCCGCGCCGCATCCCGGTCCGTCTCGCCCAGCCTGCTTGACTCCCGGCTCGGGCGCCTGGCTCGCCGCACTGTGCTCGAGCCGGGTCCTCGCGGCGAGCTGGTTCGTCGCCTACTCGGCGGTGCTGCCGCTCACGCAGGCGGCCTGGGGCCTCTCGGCGCGCGAGGCCGGCATGGTCCAGGCCGGGTTTCACCTCGGCTATCTCGCCTCGCTGTTCATCGTGGGCTTCATCGCCGATCACTTCGGCGCCAAGCGCGCTTATCTCACCACCGGCGTCGCCGCCTGGCTCGCGCCCTTCGTGTTCGTCGCTTTCGCCGACGGGTTCTGGTCGGCGTTCTGGCTGCACGCGCTCACCGGGCTTTGCCAGGGCGGCAGCTACACCCCGGCGCTCGCGCTCATCAACGACCACGTGGCGCGCGAGCGTCGCGGCCGGGCGATGGGCTATCTCATCGCCGCCTCGAGCGCGGGCTACGCGCTTTGCCTGGGCATCGCCGGCGTCGCGCTGCAGTTCACCGGCTGGCGCGGCGCGCTCGCCACGGTGGCGGTCCTTCCGCTCGCCGCCTGGCTGATCGCGCTGCTCGCCTTGCGCGGCACCGCCAACAACGTGCACCCCAGGCCCGCGGGCGAATCGATCCTCGCCGCCATTCCGGCGGTGATTCGCAACCGCAAGGGCATGCTCTCGGTCTGGGGCTACACGTCCCACAACTGGGAGCTGCTCGGCCTGTGGGCCTGGCTGCCCGCCTTCCTCACCGCTGCTTTGGTGTTTCATGGGAATGAAAACCCTGCGGGGCTGGCGCTCGCGTTCGCCTCGCTTACCTATGTCGCCAACATCGCCGGCTCGATCGCCGGCGGCACCATGGCCGATCGCTGGGGCCGCACCCAGACCATCCTGACCTGGTCCTGCGTCAGCCTCGCCCTTTCGCTTTCCATCGGCTGGCTGATCGCCGCCCCGATTGCGCTGCTGGTGGCGCTCGCCTGCCTGTACAACTTCGCGGGCATCGCCGACTCCTCGACGCATTCGACCGTGCTCGCCGAAAGCGTGCCGCCGCACTATCTCGGCGTCGCCTATGCGGTGCGCTCGGTGGTGGGCTTCGGCGCCGGGGTGGTGAGCCCGGTGGTGTTCGGCTGGGCGCTCGACCTGGCGGGGGGCGGGCGCGCCTCGGGCGACGCGTTCGCCTGGGGCGTCGCCTGGGCGACGCTCGGGCTGGGCGCCTTGCTGGGGCCGGTGGCGACCTGGAGGCTGCAGAAGCTCGCGCACTGAGGTCGCGGCTTTTCGCTATGCTATGGGCCGGGAGAGAACGAGAAACGAAACCATGAGAACCGCGCTCCTTGCCTGCGCGCTCGCCGCGGCGCTGCTTTCGGCCTGCGCGCCGCGACCCAGGGTCGCCGAGCCGCCGCTCAAGCCGCCGCCGTCGCCCCAGGCTGCGTTGCCGCCGCCTGCGGCGCTTGCGCCAGCCGGAGTCGAGGCTTACAAGACGCTGGTCGCGAACGAGATCTGGCTGCGCAATGCCGCGGTGTACTCCGATCCGGTGCCGGAGATGCTGAAGTCGATCGTGGTGCTCGAGATCACCATCGACCGCGTCGGCAATCCGATCGACATCTCGGTCTACCGCTCCAACGGCTTCAAGCACCTCGAGAACCGCGCGCTGGAGAGCATCGTGCGGGCGGCGCCTTTCGCCGCGCCCGCGCCCGGCGTGCTGGCGGGCATCGGGTCGGTGACCTTCCTCGAGACCTTCCTGTTCCGCGCCGACGAGCGCTTCCAGCTACGCAGCCTGGTGATCGCGCCGCTCGCCGCGGCGCGCCGCTAGCTAATCTTTCAGCAAGAGCTGGATCAGGGCGGAGGTGCTGTCCCAGCGCTTGCCGCCGCGCGCCTCGAGGTGGGAATAGAACTGGTCGACGAGCGCCGTCACCGGCAGGCGGGCGCCGTTCCTCCTGGCCTCCCCCAGGCAGATGCCGAGATCCTTGCGCATCCACTCGATGGCGAAGCCGAAGCCTTCGGCCTTGAGCTCGCTCATCGGCTTCCAGCGGTTCTCCATCTGCCAGGATTGCGCCGCGCCCTTCGAGATGACAGAGATGACCTTCTCGAGGTCCAGATTGCTTCTTCTTGCGAAAGACAGGCCTTCGGCCAGTGCCTGCGCGAGCCCCGCGATGCAGATCTGGTTCACCATCTTGGTGAGCTGCCCCGCGCCCGGCCCGCCGATCAGCGCGGCCAGCTTCGCGTAGGTGTCGATCACCGGCTTCGCCTTGTCGAAGGCCGCCTGCTCGCCGCCGCACATGATGCCGAGCTGGCCGTTCTGCGCGCCGGCCTGGCCGCCGGAGACCGGCGCGTCGATGAATCCCACGCCGAGGGACTTGGCCTTTTCGTGAATTTCTCTTGCCGCGATTGCCGAGGCCGTCGTATGGTCGACCAGGATGGAGCCCTTTTTCATGCCGGCGAGGGCGCCGTTGTCCCCATAGACGACCGAGCGCAGGTCGTCGTCGTTGCCCACGCACATCATGACGAACTCGCAGTCCTTGGCGGCGTCGCGCGGGGTGGGGGCGGACTTGCCGCCGTACTCCTTCACCCATTGCTGCGCCTTGGCGGCCGTGCGGTTGTAGACCGTGACGTCGTGGCCGCCCTTCTTCAGCAGGTGGCCCGCCATCGGGTAGCCCATGACGCCGAGGCCGAGGAACGCAACTTTCGCCATCGTTCTGTCTCCTAAGGATTTTTTCTCGAGTTGACAGGGCTCGGTCAACCGGCCCAGAATACTGAGCGTTTATACAGTATCCGGTGTCGGCCCAGTGCCTTGTCTTTATCAGATGTGCCTGCCGTAGATGCCGACAACCTAAAAAGAGGTACAGCAATGGACGATAACAAATCCAAGGCCCTCGCGGCAGCGCTATCGCAGATCGAGAAGCAGTTCGGCAAGGGCTCGATCATGAAGATGGACGACGCGGCGATCAAGGATATCGAGGTGGTGTCCACCGGATCGCTCGGCCTGGACCTCGCCCTCGGCGTCGGCGGCCTGCCGCGCGGCCGGGTGGTCGAGATCTACGGGCCCGAGTCCTCGGGCAAGACCACCCTCACGCTGCAGGTCATCGCGGAGATGCAGAAAGTCGGCGGCACGGCGGCATTCATCGACGCCGAGAACGCGCTCGACATTTCGTACGCCGCCAAGCTCGGCGTGAAGACCGAAGACCTGCTCATTTCCCAGCCCGACACCGGCGAGCAGGCGCTCGAGATCGCCGACATGCTGGTGCGCTCGGGCGCGGTGGACGTGATCGTGATCGACTCGGTCGCGGCGCTCACCCCCAAGGCCGAGATCGAGGGCGAGATGGGCGAGCCGCAGATGGGCCTGCAGGCGCGCCTCATGAGCCAGGCGCTGCGCAAGCTCACCTCCAACATCAAGCGCACCAACACGCTGGTGATCTTCATCAACCAGATCCGCATGAAGATCGGCGTCATGTTCGGCAATCCCGAGACCACCACCGGCGGCAACGCGCTCAAGTTCTACGCCTCGGTGCGCATGGACATCCGGCGCATCGGCGCGATCAAGAAGGGCGACGAGGTGACCGGCTCGGAGACGCGCGTCA
>MERP01000098.1:0-908 GCA_001772055.1 Betaproteobacteria bacterium RIFCSPLOWO2_12_FULL_68_19
CCACGCTCATGTCCTCCATGTCCTGCAGGCGCGGGATCCTGACCGCCTCGAGCTCGCGGATGGTGGCCTCCATCTTCACTTTCCACTTCGCCTCGAGCGCGTCCCAGTTCTTGTAGTAGAAGCCCGCGCGCTCCATGAAGTTCGGCACGCGCCGGCCGATCTCCTCGGGGTCCTTCACCGGCACCGGCGAGATGTAGACGTAGCCGTTGATGATGCGGTGGTCGACCCCGCGCACCGGCGGCACCATGAAGATGCGGTTGTTGAACTGCGAGAGCGCGAGGAACCAGGCCTCGTCCCAGATGGTGTCGAAGGGGTAGAGCGGCTCGGGGTAATGCAGGCCGTCGTAGAACCAGAACGTGTCCTTCTCGTACTTGTTGCGCACCGGGTCGTCGCTGACGAACTGGTACTGGTAGGGATACATCCGCTCCCAGCCTTCGGTGCCGGGGATGGTCTTGGCCTTGACGTCGTGCGGAACAGGGAACTTCATCGCGTGGCTCCTCCCGATACGGTCTTTGTGGGCGGCGGAGCGCCGGATGCCCCCGCCTCGCGCCGCAATGCTCTGCATGGACCGTGCCATGGCCGGTTTACGGGGGGAAAGGCCGGCCGGCGCGATTCGACCCCTTACCAATTGGTGATTCCGCCCGGCCCCCGAGGGGCCGGATTGACGATTTGATCAAGCCCTTCCTTGATCCCCATCAAGCCGCCCTGCCCGCCGATTGACTAGAAGAATGATCGAGGGGGACGAGCGATGATGACTAGGCTGCGCAGCGTCACGCGCGCCGACAGCGGCGACGACCTGCGTGCGCGCGTGCGCTTTTGCGCCGAGACCGGCCAGATCTGGCTGCACGAGCACCGCATGCTGCTCGTGCACGCGGAGGCGCAGGCGTCGCTGCGCAAGTAGCTGATCG
>MERP01000098.1:917-5451 GCA_001772055.1 Betaproteobacteria bacterium RIFCSPLOWO2_12_FULL_68_19
GGCGCAGGGGCTGCTCACGCGCATGGGCTACGCCTCGGGGGTGCGCGACGCGGAGCTCGCGCGCACGCGCGCGCAGGACCTGAGCGACGCGGAAGCCTTCATGACCGGCCCGCAGCTGCACACCATCGAGGGGATCGTGCGCGTGACGCCGGTGCGGCTCGAGCTCGACCGCGCCGCGGGCAAGTTCTACGGCGAGTTCCTGTGGGAGAACTCCTGGGAAGGCCAGTGGCACCGGCACTATTACGGCATCCACGGCGCGCCGGTGTGCTGGACCCAGATCGGCTACGCCTGCGGCTACACCTCGGCCTTCATGGGCCGGCCGATCCTGTACAAGGAAGTCGAGTGCGTCGGCATGGGCCAGAACAACTGCCGCATCGTCGGCAAGCCGCTCGAGGAATGGGACGACGCCTCCGAGTACCGGCACATGACCAGCCGCGAGCCGATCGCCGACCAGCTGCTCGAGCTGCAGACCCAGGTCGTGCAGCTGCGCTCCACGCTCGGCGACATGGAAAAGCTGCCCGCCGACATGGTCGGCAGCTCGCCCGGCTTCCGCGCCGCCTACAACCTGCTCAAGCCGGCGGCGGGCAGCGCCATCGCGGTGCTGCTGCTCGGCGAGACCGGCGTAGGCAAGGAGCTGTTCGCGCGCGCGCTGCACGACATGGGGGCGCGCCGCGAGCGCGCCTTCGTGGCGGTGAACTGCGCGGCGATCCCGCACGAGCTGGTCGAGTCGGAGCTGTTCGGGGTCGAGCGCGGCGCCTTCACCGGCGCCCTGGTGTCGCGCCCCGGGCGCTTCGAGCGCGCCGACGGCGGGACGCTGTTCCTCGACGAGATCGGCGAGCTGCCGCTGCCTGCGCAGAGCAAGCTGCTGCGCGTGCTGCAGGAGGGCGAGCTCGAGCGCCTGGGCGACCAGAAGACGCGCAAGATCAGCGTCCGCCTGGTGGCCGCCACACAGACCGACCTGCCCCAGCTCGTCAAGGAAGGGCGGTTCCGCTCCGACCTCTATTACCGGCTCAACGCCTACGAGATCCGCATCCCGCCGCTCAGGGAGCGCAAGGAGGACGTGTCGCCCCTGGCGAAGCGCTTCCTCGAAAGGTACAGCGCCATCCACGGCAAGAAGCTGCGCGGCTTCACCGACAAGGCGAAGCGGGCGCTGCTCACCTACGCCTGGCCCGGGAACATCCGCGAGCTGCAGAACATGGTGGAGCGCGGCGTGATCCTCGCGCCCAGCGGCACGCGCATCGAGGTCGAGCACCTTTTCACCTGCAGCAACGGGCGGGCGGCGGAATTCGGCCTCGACACGAACGGCAGGCTCGAGCCCAATCGCTGGGACGCCGGCAAGAGCCTTTGCGAAGCGGTGTTCAACGGCCTGGTGACGCTCGACCAGGTCGAGGCGATGCTGCTCGAGACCGCGGTCGACAAGGCGCGCGGCAACCTCTCCTCGGCCGCGCGCATGCTCGGCCTGACGCGGCCGCAGATCGCCTATCGCCTCAAGCGCCTGCACGAGGCCGATCCGGCCGCGGGCGAAGCGCCGCCCGCTCTGCCCCGGCCTTGATGCAGGAGCAGGACGCAGCGCGCACGCAGGCGCTCGCCTATCTGCAGGCGCACGGCATCATGACCCTCGCGACGCACGGCGCCGCGGGGCCCTGGGCCGCGGCCGTCTTCTACGCGAGCGAGGGCTTCACGCTGTACTGGCTTTCCGCCCCTTCCAGCCGCCACAGCATGGATCTCGCGCGCAACCCGAGGGTCGCGGCAAGCGTCCAGGAGCACTATGCCGACTGGCGGGACATCAAGGGCCTGCAGCTCGAAGGGCAGGCGTGCGAGCTCTCGGGCGGCGAGGAGCAGCGCGCCCGAAAGGTCTACGGCGAGAAATATCCCGTCTTCGGCAACCTGTCTCAGGCCCCCGCCGCCATCGTGGCCGCCATGGCGAAGGCGCGCTGGTACAGGCTCGTCCCCGAGCGCCTGCATCTCATCGACAACTCGGTCGCCTTCAGCCACCGCGTCGAGATCGCGCTCTAAGCCGCCTTTATTTACCGGAAATCCTGATCTGCGGGGGGTTGCCTTCAGGACTTCCCTGCCTGGCGCGTAAGTAACCGATCGAGCTGGTCGGCGAAGCGCTTGCGATCCGTCCGGTCGAGCGCCGCCGGCCCGCCCGTCTGCACCCCGCTCGCGCGCAGCTCGTCGAGATAGTTGCGCAGCGCAAGGCGCTCCTCGATCGAATCCGGCGTGTAGAGCTCCCCGCGCGGATTGAGCGCGTGGCCGCCCTTGGCGAGCACGTCGGCGGCAAGCGGAATGTCCGCGGTGATGACCAGGTCGCCCGCCTGCAGCTCGCGCACGATGTGGCTGTCCGCCGCGTCGAAGCCGCGCGCCACCTGCAGCGTTCGGATGTAAAGCGAGGGCGGCGTGCGCAGGAACTTGTTCGCCACCAGCGTCATGCGGATCTTCGCGCGCTCGGCGGCGCGGTACAGGATGTCCTTGATCACCGCCGGACAGGCGTCGGCATCCACCCAGATGTGCATTCGCAGGCCTGCCGCGTCAGGGGTGGATGAGCTCCAGCGGCTGCCGGCCGCAGCCCGGTGTCAGCGATTGCGCCGCGCGCCACGGCCGAAGCCCTTGAGGCGCTTCGGATTGGAGGCGAGATCGGCGACGCCGGAGTCGACCACGCCGCGCGCCGGCGCCATCAGCTCATCCAGGCTCGGCTGCGTGCGCTCGCCGCGCGGGGTCTGCAGCACCAGCCGCAACCCTTCCTCGACCAGGTCCTTGAACTTGCGGCCGCGCAGCGCGGCCTCCGCCTTCGCGCGGCGGAACAGCTCGTCGGAGAGCTCGACGGTGGTTTTCATGGAAGCGCTCCGAGCTCCCCGCTCTTTAGCAGGCGCTCGAGATCGTCCGAGCCGCCGATCAGCACGCCCTTGACGAACACCATCGGCAGCGTCGGCCAGCCGGTCCACATCTTGAGCGCGAGGCGCCGGCGCCAGCCGCCGAAGTAGCTGCCGTACTCGAGGTACTTGTACGCGAGCCCGGCCTGGTCGAGGAGCTTGCGCGCCTTCTTCGGAAACGGGTTCTGGCGCATGCCGACCACCACGATCGCGTTCGCCGCCACCGCGTCCTGCACTTCCTTCAGGATGTCGGCGCCGTGCGCAGCCACCTTGGCGCGCGCGGCGGGGTGGATCTGCGCTTCGTCCAGGATGCTGCGCTGCATGGCTTATTCTAGTTCAACGCAGATCGCGATACCGTAGCCCGCTGCTGATGCCGGCGATCGCTGCCTCGCAGTTCGGCCCACCGTTCATGATTTAGCCACTAGCGCGTAGACCGCAATGGCGATCCACACTTGAGTCTTCACCGCGTTCTCCGATGTGCCGAAAAACGCCTTGATGCGCAAATGCTGTTTGATCCATTTGAAGAAGAGCTCGATCTGCTAGCGACAGCGATAGAGCGCGGTGATGCCCTCAAGCTCCTCGATACGATCGCCGCGTAGCCAGACACCCCTAGCGAACGATCCGTTCAAGTTGCTGACTCAATAATGAAAATGCGTCTCTCACGCAAAGGAACTTCGGTCTAGTAAGACTTGGGCAGGCCGAGCACGCGCTCGGCGATGAAGCACAGGATGAGCTGCGGCGTGACCGGCGCGATGCGCCCCACCAGCGACTCGCGCAGGTAGCGCTCGACGTGGTACTCGCGCGCGTAGCCGTAGCCGCCGTGGGTCATCACCGCCTGCTGGCAGGCGTCGAAGCAGGCCTCGCCGGCGAGGTACTTGGCGGCGTTCGCCTCCGCGCCGCAGGGCTTGCCGGCGTCGTAGAGCGAGGCGGCCTTGAACGCCATCAGGCCCGCGGCCTCGAGCGCCATCCAGTTGGCGGCGAGCGGGTGCTGGATGCCCTGGTTCTGCCCGATCGGCCGGTCGAACACCACGCGCTCTCTTGCGTACGCGGCGGCGCGCTTCACCGCGCAGCGCCCGAGGCCCACCAGCTCCGCGGCGATCAGGATGCGCTCGGGGTTCATGCCGTGCAGGATGTACTCGAAGCCCTTGCCTTCCTCGCCAATGCGGTCGGCTTCGGGCACCGGCAGCGCGTCGAAGAACACCTGGTTCGAGTCGACCGCGTGCCGGCCCATCTTGTCGATCTCGCGCACCTCGATGCGGCTGCGGTCGAAGTCGGTATAGAACAGCGTCAAGCCAATGTCTGTTTTTGCCAACAACAAGACCTTTTCGGCGACCTGCGCGGTCGAGATCCACACCTTCTGCCCCGAGACGACGTAGGTGCTGCCGCGCTTCTCGGCCTTCACTTTTATCTTTTTTGTGTTCAGGCCGGTATTGGGCTCGGTGACGGCGAAGCAGGCGCGGTGCCTGCCCTGGATGAGCGGCGGCAGCATGCGCTGCTTCTGTTCTTCGGTGCCGAACACCACGACCGGGTTCAGGCCGAAGATGTTCATGTGCACCGCCGAGGCCCCGGAGAAGCCGGCGCCCGACTCGGCGATCGCCTGCATCATCACCGCCGCCTCGGTGATGCCCAGCCCCGAGCCGCCGTAGGCTTGCGGCATCGCG
>MERP01000099.1 GCA_001772055.1 Betaproteobacteria bacterium RIFCSPLOWO2_12_FULL_68_19
ATCGATCCTGATCTCTCGCGTCAGCCCCGACGCGGAAGCTTCACTGCGGGCCTTAAGAACGACCAACCCTGCATCCTGCACGAGCCGGTAGCTCGTATGGCGCGCCACCTTGGGGAAGGTGAGCGGCTTCCAGCCCTCGGGCAAGGCCTGTCCCTCGGTCGCCGCCGAGAACTTGCCGACTTCGAGCAGCGCGCCCGATTGTGGCGCTGCAATCGAAGGAAGGAGCAACAGGACTGCAGCGATGCTCGCGAGGGAACGGGTCATGGCGGGAGCGCGCTAGTGGCGGTGGCGGTGATGCAAGTCCGGATAATGGGGATGGCTGTGCGCGAGCCGCTCATGCCGGTGGGGATGGACGTGCGGTTCGGCTCCGTCCCAGGGAAAGTCATGCTCGTGCCGATGGTGCTCGTCGTGGGTGTGCGCGTGCGTGTGCTGCATCGGTTCGTGCTCATGCTCGTGCTCGTGGCGCTCGCTGATGTGCAGCCAGACGCCCAGCGCCATCAGTGCCGCGGCGATCCAGAACGCCGCCGAGGGCGTTTCAGCGAGCACCCCGAACGCGAGCGCAGCGCCGAAGAACGGCGCCACCGAGAAGTATGCACCGGTGCGCGCCGTGCCGAGATCGCGCAGCGCGACGACGAACAGCGCGAGGCTTACGCCGTAACCGGCGAGTCCGAGCGCCGCTGCTGCGGCCAGCGTGCCGGCGCCGGGCAGCGCTGCGCCGGCGGCGAGCGCCAGGCCGAGGTTGACGCTGCCGGCGACAAGCCCCTTGAGGCAGGCGATGGTCGCGGCGTCGCCGCCCGATACTTTGCGCGTGAGGTTGTTGTCGAGGGCCCAGGCGAGGCAGGCCGCCGCGACCAGAAGCGGCCCGGCCAGGCCACCGGAGCGCGGACCCTGATCCCAGGACAACAGCACGCCGCCCGCGACGATCGCCGCCATGCCGAGGAAGATGCGACGGTCGACGTTCTCCCTGAACGCCACCCAGGCGATCACTGCGGTGAGCACGGCTTCCAGATTGAGCAGCAGCGACGCCACGCTGCCGTCGGTGCGCGCCAGCCCGAACATCAGGAGCGCCGGGCCCGCGACGCCGCCGGCGGCGATCGCTGCGGCGAGCCACGGCCAGTCCGCTCGGTCGATGGGCGAAGCGCGCTGCGCCTCGGCAGATAGCCTGCGCACGCCGAGCCACACTGCGAGGCCGATGCCGCTGCCCAGATACAGCAGCCCGGCAACCACGAGCGGCGCCGTGTCGACGAGAAGCAGCTTCGCGAGCGGCGTGCTCGCCCCGAACAGGGCAGCCGAGGCCAATGCATAGACAACGGAGCGGTGCACGATCATCGTACGAGAGTAAACTTTACCCGATGACAATCTACATGCAGACCACGGCACGCGCGGCGAGCGAGGCGCCGATGACGGAGGCCGAGCGCGCGGCGCGCATCGAGCTCGCGGCCGCGTACCGCATCTTCGACATGCTGGGCTGGACCGAGATGATCTTCAACCACATCACGGCGCGCGTGCCCGGGCCTGGTGCTGGATCTCCCGATTCCCTGCGCTTCCTCATCAATCCGTTCGGCCTGCACTACCGCGAGATCACGGCCTCGAGCCTGGTGCTGATCGACATCGAAGGCAACCCGGTGCGCAAGACCGAATGGCCGGTCAATCGCGCCGGCTTCGTGATCCATTCGGCGATCCACGGCGCGATCGCGCAGGCGCACTGCGTCATGCACACGCACACCACGACCGGGATCGCCGTCGCGTCGCTGAAGGAGGGGCTCTCGCCGCACAACTTCTACGGCGCGATGCTCCACGGTCAGGTCGCCTACCACGAGTTCGAGGGCATCACCGTCGAGCCGGGCGAGAAGGAGCGGCTGCTGCGCAGCATCGGCGCCAAGCAGGCCGTGATCCTGCGCAACCACGGCCTGCTCGCCTGGGGGCCGAGCGTCTCCCAGGCCTTCCTCATGCTGTGGACGCTGCAGCGCGCCTGCGACGTGCAGATCGCGGCGAGCGCCGCCGGCGCGCTGCACCCCATCGGGCCGGAGGTCTTCCCGCAGACCGTGCGCGAGTCGGGTCCGGGCGAGAAGCGCACCTGCGACGACGTCTTCGCCGCGCTGCAGCGCCTGGTGGATGCGAAGGACCCGTCCTACCGAGATTGACGTTTACGTAAACGTAAACTAGGCTTGACGGCGCGATGACCGACCTCTCGGACTCGAAGAGCCTCCTCTACAAGGCAAAGCACAAGATCCGCTTCGTCACCGCGGCGAGCCTGTTCGACGGCCACGACGCCTCGATCAACATCATGCGCCGCATCCTGCAGGCCTCCGGCACGGAGGTGATCCATCTCGGCCACAACCGCTCGGTCGACGAGATCGTGAGCGCGGCGCTGCAGGAGGATGTGCAGGGCATCGCGGTCTCGTCCTACCAGGGCGGGCACATCGAGTTCTTCAAGTACATGGTCGACCTGCTGCGCGCGCGCGGCGGCGCCCACATCCAGGTGTTCGCCGGCGGCGGCGGCGTGATCGTCCCCGCCGAGATCAAGGAGCTGCAGGACTACGGCGTGGCGCGCGTGTATTCGCCCGAGGACGGCCAGCGCATGGGGCTGCAGGGCATGATCAACGACATGCTCGCGCGCTGCGATTTCGATCTCGCGCAGTACGCGCCTGGCGAGCTCAAGCCGAACGATGCGCGCTCGCTCGCCCAGGTCATTACGGCCCTGGAAGCCGGGAAATGGAAGAAGCATTTTCCCGGGCCCGAGCGCGCGGTGCCGGTGCTCGGCGTCACGGGCACCGGCGGCGCCGGCAAGAGCTCGCTCACCGACGAGCTGGTGCGGCGCTTCCGCCTCGACCAGGGCGAGGCGCTGAGGATCGCGGTGCTCTCGGTCGACCCGACGCGGCGCAAGACCGGCGGCGCGCTGCTCGGCGACCGCATCCGCATGAACGCCATCCACGGCCCCGGGGTGTTCATGCGCTCGCTCGCGACGCGCGAGGCCGGCAGCGAGCTCTCGGCGGCGATCGGCGGGGCGATCGCCGCCTGCAAGGCGGCGGGCTACGAGCTGGTGATCGTCGAGACCGCCGGCATCGGCCAGGGCGACGCGGGCATCGTGCCGCATGTCGACGTGTCGCTGTACGTCATGACCCCCGAGTTCGGCGCGGCGAGCCAGCTGGAGAAGATCGACATGCTCGATTTCGCCGATCTCGTGGCGATCAACAAGTTCGACCGCAAGGGCGCCGAGGACGCGCTGCGCGACGTGCGCAAGCAGGTGCAGAGGAACCGCGAGAGCTTCCAGCGCCCGCCGGAGGAGATGCCGGTGTTCGGCACCATCGCCGCGCGCTTCAACGACGACGGCGTCACGGCGCTCTACCACGCCGTCGCGGCGAAGCTCGCGGCCAAGGGGCTCGAGCTGCGCCCGGGCGCGCTGCCCAAGCCGGCGGCGAAAGTCTCCTCGGCGATCCACGTGGTGGTCCCGCCCGCGCGGCAGCGCTACCTGGCCGAGATCGCCGAATGCGTGAGGGGCTATCACGAGTTCTCGGCCGCGCAGTCAAGCCTGGCGCGCGAACGGCAGCAGCTCGCCGCCGCGAAGGCAATGCTGGGCAAGAGCGTTCCCGAGCTCGATGCGCTGCTGCACTCCAAGGTTTTGGACGTGCAGGCCAAGCAGCTGCTCGATTCCTGGCCGCAGACGGTCAAGGCGTATTGCGGCGACGAGCAGGTGGTGAAGACGCGCGGGCGGCAGCAGCGGACGCGGCTCAGCCACACCTCGCTCTCGGGCACCAGGGTGCCGAAAGTGGCGCTGCCGCGCTTCGAGGACCACGGCGAGCTGCTGCGCTGGCGCACGCGCGAGAACCTGCCGGGCGAGTTCCCGTTCACCGCCGGCGTGTTCCATTTCAAGCGCGAGAACGAGGACCCCACGCGCATGTTCGCGGGCGAGGGCGACCCCTTCCGCACCAACCGGCGCTTCCACCTGCTCTCGAAGGACGTGCCGGCCAAGCGCCTGTCGACCGCGTTCGACTCGGTGACGCTCTACGGCTTCGACCCCGACGAGCGCCCCGACATCTACGGCAAGATCGGCAATTCCGGCGTCTCGATCGCGACGCTGGAGGACATGAAGGCGCTCTACTCGGGCTTCGACCTGTGCGACCCGGCGACCTCGGTGTCCATGACCATCAACGGTCCGGCGCCGACCATCCTGGCGATGTTCTTCAACGCCGCCATCGACCAGCAGGTCGAGAAGTTCGCCAAAGAGAAAAATAGGAATCCGAGCGAAAAGGAATTCGAAGACCTGAAGGCGAAAACCCTGTCCGCCGTGCGCGGCACCGTGCAGGCCGACATCCTGAAGGAGGACCAGGGGCAGAACACCTGCATCTTCTCCACCGAGTTCTCGCTCAAGGTGATGGGCGACATCCAGCAGTACTTCATCGAGCACGAGGTGCGCAACTTCTACTCGGTGTCGATCTCCGGCTATCACATCGCCGAGGCGGGCGCGAACCCGATCTCGCAGCTCGCCTTCACCCTCGCCAACGGCTTCACCTTCGTCGAGGCCTACCTCGCGCGCGGCATGAAGATCGACGACTTCGCGCCCAACCTGTCGTTCTTCTTCTCCTACGGCATGGACCCGGAGTACGCGGTGCTCGGGCGCGTGGCGCGGCGCATCTGGGCGGTGGCGATGAAGCGCCGCTACGGCGCGAACGAGCGCAGCCAGAAGCTCAAGTTCCATTCCCAGACCTCGGGCCGCTCGCTGCACGCGCAGGAAATCGCCTTCAACGACATCCGCGCCACGCTGCAGGCGCTCATCTCCACCTACGACAACACCAACTCGCTGCACACCAACGCCTACGACGAGGCGATCACCACCCCGACCGAGGACTCGGTGCGCCGCGCCATGGCGATCCAGATGATCATCAACCAGGAATGGGGCGTGGCGAAGAACGAGAACCCCAACCAGGGCTCGTTCCTCATCGAGGCGCTCACCGACCTGGTCGAGGAGGCGGTGCTCAAGGAGTTCGAGGCGATCTCGAGCCGCGGCGGGGTGCTGGGCGCGATGGAAACCGGCTACCAGCGCGGCAAGATCCAGGACGAGTCGCTCTATTACGAGCGCAGGAAGCACGACGGCTCGTACCCGATCGTCGGGGTCAACACCTTCCGCAACCCGCACGCGCAAGCCGCCCCGCAGAAGCTCGAGCTGATCCGCTCGACCGAGGAAGAGAAGCAATCGCAGCTGAAGCGGCTGCGTGCCTTTCAACAAGGAAATTCTTCTGCTTCAGAGGCGATGCTGGAGCGGCTGCGCCAGGCGGTGATTCGCGACGAGAACGTGTTCGCCGTGCTGATGGACGCGGTGCGCGTGTGCTCGCTCGGGCAGATCACCCACGCGCTGTTCGAGGTGGGAGGCCAGTACCGCCGGAGCATGTAGCGCCGCCCGGGTAGAAGCAGTCCCGGCCGGCGATCTTGGCGCGGTACAGCGAGCGCTCGGCGCGCTCCATCAGTCCTTCGGCGTTCTGCGCGTGCGACGGATACAGCGCGATGCCGATGCTCGCCGTCACCCTGATCGTCAGGCAGTCCACCAGATAAGGCTCGCGGCAACGCTCGATCACGCTGCCCGCGACCCGCGTCGCGGCAGCGAAGTCCTCCACCTGGCGAAGCGCGACGAATTCGTCCGCACCCAGACGTGTCGGCCGGGTCTGCGGTCCGAGAATCTGCGCAATGCGCAAGGCCGCCTCTGCGAGCACCCGGTCGCCGAAATCCATCCCCATGGCGTGATTGACGTGGGCGATGCGGTCGAGGTCGATGAACAGCAGCGCCAACTCGCGACGCAATGCCCGCGCCCGCGCAATCGCGTGCGCCAGCGCCGTCTCGAACAGCATGCGGTTTCTCGACCACTGATCTGGCCGCTCCAGCACGGCTCTAGGCTACTGACGGTTACCAAATTTCACAACCGCAAGTATGCATCGTGCACAGGGCTTGGTGCTACTGTCGCCCGCGATGGCGCTTAACGATGAAAAACAAGGCTTTAGCAGGCGCCTGCGGGACCGCCTCAAGCGCGCACAGGCCCACGCGATCGGCCCCGCAGCGCTCGCGCGCGAGTTCAACCTGCGCTACGACGGCACTCCGGTCACGGTGCAGGCGGTCAGGAAATGGCTGAGCGGCAATGCGCTTCCCTCACAGGACAAGATCCGGGCGCTCGCCCTGTGGCTCGAGGTATCGCCGCAATGGCTGCGCTATGGGGACGGGGAGGGCGCGAGCGCACGGGCGCTGCGCCAGGAGAGCCCGGCCTACCGCGCCGATTCCGCCTGGCTGGGGAAAAAGTACGAGGCGCTCAGTGACACACACAAGAAGATGATCGTGGAGCTGATCATCGCCTTGCTGCGCCTCGAAGGTAAGCGCTGAGCAGCTGTCCCTAGAAGCTGGCGGCGCGGCTCGCGCGCAGCAGGCGCAGCGCCTCGCGCTCCTCGGCGAGCGTCCAGGCCGGCCGCAGCCGCCGCAGCAGGAGCCAGCCCCCGATCAACGCCGGCACCGCAAGGAAGCGGCGGTCAAGGAGCGAGAGCAGCGCGCCGGCGACGGCGAGCGGCAGGGCATTGGCCCGCATGGCGCGCTCGAAGTGCCAGGCGAGGTCGACTTGCCGCCAGCGGCGCTCGATCTGACGCGGCGTGGCGTTCAGGTAGCGTTCGAGCTTCATCCGCCGGGGACGAGCAACCCCCGTGCCCGCTAGTTGATCGTGGCCCCCGTGTCCTTGACCACCTTGCCCCACTTCGCGTGCTCGGCGCGCATGAAGGGGCCGAACTGCCGCGGGCCGAGGTAGCTCGCCGCGATGCCGGCATTGCGCAGGTTCTGCAGCATCTCTGGATCGCGCAGCGCCTTGCCGATCTCGTCGGAGAGCCGCGTCAGCACCGCGGCGGGCGTGCCGGCCGGGGCGAGCACGCACAGCCACAGCGTGGCTTCGTAGCCGGGAACGCCGGCCTCGGCCACCGTGGGCACGTCGGGCAGGTCGGGCCAGCGCTTCGCGGTGCTGACCGCGAGCGCCCGCAGCCGGCCGCTCCTCACGTGCGGCATGACGTTCGGGATCCCCGCAAACGAGACCTTGACCTGACCCGAGAGCAGGTCCTGCATCGCCTGGCCGCTTCCCTTGTACGGCACGTGATTGAGCTCGATGCCCGCCATGGAGCCGAACAGCGCCGAGACCAGGTGCTGGGCGCTGCCGTTCCCGGAGCTCGCGTAGTCGATCTCGCCGGGCTGCGCCTTGGCCGCGGCAATCAGCTCGCGCACGGAGCTCACCTGCAGCTGCGAGTTCACCACCAGCGCGTAGGGGCCCGAGGCGATCAGCGCGACCGGCGCGAAGTCCTTGAGCGCGTCGTAGGGCAGCTTCTTGTAGAGGTGGGAGCTGATCACGTGCGGCGTGGCGGTGAACAGCAGCGTGTGCCCGTCGGGCTCGGACTTGGCGACGAAATCCGCGCCGATGGTGCTGCCGGCGCCCGGCCGGTTCTCGACGTAGAAGGTGCCGCCGGTCTGCGCGGCGAGCCGCGGCGCCAGGATGCGCGCCGGGACGTCGGCGAAGCCGCCGGCGCCGAGCGGCACCACGACGCGCACCGGCCTCGCGGGCCAGGATTGCGCGAGGAGCTGTGAAGTGAACAAGGCTGCAGCGAGGAACAGGGCAAGGCGTTTCATGCGCGGTACTCCGGTTCGGGCTGGGAAAAGAAGGCGTTCAGGATATGGTACACGCCGAGGTAGTTCTTCTGCTGGAAGCTGGCGTGGGAGATGCCGGCCATCACCGCGAACTGCTTGTCGGGATGGGGCAGCCGCCGGAAGAACTCCAGCAGGTCGTCGAACGAAGCGATGCCGTCGTACTCGCCGCGCATCAGGATGGTCGGCACCGGCAGCTTCGCCGGGTCCACCAGCGGCAGCCTGGAGCACATGTCGACATAGGTCCCGGTGGGTACCGAATCGTCGAGCGCGAGGATCGCGTCGGCGAACGCCTCGACGGTGGCTCGGTCGGCCGTGCCCGGATGGTCGCGCTCGAAGATGCTGCGCACGAACGCGCGGTCGATCGGCCGCCGGTTCCTGGCCGCGAACTCGGGCAAGCGCTTCCTGCGCTGCTCGAGCGTCGGGCTGCCTGCGCCGGTCCAGACGAAAGCGTCGAGCGCGAGGCGCGCGACGCGCTCCGGATGGCGCTGCGCGAAAAGACCCGCCTTGAGCGCCCCGGACGAGATGCCGTACAAAAGAAGCTTCTTGTCGATGTATTTCGCTGCCGCCTCCAGATCGTCCGCGCCATTGGCGATGTCGCAGTTGATGGGGCGGGACTTGTCCGAGCGCCCGTAGCCTTCGTTGTCGAGGCACCAGGTGTCATAGCCCTGCGCGGCGAACCATTCCATCGCCGAGGAGTATGGCCGCCCGGGCACCTCCAGGTCGAAGGTGGGCTGGGAAGCCATCGACGAGCCGTGCACGAACAGGATCGTGCCGCGCGCCGCGGCCGGCGGCTGCTTGCGCCACAGGAACAGCCGTACCTCGCCCTTGCGGGTCCAGTGTTCTACCCCTCGCATGACTTCATTATAGAATCCGCGCAATCTTGGAGGAGAGCGGCATGTCGGGCGAGCTTACCGGCCTGGACACGTTTCCGAAGCTGTTGATGCATCACGCGCGCGCGCGCGGCGATCGGCCGGCGATCCGCGAGAAGGACCTCGGCATCTGGCAGACCTGGACCTGGGCGCAGTTCGCCGAGCAGGTGCGCTTGTGCGCCTGCGGGCTCGCTGCGCAGGGGCTGCGGCGCGGCAGCCATATCGCGCTCATCAGCGACAACCGGCCGCGGCTGTATGCCGCGATGGCGGCTGCGCAGTGCCTGGGCGCCATCCCGGTGCCGCTCTACCAGGACGCCGTGGCCGCCGAGATGGTCTTTCCGATCCAGAACGCGGAGATCGGCTTCGCCTTCGCCGAGGACCAGGAGCAGGTCGACAAGCTGCTCGAGATCCTGCCGCAGTGCCTGAGCCTGAAGCGCATCTACTACGACGACCCGCGCGGCATGCGCCACTACGCGCAGCCCGAGCTGATGGCCTACGAGAAGCTGATCGAGCTCGGCCGCGAGGCGCACCGCAGGGACCCCTCGTTCGTGGAGAACGAGATCGCCAGCGGCGCGGGCGATGATACCGCCGCCATGTTCTTCACGTCGGGCACCACCGGCGTGCCGAAGGGCGTAGTGCACAGCCATGCCAGCCTGATCGGGCCCTCGCTTACCGCGGCGCGGCTCGACCGGCTGGGCGAAGGCGACGTGATCCTCGCCTACCTGCCGCCGGCGTGGATCGGGCAGAACATCTTCTCCTGCGCGCAGGCCTTCGTCACCGGCTACTGCATCTGCTGCCCCGAGTCGGCCGAGACGGTGATGACCGACATGCGCGAGATCGGCCCGACCTACTACTTCGCGCCGCCGCGCGTGCTCGAGAACCTGCTCACCCAGGTGTCGATCCGCATGGAGGACGCGTCGCGGCTCAAGCGCTGGCTGTATCGCCGGTTCATGGACGTGGCGAACCGCGTCGGCGGCGCGATTCTCGACGGCAAGCCGGTCCCGGCGCTCGACCGCGGCCTGTACTGGCTCGGCGACCTGGTGGTCTACGGGCCGCTGCGCAACGTGATCGGCATGAGCCGGGTGAAGGTCGGCTACACGGCGGGCGAGGCGATCGGGCCGGATCTGTTCAAGTTCTACCGCTCGATCGGCATCAACCTGAAGCAGCTCTACGGCTCCACCGAGACCGCGGTGTTCGTCTGCGTCCAGCCCGACGGCCAGGTCAAGGCCGACACCGCCGGGCCGGCGGTACCGGGCGTAGAGCTCAGGTTCACGCCCGAACGCGAGCTGCTGATCCGCTCGCCCGGCCTGTTCCGCGAGTACTACAAGAACCCCGAGGCCACGCGCCAGGCCAAGGATCCCGAGGGCTGGTTCCACACCGGCGACGCGGGCTACTTCGACCAGGACGGCCACGTCAAGATCATCGACCGGGTGAAGGACGTCGGCAGGCTCGCCGACGGCACGCTGTTCGCGCCGAAGTACCTGGAGAACAAGCTCAAGTTCTTCCCCTACATCCGCGAGGCGGTGTGCTTCGGCGACGCGCGCGACAAGGTGTGCGCGTTCATCAACATCGATCCCGAGGCGATCGGCAACTGGGCCGAGAGGCGCAACATGCCGTACTCGGGCTACACCGACCTCTCCGCGCGCGACGAGGTGTACGAGCTGGTGCGCGAATGCATCGAGCGGGTGAACGCCGACCTCTCCGCCGAGCCCGAGATCGCCAACTCGCAGATCCATCGCTTCCTGATCCTGCACAAGGAGCTCGAGGCGGACGACGGGGAGCTCACGCGCACGCGCAAGGTGCGCCGCGGCTTCATCGGCGAGAAATACGGCGAGCTGGTGAGCGCGCTCTACGCGGGGAAAACCTCGGTCCACGTGGAAGCGCAGGTCCGCTACGAGGACGGGCGCACCGGCACGTACTCCGCGGACCTGAAGATCCGCGACGCAAAGGTCTTCACCCCCGCGGCCTCTCAGCGCGCGGCATGAGCGCCGCGCGCCGCGCCGGAGACGTGATCCTGTCGGTGCAGGACGTCTCGCTGGCGTTCGGCGGCGTGCGCGCGCTGCAGGAAGTGTCGTTCGACGTGTGCGAGCACGAGATCCGCGCCATCATCGGCCCCAACGGCGCGGGCAAGAGCTCGATGCTCAACGTGCTCAACGGTGTGTACCACCCGCAGCAGGGAAAGATAAGGCTCAGGAACAAAGAGTTCGCCGACATGGACTCGCACCAGGCGGCCGACCTGGGCATCGCCCGCACCTTCCAGAACATCGCGCTCTTCAAGGGCATGAGCGTGCTCGACAACCTCATGACCGGCCGCAACCTGAAGATGCGCTGCAATTTCCTGCAGCAGGCGCTGTGGCTCGGGCCGGCCAAGCGCGAGGAGCTCGAGCACCGCCGCGCGGTCGAGGAGATCATCGACTTCCTCGAGATCCAGCACATCCGCAAGACGCCGGTCGGGCGGCTGCCCTACGGGCTGCAGAAGCGCGTCGAGCTCGGGCGCGCGCTCGCCGCGGAGCCGGCGGTGCTGCTGCTCGACGAGCCGATGGCGGGCATGAACCTCGAGGAGAAGCGCGACATGTGCCGCTTCATCCTCGACGTGAACGACCACTACGGCACCACCATCGTGCTGATCGAGCACGACATGGGGGTGGTGATGGACATCTCCGACCGCGTGGTGGTGCTCGACTACGGGCGCAAGATCGCCGACGGGTCCCCCGACGAGGTGAGGGGCAACCAGAGCGTCGTCGACGCCTACCTCGGGGTCGCGCACTAGATGAGCGAAGTCATTTTCTTCTTCGAGGTGCTGGCCGGCGGGCTGCTCGCCGGCGTGATGTACGCGCTGGTGGCGCTCGGCTTCGTGCTCATCTACAAGGCCTCGGGGGTGTTCAACTTCGCGCAGGGCGCGATGGTGTTCTTCGCCGCGCTCACGTTCGTGTCGCTCACCGAGCGCGGCTGGAATTTCTGGCTCGCGCTCGTCGTCACCCTCGCGGTGATGGTGCTGCTCGGGATCGTCACCGAGCGCGTGGTGCTGCGCCCGCTCGTCAACCAGCCGCAGATCACGCTGTTCATGGCGACCATCGGCCTGACCTTCGTGCTGGAGGGCCTGTCGCAGCTCATCTGGGGCTCGCAGCCCCACGGCCTGGAGCTCGGCATCCCCGACGTGCCCATGGAATGGCTGTCGCAGAAATGGAACGTCAACATCAGCCAGTTCGATCTGTTCTCCGCGTTCGTGGCGGGCGGGCTGGTGGCGGTGCTGGCGGTGTTCTTCCACAGGACGCGCATCGGCCGTGCCCTGCGGGCGGTGGCCGACGATCACCAGGCCGCGCTCGCGGTCGGCATCCCGCTGCAGCACATCTGGGCGATCGTGTGGGCGGTGGCGGGCTTCGTGGCGCTGGTGGCGGGGCTGCTCTGGGGGGTGCGCAACGGCGTGCAGTTCGCGCTCACTTTCGTCGCGCTGAAGGCGCTGCCGGTGCTGATCCTGGGCGGCTTCGAGTCGATCATGGGAGCGATCGTCGGCGGCCTGATCATCGGCGCCTCGGAGAAGCTCGCCGAGGTCTACGTCGGACCGTTCGTGGGCGGGGGCATCGAGAGCTGGTTCGCCTACGTGGTGGCGCTGGTCTTCCTGCTGTTCAGGCCGGAGGGCCTGTTCGGCGAGAAGATCATCGACCGGGTCTAGGGAGAAGGGGCGGCGATGCTCTACCGCGAGGCCGGGCAGTTCAAGTCGAGCTACGCCGAGGACCAGGGGATCTTCCCGCTGCGCCAGGACCGCATCGCGTTCTGGGTCCTGATGGCGGTGGCCTTCGTCGTGGTGCCGCTCATCGGCGACCAGTACTGGCTGAGCGCGATCCTGACGCCGTTCCTGATCTTCGCGCTCGCCGCGCTCGGCCTCAACATCCTCACCGGCTACGCCGGCCAGCTCTCGCTCGGCACCGCCGCGTTCATGGCCGTGGGCGCATTCATGGCCTACAACTTCGTGCTGCGCATGCCCTGGCTCGGCATCATCCCGAGCTTCATCCTCGCCGGCTTGTGCGCCGCGGCGGTCGGCATCGTGTTCGGGCTGCCGAGCCTACGCATCAAGGGCTTTTACCTCGCGGTGGCGACGCTCGCCGCGCAGTTTTTCGTGCTGTGGGCGCTGCAGCGCTTCGGCTGGTTTACCAACTACAGCTCCTCGGGGGTGATCACGGCGCAGGAGATCGTGATCCTCGGTTATGCCTTCAAGACGCCGGCGCAGAAATACCTGCTCACGCTGGCGATCGTCGCGTTGATGGCGCTCGCCGCCAAGAACCTGATGCGCAGCGAGACCGGCCGCGCCTTCATGGCGGTGCGCGACATGGACGTCGCCGCCTCGGTGATCGGCATCCCGATGATGAAGACCAAGCTGCTCGCCTTCGCCATCAGCTCGTTCTATTGCGGGGTGGCGGGGGCGCTGCACGCCTACGCCTACCTGGGCACGGTCGAGCCCGAGGCCTACAGCCTCGACCTCTCGTTCCGCATCCTGTTCATGATCATCATCGGCGGGGTCGGCTCGATCATGGGCTCGTTCCTGGGCGCGGGCTTCATCACCCTGTTCCCGATCTTCCTCAACCTGGCCTCGGGCTGGGTCTCGCACGCTCTCGGGGTCGAGATCTCGCACGCCACGGTCTCGAACCTGGAGCTCATCATCTTCGGCGGCCTGATCATCTTTTTCCTGATCGTCGAGCCGCACGGCTTTGCGCGGCTCTGGCAGATCGCCAAGGAAAAGCTGCGTCTTTGGCCGTTCCCGCACTAGACACTCGGAATGAAATGGCTATACTGCCTGTTCCGCTATTTGGAACAGTACCTTAGGAGGAGGCTTTCCATGAAACGGATCATCGCGGCGGGCACCGTCGCGCTCGCCACTGCCTTCGCCGGCACGGCGGCAGCACAAAACGAGCAGTTCATCCCCGCAAACTTCTACTGGGTCGGTCCCTACGCCCCCGGCGGCTCGGGCTTCGGCGGCGGCATGATCGACTACTTCGCGATGCTCAATGAGCGCGACGGCGGCATCAACGGCGTCAAGCTCACCTGGGAGAAGTGCGAGACGGAGTACCGCAACGACCGCGGCGTGGAGTGCTACGAGCGCTCGAAGAAGAAGGGGCCGACGGGCGCGACGGTGATCCACCCGCTCTCGACCGGCATCACCTACTCGCTCATCGACAAGTCGATCGCGGACAAGATTCCGCTCATCTCCATGGGCTACGGCCGGGCCGACTCGTCTGACGGGCGCGTTTTCCCGTACGTCTTCCCGCTGATCACGAATTACTGGTCGCAGAACACCGCCAAGATCAAGTTCATCGGCATGAAGGAAGGCGGGATGGACAAGCTGAAAGGCAAGAAGATCGTGAACATCTATCACGACTCCGCCTACGGCAAGGAAACCATCCCGGTGCTCGACGTGCAAGCCAAGAAATACGGCTTCCAGATCACGCACATCGCGGTCCCGCACCCAGGCAACGAGCAGCAGTCGCAGTGGCTCCAGGTGCGCCAGATCCGTCCTGACTGGGTGATCCTGCGCGGCTGGGGGGTGATGAACCCGACCGCGCTCAAGGCGGCGGCCAAGGTCGGCTTCCCGCGCACCAAGATCGTCGGCGTGTGGTGGTCCGGGGCCGAGGAAGACGTGATTCCGGCGGGCGACGCGGCGAAAGGCTACATCGCCGCCGGCTTCAACCTGCCCGGCACCAATTTCCCGGTGATGCAGGACATCCTCAAGCACGTCTACAAGAAGGGCAAGGGCGACATGGAGGACAGCTCGCGCATCGGCTCGATCTATCACACGCGCGGCGTCGTGGCCGGCATCGTCACCGCCGAGGCGATCCGCACGGCGCAGAACCGCTTCGGCAAGGGCAAGCCGATCACCGGCGAGCAGATGCGCTGGGGAATCGAGAACCTCAACATCGACGACAAGCGCCTCAAGCAGCTCGGCGCGGTCGGCCTGATGAACGCCCTGAAGGTTTCCTGCATGGACCACGAGGGTGGCGGCGCGGTCAAGTTCATTCAGTGGGACGGCAGGAAATGGAACGTGATCAGCGACTGGATCGCGTCCGACCAGTCGATCGTGCGGCCGATGATCGAAGCCTCGGCCGCGCAGTACGCGAAGGAGAAAGGCATCACGCCGCGCGATTGCTCCAGGGAGAAATAGCGCTCGGGCGAACCTGACGGCCGCCTCCGGGCGGCCGTTTTCATTGTGCGCCCAGCATGGGCGCGATCCTGGAGGTGTGAGTCCTCCCGTGAGTTGGCCACAGCGAGCGAAGCGAAGCGCAGCTGCGCGAGGGCGACCGAGCGTGGGAAGGAAGCGTGGAGCGAAACCGCGTGCCGATGGACAAGAACCGGATACGAGGCGCCGCCGGTCAGGGCGAGCAGGCAATTGACTGCAAAGCTCTCGCGGCCAAGGGCCAGGCGGCGTAAATCCGGCGTTGGTGCGGTGAAGGATCGCGTTCTTACCTGGGGAGATCTCGTCTTGCGCCTGAAAAGGCGGCGGTGCGAGCCGTGGGCGAGAAGTCAGCAGAGGCCGTAGTAGCCGCCCGGACGGGGCGAAGGGCCGAACGAGAAGGGAGTCGAGACGCATGGCGGTTGGCGGTGCAGGGCGCCAGAAGTCCGAGGGATCGGAGCGGTCATCGAAGCGGCGCGGTGAAGCCGGGCGCGACGGTGGCAGCGGCGAAGCACCGCTGGCGCAGCAAGTGCAAAACGACTCGGGCAGAGTGAGCCTGCTCATACAGGCGCTCACGAGGGAGAATCTGGCCAAGGCGTGGAAACGCGTCAAGGCCAACGCGGGCAGCGCTGGTGCAGATGGGCTGACGGTACGTCAGACGGCGGAGCACCTGAAGGTGCACTGGCCGCGGCTCAAGGAAGAGCTGCGCGAGGGTCGCTACCGGCCAGCGCCGGTGCGGCGCGTGCAGATTCCGAAGGCCGGGGGCGCAATGCGCGAATTGGGGATTCCCACGGTGACGGACCGGCTGATCCAGCAAGCGCTGCTGCAAGTTCTACAGCCGTTGATCGACCCTACGTTCTCGGAACACAGCTACGGCTTTCGGCCCGGCCGCCGGGCGCACGACGCGGTATGTCGGGCGCAGCAGTACGTGCAGGCAGGGTACCGGACGGTGGTGGATGTGGACCTTGAGAAGTTCTTTGACCGGGTCAATCACGACGTGCTCATGGACCGACTGGGCAGGCGCATCGCCGATCAAGCCGTGCTGCGGCTCGTGCGGCGCTACCTGCAAGCGGGAATCATGGTGCATGGCGTGGTGCAGGAGCGCTACGAGGGCACGCCGCAAGGCGGGCCGCTCTCGCCGCTGCTGGCCAACGTGTTGCTGGACGAAGTCGACCGCGAGCTTGAGCGGCGCGGCCACCGATTCGTTCGCTATGCCGATGACTGCAACGTGTACGTGCGCAGCCAGCGGGCGGGCGAGCGGGTGATGGCGGCGCTGCGAACGCTCTACGGGCGGCTGCGCTTGAAGGTGAACGAGGCCAAGAGCGCGGTGGCGAGCGCGTTTGGACGCAAGTTCCTCGGCTACTGCCTGTGGCGTACGTCGAGGGGCGAGGTCAAGCGGGCCGTAGCCGAGCCGGCCATGAGGACCTTCAGGCAGCGTGTGCGGCAAGTGACGAGGCGAAGCGGCGGACGCGGCATGGCGCAGGTGGCGCAGGAGCTTCGCAAGTTTGTGCCGGGATGGAAAGCGTACTTCCACTTGGCCCAGACGCCGCGGGTGATGCGCGAACTGGACGAATGGCTGCGGCATCGGCTACGCGCCCTGCAACTGAAGCAATGGAAGCGAGGCTCGACCGTGTATCGGGAACTGCGCGCCCTCGGCGCTGACCCGTTGCTCGCCGCACGCCTTGCTGCCCAGGGCGGACGTTGGTGGGGTAGCAGCGGCCGCGGACTGAACCTCGTTCTTACCGTCGAGCGCTTCGACCGGCTCGGCGTGCCGCGACTCTCATGACCTCTACTTCTCGAACCGCCAGGTGCGGACCCGCATGCCGGGTGGTGTGGGAGGGGCACCGTCAGCTATCCTGACGGTCCCCTATCCCGATTGTGCCGGTGCGCAAACTTTGGGAGAATGCCGCGGGGGGAGTTTCATGAAGAGCAGGCTCTTGGCAGCCGCGGTGGCGGGAGCGTTGGCCTCGCCCGCCGCGTTCGCGCAAACGCTGTACGGCATCGTGGACGTCGGCTACCAGCACGCCAGGCACGCCGACGGCGACGTCAACAAGCGCTTCATCCAGTCGGGCCAGCACAGCGGCTCGCGCTTCGGCGTGCGGGGCAGCGAGGACCTTGCCGCCGGCACCTACG
>MERP01000100.1 GCA_001772055.1 Betaproteobacteria bacterium RIFCSPLOWO2_12_FULL_68_19
CGCTGGGGCCGCTCGTCGCGCAGTACAACCGCGACCGCGAAGGCGCGCCGAGCCTGCTGGCGCATGCGGTGAGGACGGGACGCGCGGTCATCTCAAACAATGCGGCGAACGATGAGCGTGCGCAGCTGCGCGAGTGGTACGCGAGGCAGGGCGTGCACTCGGTCGCCTGCCTGCCTTATGGCCCCAAGGACAAGCTGAGCGGCATCCTCGTCTTGAACGCGAAGGAGCGCAGCTTCTTCGACGCGGATGAAATGCAGCTGCTAGGCGAGCTGACGGACAACCTCTCCTTCGCGCTCGAGCTCATCGAGAAGCAGGAGCGGCTCAACTATCTCGCCTACTACGATGCGCTGACCGGGTTGCCCAACCATGCCCTGTTTCACGACCGGCTGACCCGGGCGATCGACGCCGCGAAGAGCTCGAGCGCGATGATGGCGCTGATGGTGATCGATCTGGAGCGCTTCAAGGCGATCAACGACACTTTGGGCCGCCAGACCGGGGACCGCGTGCTGCAGTCCGTGGCACGGCGGCTGCACGAAGCGGTCGGCGACCTTAACCGCGTTGCGCGCCTTGGGGCGAACACCTTCGCGGTCATGTTTCCCGACATCGCAGCCGCCGAGGAGGCTGCGCGGCGCCTCGAAAAGGATCCCGCCCAGTTTTTCGGTTTGCCTTTCGAGATCGGCGGGCGCGAGATGCGGCTCGCGGTAAAAGCGGGCATTGCGGTCTATCCGGCCGACGGCCCGGATGCCGACGCCCTTTTCCGCAACGCCGAGGCATCGCTGAAGCGGGCGAAGGAGACGGGCGAGCGCTGTCTTTTCTATACGCCGCAGATCAACGCTCAAGTCGCCGAGCAGCTTGAGCTCGAGCGCCGGCTGCGCAAGGCGGTCGAGCACGGCGAGCTGTTCCTGCACTTCCAGCCGAAATACGAGCTCGCCAACCGGCGCATCGTCGGCCTCGAGGCGCTCATGCGCTGGCAGTCGCCGGACGGCGCCGTGCTGGTGTCGCCCGCCAAGTTCGTCCCGGTTCTCGAGCAGACGGGCCTGATCCTCGAGGCCGGCAAACAGGTGCTCGCGGCGGCCAGGCGCGCGCACCTCGATTGGCGCGCTCGTGGCCTGAATCCACCACGCATCGCCGTTAATGTGTCCGCCCTGCAATTGCGGCGGCGAAGCTTCGTGGAGGAGGTGCTGTCCGCCCTCGGCAGCGTCGGCGGCGTCGGCAGCGACGGCGGCGGCATCGACCTGGAGATCACGGAGAGCCTGCTGATGAGCGAAGTGGACGAGAGCATTCGCAAGCTGCGCAAGCTGCGCGAGCTGGGCTTCCTGATCGCGCTTGACGACTTCGGAACGGGCTATTCTTCGCTTGCCTACCTCAGCAAGCTTCCGCTTGACGCCCTCAAGATCGATCGCAGCTTCATTCACGGCATGGCCGAGAAAGCGGACGACACCAGCATCGTCACTACCATTATCTCGCTCGGGCAGACGCTGCGCCTCAAGGTGGTCGCGGAGGGCGTGGAGTCCGAGCAGCAGGCCGAGGTGCTGCAGCGGTTGCGCTGCGACCAGGCGCAAGGGTATCTGTTCAGCCCGCCGGTGCCCGCGGGGCGCATCGAGGAGTTCCTAAAGACCTTATAATCTGAGGGCTTAGCGCATGGCGCTCTATACCCTCGGACTGAACCATCAGACCGCCCCGCTCGCGGTGCGCGAGCGCGTGGTGTTCCACGTCGAGCGCCTGCGCGAGGCGCTCGACGAGCTGAAGCGCGGCCTCGCCCACGAGGCGGCGATCCTGTCGACCTGCAACCGCACCGAGCTCTACGTCTCCGGCGAGCAGCCCGCGGCGCTCGCGCAGTGGCTCGCGCAGTACCACCGCCTGCAGCCCGACGAGCTGCAGCGCTACCTCTACACCCTGCCCAGGGAGCAGGCGGTGCGGCACGCCTTCCGGGTCGCTTCGGGGCTCGACTCGATGGTGCTCGGCGAGCCGCAGATCCTCGGGCAGATGAAGGAAGCGGCGCGCGCCGCCGAGTCGGCCGGCACGCTCGGCACCGTGCTGCACAAGCTGTTCCAGCGCTCCTTCGCGGTGGCGAAGGAGGTGCGCTCGAACACCTGCATCGGTGCGGCGAGCGTGTCGATGGCGGCCGCGGCGGTCAAGCTCGCGGCGCGCATCTTCCCGAGCCTCAAGGACCAGAGCGTGCTCTTCATCGGCGCCGGGGAGATGATCGAGCTCACCGCCACGCACTTCGCGGCGCAGGCGCCGGCGCGCATCGCGGTCGCCAACCGCACGCTCGAGCGCGGCGAGCGCCTCGCTTCGCGCTTCAACGGCCAGGCCATCGAGCTGCGCTCCCTGGCCGAGCAGCTGCACGAGTACGACATCGTGGTCTCCTCGACCGCCTCGTCGCTGCCGATCCTCGGCAAGGGGCTGGTCGAGCGGGCGCTGCGCAGCCGCCGGCACCGCCCGATGTTCATGGTCGACCTCGCGGTGCCGCGCGACATCGAGCCGGAGGTCGCCGAGCTCGACGACGTGTTTCTCTACACCGTCGACGATCTGGCGCAGATCGTCTGCGCGAACCTCGACGAGCGCCGCGCGGCGGTCGACCAGGCCGAGGTGATCATCGAGACCCAGGTCGGGCAGTTCATGCGCTGGATGGAGGCGCGCGCCAGCGTGCCGCTCATCCGGGCGCTGCGCGACCAGGCCGAGGAGGCGCGCCGGCAGGAGCTCGAGCGCGCGCTGCGGCTGCTCGAGCGCGGCGAGCCGCCGGCCAAAGTGATGGAGGCGCTGTCGCGCTCGCTCACCAACAAGCTGCTGCACGCCCCTACCGAGGCGCTCAAGAAGCCAGCGAAGTGAAGCCCACCTTACGCACGAGGCTCGAGGCCATGGTCGCGCGCCTGGAGGAGCTCAACCGCCTGCTCGCCAGCCCGGACGCGACCAAGGACCTCGAGCAGTTCCGCAGGCTCTCGCGCGAGCACGCCGAGCTGAGCGGCATCGTCGCGCTCTACGAGCGCTTCAGGCAGTCCGAGCGCGACGCCGACGCCGCAAGAGAGATGGCCGGGGAGGCGCAGATGAAGTCCTTCGCGGACGACGAGCTGAAAAGCGCGCGCGCCAGCATGGAGAAGCTCGAGGCGGAGCTGCAGCAGGCGCTGCTGCCGAAGGACCCGAACGACGAGCGCAACGTGTTCCTCGAGATCCGCGCCGGCACCGGCGGCGACGAGTCGGCGCTGTTCGCCGGCGACCTCGCCCGCATGTACGCGCGCTACGCCGAGCGCCGCGGCTGGCAGGTCGAGATCATCTCCGAGAGCCCGGGCGAGCTCGGCGGCTACCGCGAGATGATCGCCCGCATCCTCGGCCAGGGCGTGTACTCGAAGCTCAAGTTCGAGTCGGGCGGGCACCGCGTGCAGCGCGTGCCGCAGACCGAGGCGCAGGGCCGCATCCACACCTCGGCCTGCACCGTCGCGGTGCTGCCCGAGGCCGACGCGCTCGACGAGGTAGTGCTCAACCCGGCCGAGCTGCGCGTCGATACCTACCGCGCCTCGGGCGCGGGCGGGCAGCACGTCAACAAGACCGAGTCGGCGATCCGCGTCACCCATCTGCCGACCGGCCTCGTGGTCGAGTGCCAGGACTCGCGCTCGCAGCACAAGAACCGCGAGAAGGCGCTGGGGGTGCTCGCGGCGCGCATCCGCGACAAGCAGCTGCGCGAGCAGCAGGCGAAGACCGCCTCGACGCGCAAGTCGCTGATCGGCTCGGGCGACCGCTCGGAGCGCATCCGCACCTACAATTACCCGCAGGGGCGCGTCACCGACCACCGTATCAACCTGACGCTCTACAAGATCGACCGCATCATGGACGGCGAGCTCGACGAGCTGGTGGCCGCGCTGAGCGCCGAGCACCAGACCGAGCAGCTCACCGCGCTCGCCGAAGAAGCGGCTTGACCAACGCCGCTGGTGCGTTCGTGAACGTCCAGGAAGCCCTGAGCGCGAGCGGCATCGAGCCGCGCGAGGCACGGTTGCTGCTCGCGGCGGCCACCGGATTCTCCGAGGCTGCGGTGCTGGGCTTTCCCGAAAGGCCATTGCCCGGTGAAGCCGAGAAGGCCTATCTGTCCTTCGTGTCCCGGCGCGCGGCCGGCGAGCCGATCGCCTATATCCTGGGCCGCAGGGAGTTCTACGGCCTCGAGCTCGAGGTCACGCCGGCGGTGCTGATCCCGCGTCCCGAGACCGAGCTGCTGGTCGATCTCGCGCTCGCCCGCAAGCCCGCAGCGGTGCTGGATCTGGGCACCGGCTCGGGCGCGATCGCGCTGGCGCTCAAGCGCCATCTTCCGTCGGCGCGCGTGGTCGCCGCGGACGCGAGCGCCGAGGCGCTCGCCGTGGCGCAGCGAAACGCGGCCCGGTTCGGCCTGGACATCGAGTGGCGCCTGGGCCGCTGGTTCGAGCCCCTCGCCGGCGAGCGCTTCGAGGGCATCGTCTGCAATCCCCCTTATGTCGCCGTGGGCGATCCCCACCTCGCCGCCCTGCCGTTCGAGCCGCGGCTCGCGCTCCTCGCGGGCGCCGATGGGCTCGACGCGATCCGCGTGCTGGCGCGCGAGGCGCCGGCGCATCTCGTGCCCGGGGGCTGGCTGTTGCTCGAGCACGGCATGGGGCAGCACGAGGCCGTGCGCGCGCTGCTCGGGGCCGAGGGGCTTGAAACCGAGGCGGGCTGGCCCGACCTTGCCGGAATACCCCGTGTCGCGGGAGGAAGGCGGTAAAATCGCACCATGGATACCCAACAGCGCATCAAGGAGCAGGTGACGGGACATCCCGTCGTGCTCTTCATGAAAGGCACGCCGCAGTTTCCCCAGTGCGGCTTCTCGGCGCTCGCCTGCCAGGTGCTCAACGCCTGCGGCGTGAGCGAGTTCCACACCGTGAACGTGCTCGCCGACGCGGAGATCCGCCAGGGCATCAAGGAATACGCCAACTGGCCGACCATCCCGCAGCTCTACGTGAACGGCGAATTCGTCGGCGGCTCGGACATCATGCGCGAGATGTACCAGTCCGGCGAGCTGCAGAAACTCTTACAGGGAACGACGCAGAAGGCCTAGCGTTTCCTTCACCTGCGACAGATAGCCTGCGCCGAACAGGTTCAGATGGTTGAGCAGGTGGTAGAGGTTGTAAAGCCGCTTCCTCGTCTGGTATCCAGGCTCTAGCGGATACGCCTTCTCGTAGGCGGCGTAGAGCTCGCGCGGGAAGCCGCCGAAGAGCTCGGTCATCGCCAGATCTGCTTCCCGGTCGCCGTAGTACACCGCGGGGTCGAATACCACGGGTCCCTCCTCCGTGAAGCCGGCATTGCCGCTCCACAGGTCGCCGTGGAGAAGTGAGGGGATGGGATCGTGTCCATCGAGCAACGGAAAAAGATCTTCAACCGGAAGATCGAATCCGTTCCTTTTCGCCAATTCGACTTGCGGCTTCAGGCGACGCTCGCGCCAGAACTCGGCCCAACTGTCGCACCAGCCGTTCGCCTGGGGCGTGGCGCCGATGTAGTTGTCGCGGCTCCAGCCGAAGCGCCCCCCGGGCCTGCGGTGCGCTTCGGCGAGCATGCGGCCAAGCGCCGCGAAGTCCCCTCTTTGCTTTAGGGAAAGGAGCTCCAGAAGCAGGAAGGCTTTGCCGCCGGCCGCGCCGTGAGAGATCGGCTCGGGAGCGCGCATGCCGGCGCTTCTGAGCGCGGTCAGGCCGTCGGCCTCGGCGGCGAAGTTGGCTGCCTGTTCTTTGCTATTGCACTTCAGGAAAAATGCGCGGCCGGCGATCTCGACCCTGAAGCACTCGTGGATGCAGCCGCCGCCGACCGGTTCGGCGGAATCGACACCGAGTTGCCGGAAAACGTGGTCTGTCCCTGTTTTGGTCCCTGTTTTGGTCAGGTGGACGTGAGGCGCGTATTGGCGAGGTTCAGGCGCTCGACCAGGATGCCGATGAAGGCGCGGTCGAACTTGCTGCGGCAGGCGATGGTCGCCTGCTCCAGGTCGGCGATGCGCACGCGCACGATGCGCGAGTGCTTGGCGGCGCTGACCGTGGCGCTGCGCTCGTGGCCGCTCATCGACAGGTAGGCCATCTCGCCGAAGCACTCCCCCGGCCCGAGCACGGTCAGCAGCTTCTTGTTCTTGGTGACGCGCATCTCGCCGTCCACCACCACGCAGAAGAAGTCGCCCGGCTCGCCCTCGCGCACCAGCGAGGCGCCGGCCGGGACGCGCTCCCAGATGCCGCGCTCGACCACTTCCCACAGCTCGGGGTCGGCGAAGGGCATGAAAAAGCGCATGCCGCGCAGCGCGGCGAACTTGTCGGCGTCGCCGAAGGTCTCGCGGTGCGCCTCGCCCAGGCCGTCGCGCAGCGCCTCGATGAGCTCCTGCGCGAACTCGTCGCCGCTGTGGTAGCGCTTGGCGGCGTCCTTCTGCATCGCGCGGCGCACGATGCGGTCGAGCGAGGCCGGCACCTCGCGCCGCTGCGAGGAGGGCGGCGCCGGGTCGTACTGCGTGATCTGGTAGATCATGCTGAACTTGTTGGTGCCCTTGAAGGGCAGCTGGCCGGTGAGCATCTGGTACATCACCACGCCCAGCGAATAGAGGTCGGTGCGGTGGTCGACCAGCTCCTCGCGGATCTGCTCGGGCGACATGTAGGCGGGCGAGCCCACGCCGGTGATCTGGGTGGTCTCGGCGCCGACGTTGAGCGCCAGGCCGAAGTCGCCGATGCGCACGTCGGCCGGCTCGGCGGAATAGAGGATGTTGCCCGGCTTGATGTCGCGGTGGGTGACCCCCAGCATGTGCGCGTAGGCGAGCGCCCGCGTGCACTTGAAGATGATGTTCACCACCTGCTCGAGCGGCAGCAGGTTCTCCGGCGCGCAGAAGCGCTCCATCGTGCCCCCTGGCACGTACTCCATCACGATGTAGCCCGAGTCCTCGCCGATGCCCGCGTCGTAGATCTGCGCGATGTGCGGGTGGTCGAGCTTGCCGGCGAGCGAGGCCTCGGTGAAGAACAGCTTGCGGAACAGGCGCCCCCGCACCGGGTCGCGCAGCGCCTCGGGGAAGATGCGCTTCACCGCCACCTCGCGGCTGCGGAACGGGTCCTGGCACAGGAACACCTCGGAAGTCGCGCCCTCGCCGAGCTTGCGGATCACCGGGTAGTTGGCGACGTGGTCCAAGCCGCTATACCCCGGAGATGCGCAAGTTGGCCGCCGTCAGCCGCTCGACCAGCATGCCCATGAAGGCGCGGTCGAACTGGTGGCGGCACGCGTCGGAGGCCTGCGCGAGCCCCGCGGTGGGCATGGCGATGATGTTGGCGTCCTCGACCACGGTCACGTCGGCGCCGCGCTTCGCCTCCGGGTTCGCGAGGTAGGCCATCTCGCCGAAGGGCTCGCCGGCCTGCAGCACGCCGAGCAGCTGGCCGCGCCGCGTGACCTTCACCTGCCCCTGCGCGAGCACGCAGAAGAAGTCTCCCGTGTCGCCCTCGCGCATCAGCACTTCGCCCGCGGCCGCGTGCCGCCAGGTCGACACGCGCGCCACTTCCCAGAGCTCGGCGTCCGAGAACCGCTCGAAGAAGGCGAGCTTGCGCAGCGTCTCGAAGCGCTCGGAGTCGGCGAAGAACTGCTGCGTCTGCTGCGCGCGCAGATCCTCGGAGGTGGCGGCGAGATCGTGCGAGAGCTCCTCCCAGTGGCGGTAGCGCGCGGCGCGGTCCTTGGCCATGGCGCGCATGACGATCGCATCGAGCGCCGGCGGCACGTCCAGGCGCAGCGCCGAGGGCGGCCGCGGCTCCACGCTCGTGATCTGGTAGATGAGGCTGTAGTTGTTCGCCGCCTCGAAGGGCAGGCGCCCGGTCAGCAGGTGGTACATCACCACGCCGATGGAGTAGATGTCGGTGCGGTGGTCGAGCGGGAGCTCCTTTACCTGCTCCGGCGACATGTAGGCGGGCGAGCCGACCGCCGACACCTGCGTGGTATCGCGCGAGTCGATGAGCGCGGCGCCGAAGTCGCTCACCTTCACCTCGGTGCCGCCGGCGTGCAGGATGTTGGCGGGCTTGAGGTCGCGGTGCGTGATGCCGAGCTTGTGCGCGAATTCCAGCGCGCGCGTGCACTTGAACGCCATCTCGACGATCCGCTCCACCGGCAGCAGCTCCTCGGTGCAGTACTTCTCCAGGGTGCCGCCAGCCACGTATTCCATGACGATGTAGTGCAGCTTCTCGTCGGCGACCGCGTCGTAGATCTGGCAGATGTGCGGGTGCTCGAGCTTGCCGGCGAGAGAGGCCTCGGTGACGAAGAGCTTGCGGTAGCGCTTGCCCTTCTCCGGGTCGTCGAAGGACCCGGCAAAGGCCACCTTGATCGCGACGTCGCGCGCGTTGAAGGGGTCGTTGCACAGATACACCTCCGACGTCGCCCCTTCCCCAAGCTTGCGCAGCACGGGGTACTTGCCGATTCTCTTCATCGCCGCAGGCGCTTGCGGGCCCGCGCCACCGCGCGACGCACCTCGGCCGGCGCCGTGCCGCCGCGGTGGCTGCGCGCCGCGACCGAGCCCTCCGGGGTCAGCACGCGCTTCACATCCGGGGCTATTTTTTTTGAGAAGCTTTTCAACCTCGAGAGCGGCAGCGCCGCGAGGTCGACGCCGGCGCGCTCGGCCTCGCGCACCGCGCGCGCCACGACCTCGTGGGCGTCGCGGAACGCCATGCCCTTGCGCACCAGGTAGTCGGCGAGGTCGGTCGC
>MERP01000101.1 GCA_001772055.1 Betaproteobacteria bacterium RIFCSPLOWO2_12_FULL_68_19
GGCCCGAACTGGGAGCTCGCCAAGGTGCGCGGCACGCGCTTCAACACCGGCGACGGCATCCGCATGGCGCTCGACGCCGGCGCCGCGGCGTACGGCAACTGGTCGGGCTGCCACGCGGTGGCCTGGGAGCGCAACGCGCCCGAGTTCGGCGACCTCGCGGTCGGCGACCAGTTCCAGAAGCATTCCTATCCCTGGGGCGTCTACCTCAACGCCGAGGGGCGGCGCTTCGTCGACGAGGGCGCGGACTTCCGCAACTACACCTATGCCAAGTACGGCCGCGTGATCCTGGCGCAGCCCGGGCAGTTCGCCTGGCAGGTCTTCGACGCCAAGGTCAAGGCGCAGCTGCGCGACGAATACAGGATCCGCCAGGTCACCAAGCACACGGCGAACAGCCTGGAGGAGCTCTGCGGCAAGCTCGAGGACACGGATGGAGAAACAGCTTTAAGGGAAATACGGGAGTACAACGCCGCGGTGCGCACCGACATAGCGTTCAACCCGAACGTGAAGGACGGGAGAAAAACGGAAAACCTGAAAATCAACAAATCGAATTGGGCGAATACCATCGACACCCCGCCCTTCGAGGCCTATGCCGTGACTTGCGGCATCACCTTCACCTTCGGCGGCTTGAGGATCAACACCGAGGCGCAGGTGATGAGCTCCGACGGCGAGCCGATCCCCGGCCTGTACGCGGCGGGCGAGCTGGTCGGGGGGATCTTCTGGTTCAACTACCCTGGCGGGAGCGGCCTCACCAATGGTTCGGTGTTCGGCCGCATCGCCGGGGCGAGCGCTGCAAGGGCCGCTACGGGTTGAGCTGGCCCCGCACCTCGCCGCCCTTGTTGCGGGCGGTGTGCACGTTGACGTACAGGTTGCCGGCCTTGAACGCGCTCATCTGCGCCGCGGTGAGCTTGCGGCCCTCGGGCACGCTGTAGGTGTCGCCGTTCTTGGCGAGCGGCACGATCACCGGGCCGTTCTGGCCCTTTGCGCCCTGGTGGATGTGCGCCGCCGTGCCCTGCACGCCGCTGGTGGTGACGCTGCCGGTGACGGTGCCGTCCTCGGCGACGCGGAAGCTGCCGCTGCCCGAGCCCTGGGCCACGACCGGCGGCACTTCCTCGGCGCCGCTCAGCTTGACCTTGGTTGCGCCGCTGAACGGCATCCAGTTCGGCATGCTGGAGCACGCACCCAGCGCGAGCACCGCGACACCCACGAGCGCCGCTTTGATCAGTGTTTTCATTTTCGATCCTCCTTGATTAGGCAGAACACGGCGGCGGCTAGAATATTCCCGCATGCCCAAGATCACCGCCTCGCCCGCGCTCGCGCGCCTGCGCATTCTAGACCTATCGCGCGTGCGCGCGGGCCCGACCTGCGTGCGCCAGTTCGCCGACTTCGGCGCCGACGTGATCAAGATCGAGTCGCCGCCGGGCGTCGACCCGAACGAGGGCATGGGCGGGCCGCGCCACGGCCCCGACGTGCAGAACCTGCACCGCAACAAGCGCTCGCTGACGCTCAACCTCAAGCTCCCCCAGGCGCGCGAGGTGCTCGAGCGGCTGGTGAAGACCGCCGACGTGCTGGTCGAGAACTACCGCCCGGACGTCAAGTACCGCCTCGGAATCGATTACGGCTCTCTGGAAAAAATGAACCCCAGGATCATCCTGGCGAGCATCTCCGGCTTCGGACAGGACGGCCCCTACCGCGACCGGCCGGGCTTCGACCAGATCGCGCAGGGCATGAGCGGCCTGATGTCGGTCACCGGGCACCCCGGGCAGGGGCCGGTGCGCACCGGCGCCGCGATCGCCGATCTCGCCGCGGGCCTGTTTGCCGCGCTGGGCGTGATGACCGCGCTGCTCGAGCGCGAGCACTCGGGGCGCGGCCAGTGGGTGCAGAGCTCGCTGCTGCAGGCGGGCATCGCGCTGCTCGACTTCCAGGCGGCGCGCTTCCTCATGAAAGGCGAGGTGGCGCCGCAGGTGGGCAACGACCACCCGACCAGCATGCCGACCTCCGCCTACCGCACCGCCGACGGCTACATCAACGTCGCGGCTTCGGGCGAGGGCATGTGGCAGCGGCTTTGCCGCACCCTGGGCCGCGAGGACCTGCTCTCGGACGAGCGTTTCAAGGGCGGCGAGAAGCGCGCCGCCAACCGCAAGGAGCTCAATCAGGCTCTCAACGAGAGCTTCGCGTCGAAGAGCAGCGCGGCCTGGATCGACGCGCTCAACGCGGCGAGCGTGCCCTGCGGGCCGATCAACACCATCGACCGGGTGTTCGCCGACCCGCAGGTCCAGCACCTGGGCGTCGCGACCGAGGTCACGCATCCCAGGCTCGGGCGCTACAAGCTGCTCGCCCAGGCGGCGAAGCTCTCGCGCACCCCGGCGAGCGTGGCGGCGCCGACGCCCGACCCGGGCCAGCACACCGACGAGATCCTGCGCGAGCTCGGCTACGGCGAAAAACAGATCGAAGACCTGCACAAAGGAGGAGTGGTGTGATGAAAGCCAAGCTGTTGCTCAGCGTCCTTGCCCTCGCCGCCACGTCGGCGTTCGCGCAGTATCCGAGCCGCGCCGTCACCCTGGTGGTGGGCTTCGCGCCCGGCGGCGGCACCGACACGGTGGCGCGCGTGGTGCAGAGGCCCCTCGGCGAGCGGCTCGGCCAGCAGGTGGTGGTCGACAACAAGCCCGGCGCCGGCGGCAACATCGCCACCGACATGACGGCGAAGAGCGCGCCCGACGGCCAGCTGGTGATGCTGGCGAACGTCGGCTCGCTCACCGTCGCGCCGCACCTGGTGAAGGACCTGCCCTACAACCCGCTGCGCGACCTCGCGCCGGTGTCGATGGGGGTGATCTTCCCCAACCTGGTCGTGGTGCATGCCTCGGTCCCGGCCAACAGCCTCGCCGAGTTCATCAAGCTGGCGAAGGAAAACCCCGGCAAGTACACCTACGGCTCCTCGGGCATCGGCGGCGCCGGCCACCTCGCGGGCGAGCTGCTCAAGATGATGGCCAGCATCGACATCGTGCACGTGCCCTTCAAGGGCGGCGGCCCGGCGATGCAGGCGATGCTCGGCGGCCAGATCCATGCCTACATGGCGACGCCGGTCGCCGCCGGGCCGCACGTGCGGGCGGGCAAGGCGAAGGCGCTCGCGACCACCGGCCCGCAGCGCGACCCGCTCACTCCCGACGTGCCCACCGTCGCCGAATCCGGCTATCCGGGCTACCAGGCGACGAACTGGTACGCCTTCGTCGTCGCCGGCAGGACGCCCAGGGCGATCGTCGAGCGGCTGAACCGCGACATCGTCGCCACGCTGAAAGACCCGCAGGTGATCGGGCTGCTGAGAAAGCAGGGCGTGGAGCCCCAGCCCGGCACCCCCGAGGAGCTCGCGAAGTTCATGAAGAGCGAATACGAAACCTGGGGCCGCGTGGTGAAGGAGGCGAAGATCCAGGTCCAGTAGATCGGGGTCTGACCCCGATCTACACCGATTCAGGGGATGCGCACCACGAGCTTGCCGACCTGCGCGTCGGCCTCCATGCGCGCCTTCGCCTCGGGCAGGTCCTTGAAGTCGTAGACGCGGTCGATGAGGGGCTTCAGCTTGCCGCTCACGAAGAGCGGCAGGAAGTCGCGCGTGAAGCCTTGCACGGTGACGGCTCGGCTCTCGCCGTTACGCAGCTTGTTCGACACGCCGAAGAGCTTGAGGCGCTTGGAGTGCAGGGCGTCGAGGTCGATCTCGCTCTTCATCGTGCCGTCGAGGTAGCCCACGGTCGCAAGGCGCCCCTGGAAGCCGAGGCAGCGCACGCATTCGGCGAACACCGTGCCGCCGACGTTGTTCACCACGAGGTCGACGCCCTTGCCGCCGGTCGCCTGCATGACGGCGTCGTGGAAATCGGCTTTTCTCGTTTGAATTCCGACATCGAGGCCCAGGGTCTTCAGGCGATTGAGTTTTTCCTTCGAACCTGAAGTGCCGATGACTTTGGCGCCCAGGGCCTTGGCGGCCTGCAGCGCGGCGACGCCTACGCCGGAGCTGACGCCGGTGACGAGCAGCCATTCGCCGGCCTTCAGGTTGCCCTGCTCGAGGAGCATGTCGTGCACCACCATGAAGGTGATGGGCACCGCGGCGGCTTCCTCCCACGAAAGGTTCTTCGGCACCGGGATGAGGTCGTGCTTGTCCATCAGCGCGTATTCGGCGAATGCGCCGGGGAGCCGCCCCATGACGCGCTCGCCCGTGCCCTCGACCTCGCCCGCGCCGTCGCTGCCCGCGGGCTTGGGCGCGCCGGGCTTGGTAAGTCCGTGGGCGCCCAGGAATTCGCCGCGGTTCAGGCTCGCGGCGCGCACCCGCACCAGGAGCTGCCCGGGCCTGGCCTCTGGCCTGGGCGCCTCACGCAGCTCGAGTGTCGTCTGTGCGCTACCGGACTGTATAAAATAGGCTTTCATCTTTAGAGTTGGGGCCGTTTGACTAGTCGGAACGGCAAATTCTGCCGCAATTCGGGCTCTAAGCCCGATTTTCGTCTAACGCAGGCTCGTTATTTTAAAGACCTCATTTCAGGAGCTAACGATGAAGCGAATCCTCACCCTGGTGTTCTTCACCCTGACGCTCACGCTGCCGCAGGCGCATGCCGGCATGATTGCCACGGACGCGGGCGACGACCGAAGCCGCGTCAAGGCGCTGCTCAAGCGTCCCGAAGTCAAGGCGGAAATGCTGAAGATGGGGATGGCCCCGCAGGACGCGGCGGCGCGCGTGGACGCGATGAACGACGCCGAGGTGCACAGCCTCGCCGGGCGCCTGGAGGCCCTGCCCGCCGGCGGTCAGCGGATCAGCGACACGAACCTGCTGCTGCTCATCATCCTGGTGCTGCTGATCGTGATTCTGATCTAGGCAGCGAGCTCTGCCGTCGCGGCGGCTTCAGGCCGCGAGTTCTATCGGCTCGGCGCGGTCGTTGAGCGTGTTGAGCCGCACCGGGCGGCGCCAGACGCGCCGCACGTACTCCAGCACCGTCTTCGCGCGCGCCAGGTCCAGGCCGCGCCCGTCGCTCGCCGCATCGTGCGCGAGCACGAGCGAGCCGTCGTGCCTCATCTCGACGGCGGCGACGCGCGGCGCGCCGAAGTTGAACTTGGGCGCGAGGATCGCCTCGCGCACCGCCTCGAGGCTGCGGCTCGCGACGCGGATCTCGTCGCCGGGCCGCGTCTCGTAGACGAACAGCCCGGACTTCTCGGCGAGCTCCCGGTCGAGCCAGTTGCGGATGAAGCCGAAGTCGTCCTCCTCGCGGCACACCTCGCGCGCGCGCTCCAGGCCGTGCCTCTCCACGATGTGCTCCCAGATGGTGAAGCCCAGGTGGTAGGGGTTGATGCCGAGCGCGGTCTGCTCGCCGCTCGCGAACGGGCGCACCACGTCCGAATGCGCCTTGAGCGCCGCGAGGTACAGCGGCTGCGGCAGGAAGTCCGCCTCGCGCAGCAGCCGCGCGTGCCAGTAGGAGGCCCAGCCCTCGTTCATGATCTGGCAGGCGAACACCGGGTAGAAGTACAGCGACTCGGCGCGCACCGCGAGGAAGATGTCGCGCTCCCACTGCTCGAGCTCGGGGGCGTAGCTCGCGATGAACCAGAGCAGGTCGTATTCCGGGTGCGGCGGCACCGCGGCGCGGACCGGGCCGAGCGCCGGCGGCGCGGGCTCCTGCGCGCCCGGGAGCTGCGAGAAGCGCTTGCCGAAAGGGGTTTCGACCTTCTGCGATTTTTCTTTCGCAAACTCAGGATAAGGCGAACGATGCAGCTCGCCATCGACGTCGACGTGCGATTCCAGCGCGAGCGCCGCGTCGAGCACCGCCTCGACGCGCTCGACCCCCACCGCCTCGATCGCGAGCTGGATGCGGCGCGCGTGCGCGGCGGCCTTCTCGACGATGTTGCCGCCGGCCATGCGGTGGAAGCGGGCGAAGAGCTGGTTGTTCTTCGCGAAGTCGGCGTGGCCCAGCACGTGCGCGGTGACGAGCGAGTTCTCGGCGAGCGAGTTGCCGTCCATGAGGAAGGCGCGGCAGGGGTCGCCCGGAAACATCACCTCGAAGATCTTCGAGTGCCCCATGCTCTGGCGCACCAGCTGGTGGATGTAGCGCACGCCGAAGGACCAGTGCGGCATGCGGATCGGCAGCCCGTAGACCGCGATCTCAGTCATCAGGCTCGCCGGCGCCAGCTCGAAGTCGACCGGGTAGTAGTCCAGGCCGAGCCGCTGCGCCAGCGCCTCGATGCCCTCGGCGTACCGGGCGAGCTCAGTCACGCGCCTGCTCGTCCCTGAAGAACTCGCGGATCGCGCGCCACACGTCTTCCTGGCAGTTGAGGTGGCTCAGCCCGACCGCGTGCTGCCCCGACTTGAGCTCGGCGAAGATCTCGGCGAGCTGCGTGTCGCGCGGCCGGAAGGTCGCGGCGCCGCCGGTCTCGACGTAGCCGGCGTAGTTCGCGAGCCGCGCGAGCTCGCCGAGCGCGGCCCTCGCCTCGCCGCGGTCCTCGGCGGCGTTCTCGCCGTCGGAGGCGTAGAAGAAGTACACGTTGTAGCGCCCGGGGTCGTAGCGCGAGGCCATCACGTCGAGCGCGAGGCGCGCGACGCTCGAGCTCACCGTGCCGCCGCTCGAGGAGGCCTGGAAGAACTGGCTCTCGTCGAACTCCCAGGCCTGCGCGGCGTGCGCGAGGAACACCGTCTCGACCTTGGCGTACTGGCGGCGCACGCCCTGCAGCGCGAAGAAGAAGAACTGCTTGGCGAGGCGCCGCTGCGCCTCGTCCATGCTGCCCGAGACGTCGAGCGCGAAGATCACCGCGGCGTTGGTGGCGGGCGTGGCGCGCTTCACGAGCTGCCTGAATCTCAGGTCCTCGTTGGTAAAAGCAACAGGATCTTCTTGGACAGCACGTCGCTTGACGGCTTCCTTCAGCGTGCGCCGGCGATCGAGCCGGGCGCGCGCGCCGCGCTTGTCCCAGCCCTCGCGCACGTAGTCGGGCTCGTCCATCACCGCCGAGCGGCGCGGCTTGAGCTCGGGGAGCTTGAGCTCCTCCCACAGCCAGTCGACGATCTCGTCGATCTTGAGCTCGACCACGAAGCGGATCTCGCCCTCCCCGGTGCCGCCGGACTCGGCGCCGCGGCTGCCTTCCTCGCGGCCCGGCTGCAGCACGTCGCCAGGCTCGCCGCGGCCCTGGCCCGCGCCGCTCTGCACCGGCGCGTCGGCGAGGCGCAGCCGCGCGTGCTCGAGGAACTTCACCGGCACCAGCACCGTGCGGTTGCCGGGGCGGCTCATCAGGTCCGCGCCCGCGAGCAGCTCCGGCAGCCCGTCCTTCACCGCGTCGCG